>NZ_CP180555.1:970944-1294592 GCF_047778115.1 Neptuniibacter sp. QD48_55 | reverse complement strand
GTTTTACCGTTGCACCAATGATGGACTGGACGGACCGTCACTGCCGTTATTTTCACCGCATTTTAAGTCGCCAAGCGGTTTTATATACCGAGATGGTGACAACCGGTGCTTTGATCCATGCCGAAGCAGATAGATTTTTGCGTTATAACACGCAAGAGCAACCTGTTGCATTGCAGTTAGGTGGCAGCAACCCAGCCGATTTAGCCCAATGTACCAAGATGGCTGAGGATTATGGTTACAATGAGGTGAATCTTAATGTTGGCTGTCCTAGCGATCGTGTTCAAAACAATATGATCGGAGCCTGCCTAATGGCTCACCCTCAGTTAGTCGCTGAGTGTTTAGAAACGATGCAAGCTGCTGTAAAGATCCCTGTTACGGTAAAACACCGTCTTGGCATCGACGATATGGACAGCTATGAAGAGCTAGTCAGCTTTGTAGAGACAGTACGTAGCAGTGGATGTAATGTCTTTATTATCCATGCGCGCAAAGCGATTCTTCAGGGCCTAAGCCCAAAAGAGAACCGCGATATTCCGCCATTAAAATATGACTGGGTTTACCAAATAAAGCAGGAATTCCCTGATTTAGAAGTTCACGTTAATGGTGGTATCAAGACTCTCGAAGAGTGTCACACACATTTGCAACATGTTGATGGTGTAATGCTAGGCCGCGAAGCCTATCAAAATCCTTATCTTTTGGCAGATGTAGATAACGAGTTATACAACTGCCCTGATGAGAAGATCAGCCGTAAAGGGGCTGCTCTAGCGATGGTGCCGTATATTCAAGAACAGTTAGCAGAAGGTGTTTCGCTTCACCACATCACACGGCATATGCTTGGGCTATTTCACGCGCAACGGGGCGGCAAACAATTCCGCCGCTTTATTAGCGAAAATGCGCATAAACCTGGCGCTTCAATTGATGTACTCTTTGAAGCACTGGAACGTGTACCAGATTAGAATGGACTACTAGAAAGATGACAAGTCAGTTAGAAAAGCTAAAAGAAATTACTACTGTTGTTGCTGATACCGGTGATATCGAAGCCATTGCTC
Source organism: Neptuniibacter sp. QD48_55 (assembly GCF_047778115.1). Taxonomy (GTDB): domain Bacteria; phylum Pseudomonadota; class Gammaproteobacteria; order Pseudomonadales; family Balneatricaceae; genus Neptuniibacter. Next base: position 1,293,546 of record NZ_CP180555.1, on the reverse strand, counting down.
GCTTTAAACCTGTTGATGCGACCACTAACCCATCTCTACTGCTAAAAGCCGCTGAGCTTCCACAATACAGCGCTCTATTAGAAACAGCTAAGCGCTGGGCGACTGAAAAAGGCGGTAGCGAGCAAGAAGTACTGGACAACATGACTGATCGCCTTGCGGTAGAGATCGGTCGTGAAATTCTAAATATCATTCCAGGTCGCATCTCGACAGAAGTCGATGCACGTTTATCGTTTGACACGCAAGCAACATTGGAACGTGCACGTAAGCTGATCGGCCTTTATGAAGAAGCCGGTATCTCTAAAGATCGTATCCTGATTAAGATTGCTTCTACTTGGGAAGGAATTCAAGCAGCACGTCAGCTTGAGCAAGAAGGCATTAACTGTAACCTAACTCTGCTATTTAGCTTTGCCCAAGCGGCAGCATGCGCAGATGCTGGCGTTTACCTAATCTCTCCTTTCGTTGGCCGTATTCTTGATTGGTTTAAAGCGAACGAAGAAGGCGACTTTACGGGTGCTAACGATCCAGGTGTCCAATCAGTAACTGGCATCTATAACTACTACAAAGCGAATGGCTACAACACCATCGTAATGGGTGCGAGCTTCCGTAACATTGGCGAGATCCAAGAGCTAGCAGGTTGTGATCGCTTAACAATCGCTCCAGCCCTAATGCAAGAATTAGAGGACAGCACTGATGAGCTGCTAACTAAACTTGCACCTGAATCCGCAGCTTCCGAGCAAGGTAAACTTTCTTTGAGCGAAGCAGAATTCCGCTGGATGATGAACGAAGATGCGATGGCTACAGAAAAGCTAGCTCAAGGTATCCGCAGCTTTGCAGCCGATCAGATCAAGCTAGAGAAGCTTCTTCTAGCGGTATAAAACGTCCCTGCATAAATAGCCAAAAGCCCTCAGCAGAGAAAATCTACTGGGGGCTTTTTCTGTAGGAGCCTGCGAAGAAGTCTCATACTTTCCCAGTGGATTATAAAACGACCAGATACGCGAAAGTCGGCGCAGTGAAATGTCTAGACCTTTTCAAGTCGACTGACAAAGTAGATGGTCGTTTTAGAACCCACCCAACGGGGCTTACAGAGCAACTGAATCACTTTGTTAATGATTTTCGACAGGCCACCAGCATGCCTGTAATCGTTGCCTCGTGCTTCAATTTCACTGTAAGCCTGGGTCGTATTGGACTTGTTCGTAGGTTCCCCAATCAATATCCTGTCTATACTGATTTCTATGCCACCCTCAATTTTGGCTGAGGAGATCAGATATGGATACCGTAGTACTCCCCTACCCTAAGCTCATGCTGTTTGACTGGCATGGCACCCTTGTCGATACCCACGGCGCAATGTATCAAGCCATCGAAGAGATGCTTGCTCAATTAGACGAGCTAAATCTCACCCGACACATTCTGCCCGAAGAGAATGCCAAGACAGAAGATGACGAAAAGCTCATCCGCTATATCCGTATCTATCGACATCTGCATCCACGGGTCTTAGCAGAACAACGCATATCCAGAACCGATGTATTTGAGGTTTTGTTTGGCGATAACGACCAAGCTAATGCTATTGCCCACAAGGCTTACAATGACTGCTATCGAAACCACTACGGCAGTGTAAAGCCCTTCCAAGCAGGCATGTATGATTACCTCACTTATCTAAAGAAATTAGGTATTAAAATTGGTGTTGTAACCAACCGTAGCCGTGAATTTCTAGAACCCGAATTAGCGGCTGTCGAAAATGGCCGCTGGAAAGAGTTATTTGATGTCACACTTTGCGGCGATGAGATGCTGCACTATAAACCCGCCCCTAGCTCGATGATTCAGGCAAGCAGATCAGTCGACGAGCTCGCTGATAAGCACCTCTGGTATGTGGGCGATAGCGTTACCGATATGATGACGGCCACCAAAGCTGGCGTGACACGGGTCTTTTATAATGGCGCGCTGTGGAGCCCTCACTGGTTCGAACAAGTCTTTGCTGAAACGGCTCACCATCAATACGATCCAGATATTATCGTTGATGATTTTGACGAGTTATTAGATCTCGTATTACAAAGCCGCAATGGCATTACCAACCCAGAATTAATACAACAACGGCCTCCACGACTACCACCAAGAAAGCCTCAACCGCAGAGGGAAGAACCTGATTGGCACCCTGCTGTCGTGAATCTAACCTACCCTAAAGTGGTCCTCTTTGATTGGCATGCCACTCTTGTAGATACTCTGGATGCGATGTATCACGCGGTGGATGATATGCTCAAAGATCTACGAAATATGGGACTTTTAGAACAGCTGGTTGATTCAGCAAAATGCAAATCCCCCGATGATCAACGGCTTGTAGAATATGTCCGAGAGAACCTTAGCCTTCACCCCAAAATAAAACTCGATCGCAAGATATCCAGAACCGATATATTCGAGATCCTCTTTGCAGACAATGAAATTGCCAAAAAGCTCGCTCACAAAGGCTTTACTGAGCATTACCGCAAATACTACGGCACAGCTCTGCCCTTTGAACCCAAAGTTCGGAATATGCTTGAGGGCCTAAGAAAACTAGGATTAACCGTCGGCGTCATCACCAACCGCGATCGCGAATTCTTTATTCACGAACTCAATACCGTTGATGATGGTTGGGCACACCTTTTTGATACCGAAATTTGTGGTGATGATACAGTTCAGCGTAAGCCTCACACTGACCAAATTCTAAAAGCTGCAGACAATCTAAATTGCGATCTAGGCTTGGATATCTGGTACGTAGGAGACAGCACAACCGATGTAATAGCCGCAAAATCTGCAGGTATCACCAGTGTATTCTTTAACGGTGCTCAGTGGGATCAGCCCTGGCTTAACAAAATATTCCCAGGGAATGAACGCTACCCTTATAAACCTGACGTAGTCGTTAATGACTTTTCAGAGTTTTGGGCGCTGATGCTTTCATGTAGAAAACAGCGATCTGAGAGTATTAAATAGCTGTAGTCTAAAGCGGCTATTTACTACCGTTGACAAGAATAAGGGATAGATTCCTAACTGCAGTTTACGAAGTAATCGTATCGTTTGGTGCAATATGTCTTAGCTCAATTCGCTAATTTCTAATCTTCACATTTTGTTCGCATTCTCCTATTTAATTCGATGATAGGTTTGAGCTAATGTAATTCGTACTGGATTTTTAGGGGATTTAAAATGTTCAATAGGGTCAATTTTCCCTGTGTGGCTCTTTTATTATTGTTCTTAACTGGCTGCCAAACTCTGTCCGTCAGTTCAGTGGCAGAACGAAAAATGAACGCTCAGAACATCGCTAATGCTTCTGCTTTAGAACCCCTAATTATCCAGACCCATTCATTTCAGCTGCAAAGTTACTATCGCATTAAAGATTCCACCAAGCCCCTTCATGTTTACATTGAAGGTGATGGTTTAGCTTGGATTAGCAAACACAAATTATCTGAGAACCCAACTCCTATAAAGCCTGTAGCGCTTGAACTTGCGTCCTTAGATCATCGAGCCAATATTTTATACCTAGCGCGACCCTGCCAGTACGTCAAAAACAACCTTTGCGGTTCCCAATATTGGTCTAACAAACGGTTTTCTAAAGAAGTCATAGACTCCACCAACCAAGCGATCAATGTAATTAAGCGCCATTTCTCGCTATCAACTGTCGAGCTAGTTGGCTTTTCCGGAGGTGCAGCTGTATCAATTCTTGCTGCTGCCGAGCGCGATGATGTACGAGAAATCACGACTATTGCGGGAAATCTGGACCATAAACGACTCAATCGCTTACATCATGTTTCGCAATTGACCGAGTCCCTCAACCCTATCGACGTCGCCACTGAGCTGAATCATATCCCCCAACTTCATCTTGTCGGGAATAAGGATATTGTCGTCCCAAAATCTATAGCTGATGCCTTTGTTTCCGCTAGCCATAAACCAGAGAACATCCAAATTAAGAATGTGAACGCGAGTCACACACAAGGCTGGTCAAAAATCTGGGAAGCAATGTTAAATAACTAATGTATGTGTGCTTACAGTTCATTTCGACTTTCGGCCTTTTCTTCACATTTTCTTCACATTTTCTCCCTATTTACTCCTCATTTTATTGTTGAAATAGCACCAACAAAAACAAGCAGTTAGGGATAGGGATATGAACTTGGGCAAAGCACCATTTCATAAGACGCTACTAGGTACAGCAATTAGCCTAGTGATAATGGCACAAGCGAATCACACTTTAGCCACCGTAATTTCTGATGAGCAAATCACCGAGCAAAATCTAACTCAGAACGAAGATCTGGATATCACCTCGACAGGAAGCGTCTCGGTAACCGGAACGACAGGCGCGATTGCAATTAATGGCGGTGAAGGCTACGCAGGTAATATCACCAACGATGGCTCCATCAGCGCAAGTTCCCTCTCAACTGCCGCCACAGACGTATATGGAATTTACTTCAATAATGGCGGCTCACTGACCAACGACATTACGGGCTCATTAACTAACAATGGGACTATCTCAGCCTCGAATACAGGCAGCAACAATCAAGTATTGGGAAGCTATGCCATCTACGCTCAATATCAAGACCTTAATGGTGGTAGCTTTATCAATAACGGTACTCTGGAAGCCTCTACTGATAATGATGCCGACAGTTTTGCTTATGGTATTTATGCTAGTGATCTTGAAGATGCTGACCTCATTAATAACGGCGATGTTAACGTCAGTTCTATCTCATCGGCAGGTCAGGCATATGCTAAAGGCATCTATCTAGGCGGTTCTATTGATGCTCAGAGTAGCTTCATTCCCGGCAATATAACCCTATCTGCGGAAGGTTATACTCATGCTGATGCTGAAGTAATAAATATTGGCGACAGCTATATAGATCTAGACTTAGACGGCACCATCATCGCCATAGCAGAATCGTCAAATGGTAATTCTGATATAGAATTTTTCTATCAAGAATACCTAATGACGACACAAACCCAAAACGGCAGTATTACTGCAACGGCTATAGGGGCAACCGGTGCTAAAATTAATGGTTTTGAATTTGGTAGCGGGACTGAAAGCACCGGTAGTTTTATCAATAATGGCGATATCGCTTTAAACACAACGACTAGCACTGGTGTTTCCGATATAGATGTTTTTTTCAGTAGCAGCTATATGGACGGATCCATAACCAATAACGGTACTATCCTAGCATCGGCATCGGGTGGAAATGCTTCTGTTACATACTTAGACCCCAACAACACAGATTCCACCAGCTTAATATCTAATTCAGGCACAATCGATTTATCGGCATCAAGCTATACAGGTGAAGCCACTGCAATCTACATAGATTCTGACGAAACCCTAGATAATGGCACATTAATCTCAAACAGCGGCCAAATTAACATCAGCTCAATCAGCGATACTAGTCAGGTTTCAAGTTACTTTATTCAGTCACAAAATGATATGAATGCGGATATCAGTAACTCTGGAATCATCAACTTAAATACAACCGCTCAAGATGATGCAAATGCCTACCTTTATCTTATAGATCAGGAGGATGGTGAAGTTTATGGCAGTGTATCTAACAGCGGAACGATTACACAAACCGCCAGTTCTGAAGATGGAACCATTACCAACATAGGTATGAACTTATCGGTAGCTGATGATTTTGATTTCACCAACAGCGGTACTTACTCTCTTCTTTCAAGCTCAGAAAACAGCCAAATTAATAACTATCTCGTTTATACCGAAGACAATTTTAATGGTTCGATAAATAACACTGGCACCATTAACTTAACTACAAATGCAACTTCGGACCGCAGTTATAACTACAGCTTCTATTTTGATGGGGATCTCAACGGTACTTTAAACCACAGCGGCACTACCAATGTTGTTTCATCTTCAGGTACTAACTCCAGGGTTTACTGGATATTTAATAGCGGCGCCGTAAATGGATCTATTGTAAATAGCGGTACGGTAAATATGGACCTCACCAGCAACAGTTACACAAGAGCTTATTTTATAAGCGCTACTAGTGACTACCTATATGGTTCAATCACCAACAGCGGCTCCCTTTCAGCCTCCGTCATAGCAGATGGCGATATATACATCTATGGATTTGATGTCGATGAGCTAGAAGACTCCTCAATCACGCATTCAGGCCAAATGACCTTTACTGCTGACTCCGGTGATTATGTGTATCTCTATGGTATAAAAACAGATGCGATTGCGAATGGGAATATTATCTCGAGCGGTTCAATTGATCTCTTCGCACAGGCAGACAGTTCCGCATATCTATATGGTTTGAACTTAGCTGATACCGTTGATAGTAATAGTGCCGTTGTCGTGAATGATATAACGGTCTCAGCTAATGTATCAGAGGATGGGAACTATGCTACCAGCTACGCCATCAAAATTGATACCTTAGACGGCGATCTGGTCGTTAACGGCGATGTCAGTGCAACTGCCTCTGGACCTATTGCAACTGCTTACGCGGTACGTATTAATGATGGTAACGGCACCTTTACCAACAATGGCTCGCTTAGTGGTTTGGTAGAGGTCGATGCCAATGTCGACTTTATCAACAACGGCACGATCAATCTGGCATCAAATCAAGAAGCCTATTCTGATGGGAGCTATGCTCAAGGCTCTAATGGTGTAATTAACCTAGGTCTAGGCTCCATGCAAAATGCTTCACTATGGTCAGCTACAACAGCTACTTTCGCCTCAGGTTCAGTCGTTAATTTCAATTTTGACGGTGATATATCCGTTGGCGATAGTTTTGATGATGTAATTGAAGCAACGACCTCTCTCGATATTTCCGGAGCTACATTCACTGATGGTAGTTATTTACTAGATGCTACAACCACTCTAGACGGTGATACTGTTGATGTGACAGTGACGCAAGGACATAGTTTCAGTGATGCCCTATCTGGCTCCAGCAATACGCCCAATCACGTTGCAAAGTTCTGGGATCATATTTTTACCAATGGAACGAGTAATTCAGAACTTGCAAATGCACTAGATGAATTAAAAACCTACTCTTCTGCTGAACAAATCTCTGCCGCTATAACTAGCACTCAACCAAATGGAGCTAAAGCAACTGGCGATACTGCCAATAATGTCAGTGGCACTATTGGTAATGTAGTATCAAACCGCCAGAGCAATACACGAGGTGGCAGTGGCATATCAACGGGTGATGAGATGTTGGTAGATCGTAATTTCTGGGTAAAGCCTTTCTACAGTCGTGCGGAGCAAGGCAATAATAACGATGCTTATGGATATGATGCGGATACCTACGGTACCGCGCTAGGTTTTGACACAGAACTACAACCAAATAATCGTATCGGTGCGGCACTGTTCTACAGTAAAAGTGATATCGATGTGAATGACGTTTCCCAAAATAGTGAAGTCGACAGTTACAATGCCATAGTCTATGGCTCATTGCCTGTCATCGACGGTCAAACTTACCTAGATTGGCAAGCAGGTTTGGGCATGCATAAAAACAGCTCTAACCGCTACGTTACACTTAATAGTACTACCGCGACGGCTAAATACGACAGCTACAGTGCCCAACTATCGGGGACCTTAAGCCGAGATTATGTACTTAACTCACAAACAACTGTTTCTCCTTACGTAAAAGCAAATTACCAGTATCAAACTACTGAGAGTTATTCAGAGACAGGTGCTGGAGCACTTAACCTTAATGTAGATTCCAGCGACAGCGAACGACTATTACTGGGTGCTGGAGCAACACTTGAGCGTCAGATTTCACCAAAAGTATCGATTAGCGCTAACGGCGGCTTAAATTATGACTTACTTGGTAGTAATGATGCGATTACATCAAGTTACGCTGGAGAGAGCTCAGTAAGCTTTGCCACCGAAGGAGTTAAAGCTGATGAACTGAGCATTAAAGCAGGCTTTGGTTTGAATTATCAGAAAGATGAAAACCTCAACGTCGAAGTTGCTTACGATATAGAAACCAGCAGTGGCTTCGATAATCAATCAGTATCTGCGAAATTAAAATGGACTTTCTAATTAACAGTTAAGTGTTTAAAGCTAGAAAAAAAGCAGCCCTGTTTGGCTGCTTTTTTGTTTTCACAACCGCTATAGGGGCAACTCAAACTTATAACCCACTCCATAAACAGAATGAATGACATCACTATCGGTGAAATAAGGCTGCATTTTCTTTCGTAGATTTTTGATATGTGTATCCATAGTTCGATCACTCACAACTCGTTGATCCACGTAAGCTTTATCCATTAACTGAGAACGAGAAAACACCCGACCTAAATTATCCAAAAAGGTTTGCATCATACGAAATTCAACAGGAGTAAGTTCTAGTTCTTCACCACGGATAGAAGCTAAAAATCTATCTTGATCTAATTTAATTGGGGTAATTTGCGTTGGCGTTTCACCACTGATCATTGCCATACGCCTCATCACGGCTTTAACACGCGCAACGACTTCGCGCGGACTATATGGCTTGCATACGTAGTCATCAGAACCTAGTTCAAGACCTAACAAACGATCAATCTCTTCAACTCGAGCAGTCGTCATAATAATCGGAACATTGGAAAAGCTTCGGACCTCTTTACAAATTTCCATGCCATCCTTGCCAGGTAGCATTAGGTCCAAAAGAATCATATCGGGTGAGTTGTTTTTTACCCAGCTAATGACCTCAAGGCCATTGTGAATCATCTCGACAGAGAAGCCAGATGCCTGCAGATAATCTCTTAATATTTCTGCTAAACCAACTTCATCTTCGACTATCAGGATATTTTGTTGATGTGCCATACGCCCAAACTAAATTAGTTATGCTCCAGGCATGACTAGTTTGGAATAAGACTTATCCTTCGACAGAAAGAGACACTGTTACTTTCAACCCACCTAAAAGAGATGGCTCTGCTGTAATAGAACCTTGATGAGCTTCAACAATATTTCGACAAATGGATAAACCTAAACCCGCTCCACCTGTTGCTCGGTTACGCGAACCCTCTTCACGGTAAAACCGATCAAACAATCGTGGTAGAACATCTGAATCTACACCTGGTGCACTATCTTCTATAGAGAAATTAACAAGACTGCCTTCCATCCAAGCAGTTAGCTGAATAGTGCCATGACGATCGGTATAACGTCGACTGTTTTTTAAAAGGTTATCAATAACTTGCCGTAGTCGCTTTGGGTCACCAAATATAGGAAGGTTTGGCGATATATCTACTTCAAATAACAAACCGGATGACGACAAACTATGCTCAGCTGAACTTGCTGCACTTTCTAACATCTCGGCTAGATTAATATCCTCTTTCCGATAGTTAAGTGCTCCAGCATCAGTAAGAGCTAAGTCATATAGGTCATCAACTAAACTGCTCAATTGTTGCGTAGAGCTGTGAAGCTTTTCCAATTGTTGTTGATTTAAAGGCCGGATCCCATCCTGCATTGCTTCAATTTCACTTCGAACTAACGCTAGTGGCGTACGAAGTTCATGAGAGATATCTGCCATTCCTTGGCGTCTAAGACTCTCATTTCTTTCTAGAGCCATAGCCAGACCATTAAAGTCATGTGCAAGTTGACCAAGTTCATCATGGCCCGTTACTTCAATGCGGGTATCAAATTTACCCTGTGCTAATTCGTGAGCACCATCAGTAATCGCTTTAACAGGTCTAATAAAACGCCTACCAATAGGGATCCCGACTATAACGGCTAACAACAAGGAGGCTATTGCTATGTAATAGATAACGTTTTGATGATCTTCTCGAAAGCGCTCATCGATTCCAGCAATTGGAAGTGGGACATATGAGAGGCTTAAAAATCCGATGGTTTTTCCATCTAGTACGATCGGCCTTTCCATAGTCCGTCCATTGCTATCAGGGGGACCAATTAAAAGATGACCTGTTGTATCTAATAGCCTCAACCTCTTGCTTAAACCAGTTTGATCTTTTGGTGGGGGTTTCTTACCCTGGCGATGATTACGAAGTAAGCTTTCATGCCCTCCCCCATAAACTTTGGGGCCTTTATTCTTATGCTTCGACCTTATTTTTTCTGGAAGATATTGCCTCCATACTCGATGGTTATAAGCAACAAAGTCCCAAGAGCCCTCCTCTCTATATTTTTCAGATAAGATTTTTTCCATCTCATCAAGTTCGGCCAGCTCAGCTGCAGTGACATAATCAAGAAAACTCTCTTGAAAACTTAAACGTGTTGCCAGAGCCATTGCCCCTACCAACATGACACTAATGCTGATAAGTACAAAAATGAGTTTGAGGGTGATACTTTTTCTTAGGTTGGAAATCATAGTGACTTTCAGATGTAAAATGGCTTATAAGCCTAATGGAAAAGATCCAACAGCATAAGAGATTTGTAACAACCTTCACATTTTGTCCACAAAGGGTTGTTGAGCTTTTAGCCTATTAGGAAAGATCCAAACAAACGCTAAGATAACAGCAAAGAGGCTTGCCAAAGCAGATACAGAAAACGTAGTTAACGAGCCAAAATCATCCCATAACAAGCCACTAACATAAGCTCCCAGCGCGCCACCCAAGCCAAAGCCTACGCTAGAAAATAAAGCTTGGCCCTGCCCGTGGGTTTGCTCGGTGAAATACTGATGTACCAAAGCAATTCCGACAGCATGTAAGGTTCCAAATGTTGCGGAGTGAAGCGTTTGGGCAAATAGCATTATCCATAGATTTTCCGGGACTAGACCTATTAGCCACCAGCGAAGTACACAAAGTAACAAACTGACCAGCATAATATTGCGTATCCCCCATCGCTGTATCATCCAATGCATATAGATAAAGATGATTACCTCTGCGATAACACCTACCGCCCAAAGCAGCCCAACTTCTGATCGACTAAATCCAACATCGACCATCAAAACGCTGTAAAAGGTGTAGTAAGCTCCGTGTCCAAATTGAACTAAGAAGCAAATAATAAAAAAGACCATTACCTGCGGACGTAGCAACAGCTGCGTAAAACTACGCTTATCCGCTGATACATTAGCCGAATCTGATTGAGCAGTATTCGGCGGGATAAACAAGGTATTCAGCCAAATTAAGATCATTAATCCCAAGAGAATCCAAGGCAACCAACGGATATCAATATAATCAAGCAAAGCACCTAGACCTGCGACCGTTACAATAAATCCGATCGAACCCCACAGTCTTATGCGGCTATATCGAGCTTTGTCTTTGCCAAGCTGACTTAGGGTTATCACTTCAAACTGGGGGAGTACTGCATTCCAGAAGAAGCTAAAGCCTAACATTACTAAGCCGATCCCTATGGCGGTTGTTTGCCAGAAGATACCGACAAACATTATGCAGGTCATTAACGCACCGAACCGAACTATCTCGACACGTTTGCCGCTTTTGTCAGCCATCCAGCCCCATAAATTGGGCGCTACTATTCGGGACAATTGCAACAAAGCCATCAGTGAACCAATGGTCTGGGCATCAAACTGAAATGATTTGAGATAAAGGCTCCAGTACGGAACCAAAGCACCTAATAAGGCGAAATAGAAGAAATAGAATCCAGAAAGGCGAATATATTGATCGAACTGCGGCATAAGCTGATCGGTCCCTTTCCTGGCTGATAAAAAATAAAAAGCCGGTTCACCTGAAGGCAACCGGCTATCGAGTAGACTAGATAACTATTTTAACTAGTACGTTAACTAGATAGTGCCACTCGTCATCATGCCTCTTTTAAAGCATTTAATAAATATTGCGGTAAGCCAAAGCAACCTAAGTGCATTTGAGGGTTGTAGTAACAAGTTTCGATACCGCTGTTGTCATAGCGCTTTTGCAACTCTTCCAAATCGATCGTTCGTAATGACTCATTATCTGAACCCCACGCCAACGTCATCAAACCACCGATATAGGTAGGGACAGCCGCGGTGTAGAACGATTGGTCTTTGAAGTACGGGCTTAAACGGCGACGAGTCGTAATCACTTCATCTTGTTGTAGGAAAGGCACACCGTTCTGTGCGACAAAAACACCACCCTCTGTCAGCAAGTTCTTACACCCTTCGTAAAAACGACTCGAGAATAACACTTCACCTGGGCCTACAGGGTCAGTGCAATCGGAGATGATTACGTCAAACTTTTCATCGGTTTGATTAACGTATTCAACGCCATCAGCGATCACGATATTGGCACGTGGATCTTCAAAAGCACCTGCAGAGTGATTTGGAAGATATGTTTTACACATATCGATTACGGCTTGATCGATTTCTACTTGAGTAACATGTTCAACTGACTGGTGACGACATACTTCACGCAGAATGCCGCCATCGCCACCACCGATGATCAAAACTCTTTTTGCATTCCCGTGAGCCAGAATTGGCACATGCGTTAGCATTTCATGGTAAACAAACTCATCTCTTTCCGTAGTTTGAATAATCCCGTCCAACGCCATAACAGTGCCATAAACGGGATTACGGAAAATAATTAGATGCCAAGAATCCGTTTGTTGCTCGAACAACACTTCCTCAACATCAAATTCCTGACCGTAACCTTTATGGAGTGTTTCTTTGTATAAATTTTCTTTTAAAGACGTTGTCACTTGCTTTACTCGCTAACTAACGAAAAAAGGGGTAGCACCGTTAAACGCACTACATTAATTTAGAGTATAAACCTAACTTCGCAGGCCTTAAATTTTGGTCGCATTTATACCCCGAAAAAGGTAAAAAACAAAGCATTTCCACTCCCTCTAGAGCACAAAGATTCCACATTATTCAACACTGCTATTCCGCGGAATTTAACCCACTCATCGGACTAACATTTTTCTTCAACCCAAATAACATTTTTGATCAAACAATCAGAAATAAATTTATTATTTGCTACTTTATCCATTTTATGAACTTTTTTTTACAACATTAGAAGCTAGCGAAACACGCTCCAGCCCTTGCCACCAAAGGCCTAGAGCCTAACTACAACTAAAGTCTAATTTTACTACCATTTTCGATGTATTCTTCTAAGTTTGTTAGGAACTAAATAAATGACCTACGCTTACTACAACAAATAACAAAAACAAGACGGTTTTGCGGCGTATAAAAGCCTCAGAAAGGATGGAGAAACAGAATGAAATTACTTACCTCGGTTGTTGCTACAGGTATGGCACTTGGTTTAGCGTTTGGTGCTCAAGCAGGCACTTTAGAAGATGTTCAAAAAAGAGGCAGCGTATCTTGCGGGGTAAGTACTGGCCTTGCAGGTTTCTCTCAAAAAGATGAGAACGGTACTTGGAGCGGTCTTGATGTAGACGTATGTCGTTCTGTTGCCGCTGCTGTTCTAGGTGACGCAAGCAAAGTCCAGTACAAGCCTCTTACAGCTAAAGAGCGTTTCACTGCACTTCAGTCTGGTGAAATCGATATTCTTTCTCGTAACACTACTTGGACTCACACACGTGATACCTCTCTAGGTCTTAACTTTGCTGGCGTAAACTATTATGACGGTCAAGGTTTCATGGTTTCTAAAAACCTTGGCGTAAAAAGTGCGCTAGAACTAGACGGTGCAGCTGTATGTATCCAAGCAGGTACAACAACTGAACTTAACCTTGCAGACTACTTCCGTGCCAACGGCATCAGCTACAAAGCAATCACATTCGATACTTCTGACCAAACACGCTCTGGTTTCGAAAGCGGTCGTTGTGACGTCCTAACATCAGACCAATCTCAATTATACGCTCTACGTATAGGCCTAAAAGATCCTTCAGCAGCGATGGTACTGCCAGAAGTTATCTCTAAAGAACCGCTAGGCCCAGTTGTTCGTCAAGGTGACGATGCATGGTTTAACGTCGTTCGCTGGTCTCTAATGGCGATGGTTGAAGCTGAATTCCTAAAAATCGACAGTGCTTCTGCTGATAAAGCGAAAACAGAAGGTAATCCTTCTCAAAAACGCCTAATGGGTTCTGAAGGCGATGCAGGTCAAAAACTTGGCATCCCTGCTGATTGGGCATACAACATTGTGAAGCAAGTAGGTAACTACGCTGAAAGCTTTGAGCGCAATGTAGGTCAGGGTTCTCCGCTTAAAATTTCCCGTGGTCTAAACGCCCAGTGGAACCAAGGCGGTATTATGTACTCTTCACCAGTACGCTAAGGAAGGATCAAACAGGGGGGCATTTTTCATGCCCCTCTGCTATTTTTACTTATAACCTTCTGAAGATAAGTGCTTAATTATGTCTGAAAAGCCACAGGTGAAGTCATCACCCTCCTTCTTCAACAACCCTAGAAACCGTTCGATTATTTACCAGCTGTTGTTACTAGCAGGCTTGGGATATTTCTTTTACGGTATTATTTCTAACACGCTGGCTAACTTAGAAGCCCGCGGTATCAAAAGCGGTTATGACTTCCTGTTTACGACTGCCGGATTCGATATTCTAATGTCGTTGGTGCCATACGATGCAACGCATACTTATGGTCGTACATTTATTGTCGGTTTATTAAATACCATTCTTGTTTCGACAATCGGGATCATTCTCTCGACAATCGTTGGCTTTATTATGGGGGTTGCTCATTTCTCTCATAACTTACTGATCAGAAAGCTGGCTGTCGCTTATGTAGAAACTTTCCGAAACATCCCACTACTACTTCAGATTTTCTTCTGGTATTTCGCGGTATTGGCAGCACTACCAAGCGCTCGTCAAAGCTTGAGCCTTGGGGAAGTGATTTTCTTAAACGTTCGCGGCCTCTACTTCCCAGGACTAAATGCTGAAAGTGGTGCAGGTATTGTTTATGCTGCGATTGCTGCTGCCATTGCCTCTATCTTTATCCTCAAGCGTTGGGCTAAGAAACGTCAAGATGACACCGGCCAGCAGTTCCCAGTATTACAGGCTAGTTTGGCTATTCTGTTTGTTTTACCTCTTGTTGCCCTATTTGCAGCAGGCGTACCGTTCACTTGGGACTTCCCTGAGCTTAAAGGCTTTAATTTCCGAGGTGGTGTAACGGTTATTCCTGAACTGATGGCACTTGCCTTAGCACTTACGGTTTATACCGGAGCATTTATTGCGGAAGCAGTAAGGGCGGGTGTTCAAGCAGTACCTCACGGTCAAACAGAAGCTGCACGTAGTATCGGGTTAAAAGAGAGCAAGATCATGAAGTTGATCGTTGTTCCTCAAGCCATGCGCGTTATTGTGCCTCTGCTTAACAGTGAGTATCAGAGCCTAGTTAAAAACTCGACTCTGGCAACTGCGATAGGCTATCCCGATCTATTTACCGTATTTGTTGGCACGACACTTAACCAAACAGGTCAGGCGATCGAGATCGTATTTATGACAATGGCGGTTTATTTTGTCGTTAACATGTCCATTTCTTTTGTTATGAACCGCTTCAATGCAAGCGTTTCTCTGGCTGAACGTTAATCGGGAGTGATTGAAATGAAAGAATTTAAACCACTACCCGATCAACCAGCACCACGTGATACTGTAGGTCCAATTCATTGGATCAGAGATAATTTCTTTGACTCAATATCCAATTCAATTGCGACACTGCTTATCCTTGCTGGTTTAGTGACGGTTATTCCACCTCTGGTCGATTGGCTATTTATCTCTGCCAACTGGGCTGGTGCTACTCAAGAGGCTTGCACCAAAGATGGTGCTTGTTGGGTATTTGTTAAAGCTTGGTCCAAGCAGTTCTTCTATGGAAGTTACCCTGCCGAAGAAATTTGGCGTATCAACGTTTGCTTAATTGCCCTTGTTGGTGTCATCACAGCATCTAATATGCTGAGCAAAGAGCTGCGCAACAAGATCGCTATACCGCTTTTCTTAGCTTTGCCATTCCTATCTATTCTGATTCTTGATGGTAGTTGGATTGGACTAGAGTATGTATCAACTGACTATTGGGGCGGCTTCTCACTCAACGTACTACTAGCCGCTGCGAGTATTATCGTTGCCTTCCCATTAAGCTTCCTTTGGGCGCTCGGACGTCGTTCTGATATGCCATTTATACGAAGTGTAAGCGTTGTTCTCATTGAGTTCTTCCGTGGTGTACCAGTACTTGCCCTATTCTTTATGGGCTCTGTAATGCTGCCACTGTTCTTCCCTGAAGGAACCAACGTAGACAAACTGATTCGCGTATGGATTGTACTTACACTCTTCATGTCCGGTTATATGGCTGAGGTATTCCGAGGTGGTTTTCAGGCTGTCCCTAAAGGGCAGTACGAAGCAGCAGACTCTCTGGGTCTAGGCTTTTGGCAGAAAACACTGCTGATTATCCTCCCTCAGGTCATCAAGATCTCTATGCCAAATATTTTGGCAACATTTATCATGCTCTTCAAAAATACGACGTTCTTATTGATCATCGGTATCTTTGAAATGCTGAGTACCACTCAAACAGCACTAGCAAATTCAAGCTGGTTAGGTGGTCATTCGACTGAAGGTTACCTTTTTGTAGCCGTCGTTTTCTGGATCTGCTGTTTCAGCATGTCCATGATCAGCGCATCAATCGAACGTAAACTCGACACAAGCCATAAGAACTAAGAGGTTTTCCTTGTGAGCATAGAACACGAAAAAAATATCGAAAACAACGAAGATATCATCGTTATCAAGGACCTCAACAAATGGTATGGCGAGTTCCACGTATTAAAAGATATCAACCTACGCGTTAAAAAAGGCGAACGCATCGTTATCTGTGGCCCTTCCGGCTCAGGTAAATCAACAATGACTCGTTGTATTAACCGCCTGGAAGAGTTTCAACGCGGCTCTCTAACCGTTAATGGTGTAGAGATGATCGAAGATGTGAAGAATATCGAAGCGATCCGCCGTGAGGTGGGAATGGTATTCCAACACTTTAATCTTTTCCCTCACCTAACCATCTTAGAAAATCTGACGTTAGGTCCAATTTGGGTCCAGAAAAAACCGAAGAAAGAAGCTGAAGCGACAGCAATGAAATATCTGGAAAGGGTAAAAATTCCAGATCAAGCGAATAAGTTTCCAGGACAACTATCAGGTGGTCAGCAACAACGTGTAGCCATTGCACGTTCGTTGTGTATGAACCCTGAAATTATGCTATTCGATGAACCAACCTCTGCCCTTGACCCAGAAATGATCAAAGAGGTATTGGACGTAATGATCGAATTGGCAGAAGAAGGCATGACGATGCTTTGCGTAACCCATGAGATGGGTTTCGCTAAGAAAGTTGCTGACCGTGTAATCTTTATGGATGCAGGGGAAATTGTGGAACAAAACACCCCAGAGGAGATCTTCCACAATCCGCAAACAGATCGCTTACAGCTGTTCCTAAGCCAGATATTGGATCACTAATACCTAATAAAAACGAACTTTCCAGCGAAAGCAAAGCCGCTTACCTGTATTACAGCTAAGCGGCTTTTTTTATTTTAAAATTTATTCCACAGGCTCCCCTGCTTCATCTTCTTCAACCACTTCGGTTTCCTGCAGAGCATCATTTACCCAAGCCTGAAGAGCGGGATGTTGTAAAACTGTCTGCATATAAGCAGAGGATTGCGGTGATAGCTCAATACCGTAAGTTACAAAACGCAAAACAGCTGGAGCGAAAAACACATCAACAATCGTAAAACTGCCAAATAACCAAGGCCCTGAATGTTGATGCGTAGCTCTTAATTCTGCCCAAAGAGCATCCATTCTCAGGATATCTTGCTGTGCTGCTGGGCTTAATTCAATTGCCCGTTTAGCTCGGCAGTTCATCGGCATCTCATTCCGAAGCGCATTAAAGCCAGAGTGCATCTCGCTGACGATAGCTCTCGCTTTGGCACGCTCTGATACATCACTCGGCCATGCAGCACCTTCTAGATAGCGCTCATTAACATACTCGCAAATAGCGAGAGAGTCCCAAACATTCAATTCATCATCGAGTAATACAGGTACTTTGGCTACGGGAGTATGCTGCTTTAACGTCTCATAAAATTCATCAGTGAATAGGTTTATTTTAAGTTCATCAAATTCGACATCAAAAGCTTTGAGCATCAACCAAGCTCTTAATGACCAAGACGAGTAATTTTTATTCCCAATAATTAGCTGCATAACATCCTCCGTATCTAGGCTTAAGATTGTGGCAACTTGCTTTCTATCTGACTAACGAATAGTTTTGATAGCTCCTATTCAAAATATTGATGGATGATCGCTGTATGGATATAGATGCACTTCGCAGCTTTATCGCTTTTGTAGATACTGGAAGTTTTACTCGCGCGGCTAAACAAACTTTTCGTACGCAAAGTGCAATCAGCATGCAGATGAAAAAGCTTGAGGAAGAGATAGGCCACAGTCTATTCATCAAAGAAGGACGTAACCTTTGTTTGACCGACCAAGGCCAAGAGCTAGTCAGTTATGCTCGAAGGCTTATCGCATTGCATGATGAAGCTATTGGACACTTTTCGCTTACTCAAGCACAAAGGCCATTAAGAATTGGATGCCCTGATGATTATGCCGAATCGGTTCTCCCGCAACTATGCCAGCTCATCAGCGACAGAATTCCTGATTTGAATTTTAATATTGAGTGCAATTGCAGCAGTAAATTACGCTCGATGTTGGATTCGGGTGAATTAGATATAGCCATTCTCACTCGGGCTCCAGATGGCGATGAAGGATTTCTACTTAAACACGATATCGGTGTTTGGGTACATGGGGGTTATCCAGAACTGCTAGAGCAATCGCCACTGCCTTTGGTGTTATTTGAACCAGATTGTAAATTTCGAACCACAGCAGTTGATGGTTTAGAAAAGCAAGGGATCGATTACCGTTTAGTCTGCGCGTCTTCTAGCTCAACTGCACTCAAGGGTTTATTAAGAGAAGGGCTAGGTATCAGTGCCATGGCGACTTCAAGCATCAGTAAAGATCTAGTAATCATTGATGAAAAAGGTTTACCCCCTCTACCCTCTGTCGATATCGTCCTCGCGATCGCACCTAGGCCACACCCTATGTTTGGCTCATCTGTAGCGACTGAATTGAGTACACTCTTATTAGAACAGAGCGAGAAAACTACAACGCTTTAGCGTAGCGCTCTTTTAGAATAGCGACGCGCTCAACATAGGCCTTGGTTTCAGCGTAGGGAGGCACCCCATTATAGCGCGTCACAGCTCCTGGGCCTGCATTATATGCAGCAGTACTAAGGGTTAGGTCACCAGAGAAGTTTTGTAAAAGCTGGGCTAGGTACTTCGTCCCACCCTCAATATTTTGATTAGCGTCCATGCTATTTGTCACGCCAAGATCTTTCGCTGTTGCCGGCATTAGTTGCATCAGACCTTGTGCACCAGCCCTAGATACAGCATTAACTCGGAACGCTGACTCAGCATGTATGACTGCACGGACTAAGGCTTCATCAACGGCATACTTTTTAGCCATCGCTTTTACTTGATCACTATGCGCTTGTACATTTAATGGAGTTGTATGCCAATTTACAGTTGAAGCGACACTGCATGCAAAACAATCAAACCTCAGAACTTCAAACCCTATATTCAAAGGCTTTTGATCTGAGAATGACAATACCCCGTCGTCATTACGGTACTTATAAACTTTTTTGAGTGAAGAGGAGCTTTTATTGGTGTAGTTAACCTTCCTCTGCTTATCGCTAAGGTTGGTATATTCGACCCGTCCATCTGGGTGCACAATTTTCCGAATTTCGCCCGCAATAAGATTTACTGGCGTTAGCGAAACGAAAACACCAATAATCGTTAAAACTGCGGTTGAAGCCGTAGCTTTCCATATCTTCATAAACAGCAGTTTAGCAGCTATTAATCCCGGAGGTTAACCCTTCGCCATCACAGCTCTTTAGGGGGAAGAATTAATGAGGAAAACAGCAACCCTGTCACCAGCGCGATAGCAACAAAGCTCATGCTAAATGCCGTATCGATCCCTTCAAGCACATTCTTTTCAACCATAAGGGAGAGGCTCTGAAAACCAACACTTCCCGGTACCAGTAAGATAATACCCGGCATTAACATGACCGCTCGGGTAATCCCTGAAATACGCTCAAACAAGTTCGCTACCAAGCCTGTAATAAAGGCACCAATAAAAGCACCTAAAACCTGCCCAAAGAGCTGAGCCCCATACCAGGTTGCTGCAAAAGCGATACAACCACCTAGAACCACCCAATGCATATCAACTGGACGACTCTGGAAAAGAAAGCATAGCCCGATGCCTGCATAGGCGATTGATAGCCATAGACTCCAGTCAGGTAGATACCATTCAAACGTCACAGGTTGTGCTGGAAACAAGCCTGTTCCAATAGCGTTACCAATGGCTACGCCAAAGCCTATCTGTAAGAAGATAGTACCGGCATAAACCAATCGTGCTGTTCCCGAAACCATATTTTGCCGAGCAAGTTCGGCTACTGCAGTGGTCAACGGCAAACCGGGGACTAATACAATCACCCCAGCTACTGTGGCTATATAAGGTGATGACAACCACCCCAAACTGGCGACAAAATTAGCCACTAATGCTGACAAAATCGCCGATAACGTCGGAAATAGATATTTAAGTGAATCGGTTTTTAAAAATTTAACTGCGATAAGTGCTGTTAGCATGCCGATAAAAAAGGCCACCAGCATCTCAGCTACAGCACCACCTAAAAGATGAGCGATACCTGCTGATAACAGAGCAAACCCGGCCATCTGGCCTTTAACCCCAAACCTAGCACCTGAGTTAGCGATAGCTTTAAGTTGATGCGCACCTTCTGACACGGTTATAGATTCAGACATGACATCCCGAACCACCGTGTTTACTTGGATCTGCCTCTCAAGGTTTACCTCACCCTGATCTACACGGAAAACATAGGTTTTAGGCTCAGGCTCTTCTGGGTGTGAGAAGCTCATTATGAGGTTTGTAGGCTGCGCTAAACACTGCACGCCAAAACCAAGGGTCTCACCCACACGTTTCATCGTATTTTCTAGCTCATAAGCCGTCATCCCATAGGTATGCAGCGCTTTAGCTAAACGAAGCATAAAACCCACCGGCAAAGTCCTTGGCGGAAAGTTTGGCTGTTTATCTAATGAGTAGTGATCAAGTAGATCAAACGACATAACGGCTTTGAATCCTCTATAGCCCTAAAACAAAAAAGGATAAATTATCGCTAATTTATCCTTTCCTAGATTCGATTGGCGAATTTTAATATCAGGTGATAACAGGTATCTCAGATTTAACATCTGCGTTTTGTGCTCGGTCACGGAGTAAGTGATCCATCAACACAATTGCCATCATCGCTTCAGCAATTGGTGTTGCTCGAATACCCACGCAAGGGTCATGACGACCTTTCGTCACAACTTCAATCTCTTCACCGCGACTATTAATACTACGGCCCGGCAGACGCAAACTAGAAGTCGGTTTCAAGGCAATATGCGCAACGATATCTTGACCTGTAGATAAACCGCCTAAGATACCACCAGAATGATTCGACAAGAAACCTTCAGGCGTCATCTCATCCCTGTGCTCCGTGCCTTTCTGTGAGACACAATCAAATCCATCACCAATCTCAACACCTTTTACAGCGTTGATGCTCATCAACGCATGAGCAAGGTCAGCATCAAGTCGATCGAAAATCGGCTCACCTAAACCAACTGGTGCGCCTGAAGCCACTACAGAGATTTTAGCACCTACAGAGTTACCCTCTTTTCGAAGCGCATCCATGTAAGTTTCCATCTCAGACACGGCTTCGGCATCTGGAGAGAAGAATGGATTGTTAGGTACTTCATTCCAATCGAAGTTAGCTTCGTTAATTGCAATCGGACCTAATTGAGATAGGTAACCTTTAACTTCGATACCTTTAGACGCTAGATACTTTTTCGCAATAGCACCTGCTGCAACACGCATAGCAGTTTCACGCGCAGATGAACGGCCGCCACCACGATAATCACGGAAACCATATTTATGCGTGTAAACGTAGTCAGCATGGGCTGGACGGAACGTCTCTTCGATATTGGAGTAATCTTTAGAACGTTGATCGGTGTTTTTGATCAGCAAGCCAATTGGTGTACCAGTAGTTTTACCTTCGAAAACACCCGATAAAATCTCTACTTCATCAGCTTCACGGCGCTGAGTTGTATGACGAGAAGTACCTGGCTTACGGCGGTCTAAATCTAACTGTAGGTCAGCTTCAGAAAGCTCGATGCCTGGAGGGCAACCATCAACAATACAGCCAAGAGCCTTACCGTGGCTCTCACCAAATGTAGTGACTGTAAACAGCTTACCGTAACTATTTCCTGACATCGCAGTATTCCATCCAAAACGTTCTTAAAAATTCAGGGGCGGGATTATACCAAACAATCCCGATGTTGGCGCAGTTCCTTAGCAGTAATCGCAAACACACCATTACCACCGCGTTCAAACTCTAACCAGATTACAGGAATCTGTGGGTATTTCTCCATCATGTGCACTTCACTATTACCCACTTCAACCACCAACAGGCCATCTTCAGTTAGATAATCATTCGCTTGTGCAAGAATCTGACGGGTAATATCCAAACCATCAGGGCCAGAACCCAACGCTAGTTCTGGCTCATGATCGTATTCCTCCGGCATTGAAGCCAGATCGCTTTCGTCAACGTAAGGAGGATTACTAACAATCAGATCATACTTCTTACCCTGTAAGTTAGAAAACAGATCACTTTCAATAGCTTGAACACGATCACCCATCTCATGCTTAGCAATATTGATATTAGAAACATCGATAGCATCAGAGGAGATATCGGCCAAATCGACTTCCGCTTCTTCGAAGGCATAAGCGCAGGCTAAACCAATACAACCACTACCCGTACACAGGTCCAAAATGCGTTCAACCGGACTTTCTCGCAGCCATGGGCTAAATTGATTTTCAATTAACTCAGCAATAGGTGATCGTGGAATCAGCACTCTTTCATCAACAAAGAAAGGCAATGAGCAGAACCAAGATTCACCAATAATGTATGGCAGAGGTCTACGTTCTACCGCACGCTGATGGATAAAAGAGATCACCCGCTCTTTTTCTTCCTCTGTAAGGCGACCATCCAAAACTGCAGGGTTCACATCCCATGGCAGATAAACTGCCCCTAATACTAGCTGAGTAGCTTCATCCCACGCATTGTCAGTACCATGACCAAAATAAACCTTATGTTGCGCAAATTGACTCATCGCATAACGGATGTAATCACGTAAGCTGTGTAACTGATTAGTTATAGAGTTTGAAGTTAAAGCTTGCTCGCTCATTCAGTCTGGACCGATATTTTGTTAAATTTAAAGGGCAATATTAATAAAACTCGCACAGGAACACCATGAAAGACCCCCGTGAGAATGAAGACATCGACTTTATGTCGGCAATGGAGGGCGTAACCCGCCATAAGCATGACAAAGCTGATACCCAGATAAAGAGATCAAAGAGTGATCTTCATAACAAGCAATACCGTCGCCAAGCTGCTACTCAGCAGGAAGATAAGGTTATCGATGGTTTATCCGATGAAGCGGTAGAGTTGGTGGAATCTAGCGAAGAACTTTTATTTGCGAACCCCGGGGTACAACTTCGTGTTCTAAAACGCCTGAAACAAGGGCATATCCCTTGGGAACAGGGTTTAGATCTTCACGGATACACAGTTGATCAAGCCCGCGATCAGCTTAGTAAATTTATTTTTGAAGCGAAAAGAAACAAAGCGAGATGCGTCATCGTCGTACATGGCAAAGCCCATTCATCAGAAAGCCAGCAAGCAATGATTAAATCTTACGTTAACGAGTGGTTAAAACGCCTAAACGGAGTACTCGCCTTCTGTTCCGCACAGGCCAAAGATGGTGGCGCTGGAGCCCTTTACGTTTTGCTTAAACGAGATAAATAGCTAATTGATTGGATCACCATTTTCTAACGCTTCCAACCTATCTCGCGTTGCAAGCCGCCCATACTCAACGGTCTCTGTTGCACGATGAAATTCATAAAAGCTACATAGGTCTTTAGGAATACGTACGAGTAAATCAGGCGGGTAACCGGCAATTTTGTATTCAGCCAAACTCGCCTGCATCACTTCCACAGAGTTAAGTAGAACATCCATACGCCCTCCGATCTCTGTCGGCTGATCGGCAGTAACCTCTTCACTGCCTTCAGCAGCATTCGCATCTTGCATATGCCACTCATCACTCATACCGCTGCGTTTTAAGTACTGATTACTTGGTAGCTTCAGATGACTATGACTGGAATCACCGGTATTCAAATCTACCGCAATAATAAGATCAGCTTGAGCAGCAACAACGGGGATGATTGGAAGAGGGTTTAGTATGCCACCATCAACTAACACTCTCCCATCTTTGACGACGGGAGTAAATAAACCAGGAACAGCAACGGACGCACGAATGGCGTCAAGTAGAGGGCCTTTTTGGTACCAAACCTCTTTTTGGTGGGCTATATCAGCAGCCACAGCTGTAAAATCAATCTCAAAATTTTCGATATTAGGCGAACCTAAAATTTCAGCCAATTGCACGAAAATTTTGTCACCCCGAATAGCGCCACGCGACAAAGTAAAATCTAATAACCTAACCACTCTCATCCAATTGAGACTGGTTACCCACTCTTTATATTCATTTAATTTCCCGGCAGCGTGCATTCCTCCAACTAGAGCACCCATTGAGCTCCCTGAGATAGATACGATCTCATATCCTCGACGTTCTATCTCTTCAATCGCTCCTATATGGGCATATCCTCTCGCTCCACCACTACCAAGAACTAATGAGACTGTTGCCATAATGACCTCCTAAGCACTTAAAGCTAGGAAAAAATTAAGTTAGCGTTCGATCTCCTTCGAGCTTATTAAAGCTCTTCTTTATAAATCATGATTGCTACATCACCCGTTTTTGACTTTGTTCCAAAAGCTCCAACGGAGTGTACATTCACTTGCTCAGCCAAAACGCCATTAGTGATTAACTTTGCTTTTAACTGATTACCATACTCCAGCGCACTATTAAGTTTTTCCTGATAGGAACCAGCTGTAAAATCGGAAGAAACAATCCAAATTTGTTGCTTGGGATTATTTTGAATGAAGGCTAAAAGTCTTTGGAAGCCTTCTTCAGTATCCACATATTCGTGAACCAACTCACTCTTATCTAAAACAGAACGATCAGAAGCCATTTCCAAAACATCTAATCGTAAATAAACTTTTTTGTTGCCTCTCTGGACTGAATACAAAGCGAAGTAACGTTGATTAAGTTTGAAGCTAGCTACTCGTTGAGTGGTATCAATACCGTATAATCTCGAATACTTAAAAATGGTATTCGCCCATTGATTACTACTACCGCATGCCCGCCCCTGACAATTAAATTGCTCGGTTGCTCCTTGCTTCTCTAACTGCGCTGAGAAAAATTGGAATGCTTCATCGGAGGAATGGTTTTGAGGAATTCGGTAGGTCAGTTGAAACAACTTTCCGCTTAAGCGCTCCTCTTTTTCAGGTGCAATGACGCCATTAATCTTCTCCAACCCACCCAAAACGAAACGGTAATCCGCGTTTTCTATCTCTTTATATTGAACAATGGTAGATCGAGGGAAACGCTCAAATGATCCATAGTCACTGCTACCTCTAACATCGGATGCAGACTGAACATTCATTGAAAAAATAAAAAACAACCAAGGTACTAATAAACGCATTCCATACTCCTAAAACGTAACATTAATAATGGTGCATCATGCCCATTGATTGATACGTTCAGCTAACAATGCCGCTGGGGTAGGTTCTAGGTGCAAATGATGCCCTCCTTCCATATCAATCACTTCAGCATGGTAAAACTCACCCAACCAAGGATTAATGATGCTATCAGCTGCACCATTCGATCCCCTTATAACTATAGCTTCTGATCTTACGGATTTAACAAAAGAAGAGATCTGTGAAAAACTAAACCGAACCAAAGAAGGCATCATCAACTTTGGATCATTACTCCAAATATAGCCTCTTTCCGTTCTTGATAATCCACGATCTAGGAGAGCCTCAGCTGCTTCTCGAGAAACGGGCCAACGACCATTCATACGAGCCTGAATAGCATCTTCGTAGGTTAAATAAGGACGTAAGGTTTTCGAAACCATCTTGCTACGCTTTATCACAGCATCAGCAAACAACTGAGGTAAATCTTCCTCGTCATAGAAAAGAGGAGCCAACCCTTCTATTAGCATTAAATGATCGACCTTTTCTGGAAAAGCACCTGCAAATAGCATCGCAATGCTTGCCCCCATTGAATGCCCAATGAGACTGACTTTATTCAAAGAAAGTGCATCTAGAACAGCATGAAGGTCAGTTACGTTATCCCAAATATAATAAGGCATAACCTCTGGACGATGATCTGATCGCCCATGACCGATTAAATCAATTGCTATCAATCTGATGCCTGTGAGGTTTTGTGCTAAAGCATCAAAGCTAGCAGCATTATCCAGCCAACCATGCAAAGCCAACATTGGAGCACCATTGGGATCTCCGTATTCAATAGCCGCGACGGTATAACCTGGAATCTGTATTTCAAAACTAACTTTATTTGGCATAGGTAGACAAAAACCCTATTAGCAATAATCAGTTAGGTACTATAAACCGAAATTACGTTAAGATCTCAGCTAAAGTAAGTAATTGGAACAGAACAAACATGACTCTACGACTTGAACTGGAAAAGGACCCTTCCCTCAAAAAGCCACAAAAAGTCTTTTTTGTACTGTTTGGGATAATGTTCCTTTTAGCCCCCTTTTATTACCAACCAAACATGGGCGGTGAAGGCTTAAGCATTCCACACAATGCAAGCCTATGGATCATCGCTAGCTGGATCATTGCTGCTGCCTGCTACATCATCTATAAACAAAATAGAATTATTTTACCTAGATATTGGTTTACTTTGGCTCTTCTACCCCTGGGCGCAATTATCACTAGTTACATTGCTGATAATAACAACCCAGCTGAGTGGCTAATAAGATTGTCGGTAATCTGTGGTGGATATTTATTCTTTATAGCTCTTTATCAATTCGAACTAACTTCAAGGCAAATAGAAAGAAGTTTATACATCCTTTTATCAATGGGATTAATTGCTGCTACGTATGGGATTATCCAAACCCAAACTCCCCCAATCCTATCAGGCTTTATTCCACACAGCCCTAAATTGACCCCAGTAGGACCATTTCAACAGGTAAACATCCAAGCAAGTTTAATGGCAACGGTTTTAGTCCTCGCTTTTTACTTGATCGGACGTCCTTTAAGTAAAAATAAGAACCCAATTATCATAGTCTCCATAATAATCACTGCCATGGCTGCTAGTTACAATATCGCTAGCAGTGGATCTAGAGTTGGTACTCTAGGAATAACCTTGGCATTAACTTTATTATTTCTAGGTCGTTGGAAAATCTACTCAAAATCAAAACTTATCTTGGCCTCTGTAATAATTGCATCATTTACAGGCGGCCTACTGGGCAGCCAGGGTCTAGAAAAAACTTCAGATAAGTTTGATCGAATTATGAAACAAGACATTCGCTGGAGCATTTACAACATGTCGTGGGAGCTTTATACCGAAGCTCCAGTGTTTGGCCATGGGCTTGGTAGCTTTCAAAAAGTTTTTCAGGATAAGCGGATGGAAGCCCAAGTAGCGGGGATTTATAACCTAGGTAAATCTCCTAAATTTACTCACCCTCACAATGAATTCATATTTTGGCTTATTGAAGGTGGTACCTTTGCTATTCTCGGTATATTAGCAGCGACACTTTATACATTTATACAATTAACTAAACTTGGATGGCAAAGAGGATTTGGTTACGCAGCTTTGCTCATTCCAATTACTCTACATACCCAAGTAGAACTTCCCTTTTATATTTCCAATACACCTTGGTTCTTGTTGCTAACAATTTTATTTTTAGTTCACCAATCAGGTAAAAAGACCTATTCGACCTCAAAATTATCAAAAGCAGCAAGCACCACTATACCTTTAAGCGCAACAGCTATTGCACTAGTTAGCACTAATTTACTGATTAAAGCGCAAGTGGGTAATGCTGGACTTATTAACTACATCCATTCAGGGCAGAAAAAAACCATTTATCTACAATCGCCCCTAAAATCTCAGTACTTTGAAAATCACACCACATTCTTAATACTTCGCCGAAATATGTTTATAGGGATGAGTCAAAATGACAACCAACACGCTGTTCTTTTTGCTCAGTGGGCAGAGGAACAAATCAAAGATAATCCCGAATTGATTTACTATAGCAATTTAGCCATCGCCTATGACTATACGAATCGTAATGATGAGCGAGATCAAATAATGAAAATAGCGATGAATACTTATCTAAACAATTTAGATCTGCAGCAGCTAAACCAACAGTTTATGGCAAAGGATCTAGAGGATGGAAATAGCAGTGGCGCCATCAAACAATTAGATACGACGAACTAAACGCCCGAGCCCAGCTGCTGGCCAATCCGCTTCCAGCTGGGCTATTTCACCACAACTGAAGGTAGCTGGATTATGTGCACTACCTTCGCAGCAAATTGCTTCTACATAAGAGATTAAGGGCATATGCGTAACCACGAGTGGAGAACGACTTTCAAACCTTTCTAGAAAGGCTAAAGCATTCGCAGGATCAGATTCTGGCGTCCAGAGTTCCGAAATAAACTGCTCAACCCCACCCAACTGCTGATTAACTATTTCCGCAGTCTGACAGGCTCTGACATAAGGACTATGAATAACACAATCCACATCTTTAAGATGAGGTACAGCAGTCTCTAATCTTAACTCGAGCCTTTTAACGCCTTCAGGCGTCAACTTGCGCTGAGCATCCGATTCAGCAAAAAACTCGGCTTCACCGTGGCGCATTAAAAAGAAATTCATTCGCCTTCTCTAGGTAAGACAAATTCAACATCGGTACTCTGCTCACTCATCATCAGCATTTTTACGACTTGAGCGACCGGAGCGTGGTTGAAAACAACCTCATATAATCCTGCAACAAGAGGCATATAGACGCCCATCGCAGCAGCTTTTTCTTTGACGTGCTTGATCGTGTTAACACCTTCGGCAACTTGCCCTAAAGCCTCAACCGCTTCATCTAAGGTTTTACCCTCACCTAACGCATAGCCAACACGGTAATTACGGCTCAAAGGCGACATACAGGTTACAATCAAATCACCAACGCCAGCTAGACCAATAAATGTCATAGGGTTTGCCCCCATACATACAGCAAATCGGCTCATTTCAGCCAAACTACGTGTCATTAACATGCTCTTGGTATTTTCACCCATACCAAGCGCAGCACTCAAACCTGCAGCAATGGCATAAATATTTTTGAGCGTACCACCAAGCTCAACACCGTAAGTATCTGAGCTAGCATAAACACGAAAATAAGAGCTATGAAGAATATCCTGAACCAGTGTTCTAACGTCAGCAGAATCACTAGCAATTACCGTTGCTGTTAATTGCTTAGCAGCAACCTCTTTTGCCAGATTAGGTCCGCTTAAGACGCCAATACAAGCATCAGGCATCTCTTCAGTCAGGATCTCGCTCATCAAGCTAAAAGTCTTAGCTTCAATGCCTTTCGTTGTACTGACGAGCATCTGCCCCGGCTTTAACCAAGGTTTAGCTTGTTCAATCACTTGCCTAAATGACTGACTCGGAATAGAGACAAAAACCAGTTCTGCATCAAGGAGAACATCTTCTAACGAACAAGATGCCGTAATATTTTTAGAGAGTTGGTAGTCAGGAAGGTAACGAGGATTTTCATGGAACTCGTTGATATGATCCGCTCTTTCCTGATCACGTAACCACAAACTAACTTTATGACCATTATCAGCGACAATGTTCGCTATTACCGTGCCAAAGCTACCTGCACCCAGCACTGCAACCTTACGAATATCAGACATAGATAAATTTCGCTTCTACCAACTATTTTTCCGAATCGTCCATACTATCTAGGACTTTATTAACGCCTTTAAACAGGTAAATCACAATTAGATAGCCCAAAGCAGCCAAGCCTAAAAAAAGCATAAGCTGCAATGGATCTTCCGTTCGCTGATAACCTGCCACACCTAAAGCTGCAATGACTGCGCTGAAAACAACTGCAGCTATAGAGGCGATACGATTAGTTTTGTGTTTGTCCTGATCTGTCACTTTCAACATCACTTTCAGGGTTAGTTACTGTCTCAACCGAAGATTCTTCAGCTGTAACAGGCTCAACCGCACTTTCATCAGCTACGTCTTCGTTTGCTTTTTCTTCTACTAGGTCAGCGTTTGGTTCCTGAACAGCTTCAGGCGTTACTTCAGACGTTTTATCTTCGCCAGTTTCTTCAGCCTTTTTCTCTTCAAGCTCTGCATCGTCAGCCGGTGCTTGTTCAACGGTTGATTCTTCGCCCTCTTTTTCTGTAACAGCAGCTTCAGCAGTAGTTTCAGGTGCTTCTTCCATTGCGGGTTCAGAAACAGCAGACTTAGGCTCAGCTAACAGCTCGGCTTCAGGGTGAACACATTCCAGCTTAACGCCTGTTTCAGCTTCAATTTCTGGAATCAGGAAGGAATCATCTTCACAAGCGAAACAGATTGATGCACCTGTGGCACCAGCACGACCTGTACGACCTATGCGATGAACATAGTCATCAGGGTCTTCTGGCAGCTGATAGTTAAATACGTGAGTAACTCCATCAATGTGGATACCACGACCTGCGACATCGGTAGCAACTAGGACCTGAATTTTACCGCTGCGGAAATCTTCTAACGTTTTTACGCGTTTTTGCTGTGGAATTTCACCAGACATAAGCGCAGCTTTAATTCCGTCTTTACATAGACGATCTGCTAACTTACGCGTCTCATCACGGCGGTTACCAAAAACAATAACCTTCTCCGCATGATCCTTATCCATGTAGTTACGAAGCAAACGATATTTTTGCTCACCAGAGACTAAATAAACGGTCTGACTTACGTTATCCGTTGTTTTAATTTCTGGTGCGATCTCGATTTTTACCGCATCTAAAGTCCACTGTTCTGCTAGGTTAAGCACTTCATCCGTAAACGTTGCACTGTAAAGTAGAGTTTGTCGATCACTACCTTTGCGCGGCGTGTTACGTACGATCGTTCTCACATCTGGGATAAAGCCCATGCTCAGCATGCGATCCGCTTCATCGAGAACAAGCACCTCAACATTCCATAGATCGACATCTTTTCGATTTATAAAATCGATTAGTCGCCCTGGCGTAGCCACTAAAATATCAACCGGCTTACGCTTAAGATTTTGGCGCTGTTTTTCATAATCCATACCGCCAACTAGGCTAACGACATGTAAGCCTGTGTGCTTCGCTAGGCCTTTAGCATCTTCAGCGATTTGAAGTGCAAGTTCACGCGTAGGCGCAACGACCAAAGCACGAGGCTCAGCTAAACGTGGTTTTTCATCTAATGGATAGTCAATTAGATCTGTAATAATGCCCAGAAGAAACGCTGCTGTTTTACCTGTACCAGTCTGGGCTTTACCAATGATATCTTTGCCAGCAAGTGCAGCAGGAATAGTTTCAGCTTGAATACCTGTACAGTATTCAAATTTAAGGTCATAAACCGCATGAAGTACATCATCAGGCAGGTTGAAATCTAAGAAACGCTTTTTACCGTCCACCTCAGGCACGACAAACTGCTCAGGGCTCCAAGACACTGCTTTAGAGCGATTGTTGTAACGACGACGTCGTTGAGGCTTACGTGCAGATGAATTTCTTTTTTTGTTAGCACTTTCAGTCTGCTCAACTGATTTATTTTCTGTACTCAATTCAACAATTCCTAAGAAAAATTTCGCCGATAAGGCGGTAAAGCGGCTAAAAGCTGCTTTCCATAACGACGGGTAATAAACCGTCGATCAAGCAATGTTATTTTGCCGCTATCGCTCTCAGTTCGTAGTAAACGCCCTGTAGCCTGGGTGAGGCGCATTGATGCCATCGGGATAACCCATTCTTGAAACGGGTTACGCCCTTGCGATTCTAACCATTCACCGTAGGTTGCCTCGACCGGGTCATCCGGTACACCAAATGGCAACTTCGTAATAATTACATGTGTAAGGTAATCACCAGGTAAATCTACGCCTTCAGCAAAAGAAGCCAAACCAAAAATAACACTTGGTTTATTAGCATCGATACGCTCTCTGTGTTGTCGCAAAATTTCATGCTTGGCAAGTTCGCCTTGCACAAGAATATCTGCTGATATACTAGCAGGCATACGCTCAAGAACATACCGCATCTGACGCCATGAGCTAAATAACACCAAGGATGCACTTCCCTGTTCTAAAATTGGCAATAACATTGCCGAAATTTCTTCATTATGGTCATCAGGATTTCCTGGATCGGTTTTCATTGCAGGGACATGCAATTCGGCCGCATTTTGAAAATCAAATGGACTCATAAATATATTACAAGGGCTATCCGTTGGTATGCCAAGATCAGCATACAAACGATCAAAACGTCCTAAAGCGGTTAGCGTGGCCGAAGTAATAACAGCACCGTAGCAGTTTTTCCAAAGGTGCTCTTGTAAGGTTTCCGCCGCTGACACTGGGCTACTGCAACACTCAATATCAATGCCATCATTACCATCTACTTTAACGATCCAGCGTGCCGTCGGCAGTCCTGATGTCGAATCAGATACAGCGTAAGACTTAGCTAACCAATACATCGATTGCATACGGGATAAAAGCACACCCATCTGCGGATACCAAGTTTCACAGATAGCTAGGGGCAGATCGGCTAACTCACCATCCATTCCTTCTTTCAGAAGATCAACAATCTGCTCAAATTTTAAAACGACTCTCTCAGCAGCCTGAGCAAAATTGTGAAAGGACAACTGTAACGGTTCAGGAATCATACCTTGCGCAAAACGATAGCGATCACTTGGGCCTTGGAGTTTATCTTCAAGTATTTGATTTAACAGAAGTTGGACTTCCTTCAAGGAATTTTCCATATCTGCAAAAGGGTTAGCTAACTTCTCGATATAATTTCGAAGTACTATGTGATCAGACGCGTCATTCAATAATTTATTGAGGCTGCGTGTTGCTTTGCTCATCCAACGGATACTGGATTTAACACGTAAGCTATAAGAAAAATGCCCCGTAGTTTTAGTGCCTAGGTGATGGCCTTCATCAAAAACATAGATGGTATCTTCCGGCGGCGACAGAATAGCGCCGCCTCCAAGAGAGAGATCAGCTAAAACAAGATCATGGTTGGCAACTATCAGATCCCATTTATCCAACTCTTGTCTAGCCTTAAAGAATGGACAGATTGAAAAGTTACTGCAGCGACGATTTGTACACTGCATATGATCGCTAGTAGACAACCGCCAAACAGCATCAGGCACTGTATTCTTTAAAGCATCCCTATCGCCATCCCACTCACCCGAGGCATAGTGACTAAGTAGAGATTTAACCTCATCAATATCTGAGGTCTGAAGTTTTTGAGCTACTTCATCTTCATACAATGCAATTTGGCCTAATTCATTCTGTTGCTCCAATATTTTCTCTGCATTGGAAATACAAAAATATCGTCCTCGGCCTTTAGCTAAACCATAAGTAAGATTGATTCCGGCATCGCTAATCAGCTGTGGAAGGTCTTTAAGAATAAGCTGTTCTTGAAGGGCAACTGTTGCTGTAGAAACAACAACTTTCTTTTTGCGTTGCTGGGCTATAGGAACAGAAGCCAAAAGATAGGCCATCGTCTTACCCGTACCAGTACCAGCCTCCGTGACGCAGATATGCTGACCACCGGTCCTTTCGCCTTCAGAATTGGCAGTAATAGCGCCCAAAGTTTTCGCAACCTCAGCAATCATCAACTTCTGGCCATAGCGAGACTTCAATCCTCTGTTATTGAGAAAAGTACTGTAGGCCTGCTGTATTGTTTGCTTGAGCTGCTTATCTAACAAAACCGTATTCCATCGAAAATCTAGCCGCGATTCTAACAGTTATGACTGTTTAATAACAAAAATACTGTATAAAAAAACATAAGTTGCTTTACAAACTCAAAATACTGTATAAAAATACACATACTGTATAAACAAACAGACATGATCATGAAGCTGACTAAACGACAAACGGAAGTTCTGGATTGCATCAAGCGTCACATTGGCGATACCGGCTACCCACCTACTCGCGCAGATATTGCCCGCGATTTAGGGTTTAAATCAGCCAATGCAGCTGAAGAACACTTGAAAGCGCTGGCAAAAAAAGGCGCTATAGAAATTATTCCGGGTACTTCACGAGGTATAAGAGTACCTGAATTGGAAGAGGAAAATAGCGGCCTACCGATTGTTGGTCAGGTAGCAGCAGGATCGCCAATACTTGCTCAAGAGCATGTTGAAGATCACTGCACAATCTCCTCTGACTTCTTCCATCCTAAGGCGGATTATCTCTTAAGGGTGAAAGGTAGCAGTATGAAAGATGTAGGCATCATGGACGGTGATCTACTGGCAGTACACCAATGCCAAACAGCAAAGGATGGGCAGATTGTAGTCGCTCGAATAGAAGATGAAGTGACCGTAAAACGCTTCAAGCGTGAAGGTAACATCGTTTATCTAATTGCTGAAAATGAAGAGTTTGAACCGATTGTAGTGGATTTAAACGAACAGCCACTGGCAATAGAAGGTTTAAGCGTCGGCGTTATACGTAGAGGTAACTAACCATGATGGCATTTCACGCGAACCAAACAACAGCAATCATGCAGAGCACATCTGCAAATGAAAAAATTTTCACTAAGCAAAAGCCAGCTAATCAGCTTGCAGGTACGATGACTGAAATCGTTGTCCAAGATGAGAATTTTTCTAACATCCCAATGTTGATGCCATTGCTTGCACAACTAAGTCAGGATGATCGCTGGTTTGTGTGGATTGCTCCACCTGTGTTATTACCGAAAAAACTTCTGATTGAGGCAGGCATTGATCTGACTAAAGTCATTCTGCTCAACCCTGATAACAAACATAGTACCTTTGAGCTTGCTAAACAAGCGCTAAGCACAGGCACTAGCCACGCTGTAATATCATGGCCTGGATACTTAAATGATGAAGAATTTAACGACTTAGAAAGTGCCGCTAAGAAAGGACAAAGTCACGGAATTATAATTAGACGCCGTCAACATAGTTAAGTATTAGCTTCCATTTTTGTAAAGGCGCCTAGTTAAAGTATCATCACCCCAATAATGAGCTTTATCTGAGAGAAGCTCATTATCAGAGATTGCTTAATGAATAGTTGGAGGGATCTCTTCTTCAGGCTCTTGTTCTAAACCCACCCCAGATTCCGCCATCATCTGGATGCCTGCGGTTAACATAACGCGAGCGACATCTAGATATTGATCACTTAACTGTTCTTTAAGTGCATCTGAAAAATTAACTTTAATCATCGGCTCTTCATCGCTGTCCATATTCCGGATTGCTAGGCCGCCTTCATCAAGTTCTATTATTTCAAGCACGGTCTCGGGTGTTAGTCCTGACACTTAATTTACCACTCTTGCATGCCTTCTCTGAGGCGATTAACTAATTCCGACAGTGAATCAAACCAAGTTTGATACTCAGTAATGATTTCACCATCCTCTGCATGATCAGGATTGATCTGCAGCACATGTATTTCAGAAACACTGTTAGTTTCAGTCACTGCTTGTTTGGCATCTGAACCATGCCAGCAGGCTTCATAAGCGGACATCATTTTATGCAACCAAGATGAATCATCGGATTCTAGGTTGTTTAACTGTGTCAACTCAGGGCTTTCGACGCCGGTCTGGGCCATTTCCGCAGCTAACGCACGATAGCCTTGAAAGCTTTCCGTATCGACTTTATACCATTCAGCAATTTCGCGTAAAAAAGCATCATAGGCTGACGTCAGGTGGAACAACACTGATTCGTTATAAGACTCAATCAATGCATGCTTGCTCCAACTGGTGTCATCTTGCGCTTTTTTAAGCTGTTCTAGATGAAGTCGTGTAAAGCTCAACTTCTGATTCGTGCGTGCCTGATATATACCGCTCATGAAATCCCCGATTATTTCTTCTTCGCTTTTTTACGGGTCTCTTCTTCGACCCATTTACCATCGCGATAGAATGCACGCCAACCAGTCGCTTTACCATTGACCTCGGTCATAACGTACTGCTCTTTAGTCTTTCTGCTATAGCGAATGACACTCAAGTTTCCATCTGAGTCATTCTTGGGCGCACTGAACAGGAATTCATATTTCGAATCAATCTCAGACTGATGCGGCAGTATTTCAACAATTTTCGGGGCACGTGTTTCTCTGTTTCTCGGGAACTGACTTGCTGCCAAGAACAAACCAGATGCTCCATCACGCAGGATGTACGTATCCTCAACCTTTTCGCACTGAAGCTCAGGCATTGGAACTGGATCCATCTTAGGTGGCGCAGGCTCTCCGTTTTTCAACAACTTGCGGGTATTTTTACACTCAGTACAGCCGAAGTATTTACCAAAGCGACCTGTTTTAAGCTGCATCTCAGCTGTGCATTTATCACACTCTAGAACAGGACCATCATATCCTTTGATACGATATTCACCCTTCTCAACTTCAAAACCGGAACAATCAGGGTTATTACCACATACATGCAATTTACGATTTTCATCGATCAGATAAGAATCCATTGCTGAGCCGCATAGGTTACAACGGTGCTTCTTACGCAGAATACGAGATTCTTCTTCATCATCGCCATCAGCGCTAACAACTTCGTCACCAGAGACTAAGTTGATTGTACACTTACAGCGCTCTTTGGGTGGCAAGCTATAGCCTGAACAGCCCAAGAACACACCTGTACTACCCGTGCGGATCATCATATCCCTGCCACAATCTGGGCATGAGATATCTGTCTCTGTAGGAGCATTCGGGCGCATACCATTCTCAGCATCCTGCGCCTCTTCCAGCTTCTTAGAGAAATCAGCATAAAACTGATCTAAAAGCGCCTTCCAATCGGCACTGCCTTCAGCTACATCATCAAGGCTTTCTTCCATACGCGCCGTGAAGCTGTAGTCCATCAGATCAGAGAAATTCTCACCTAGGCGTTCTGTAACGATATCACCCATTTTTTGAGCATAAAAACGACGATTCTGAACTTCTACATAACCACGGTCTTGAATCGTAGAAATAATTGCCGCGTAGGTCGACGGACGACCAATTCCGCGTTTTTCAAGCTCTTTAACAAGGCTTGCTTCAGTGAAACGAGGAGCCGGTTTCGTAAAATGTTGCTTAGGTAACAGATCGACTAAATTTAGATTATCGCCAGCTTGAACATCCGGCAGGATAATATCTTCTTCGCCTTTGCCCTTCGCTGGCATAACACGGGTATAGCCATCGAACTGCAAGATTCGACCTTTAGTCACTAATTCAAAGTCACCAGCAGACACCGTTACACGCGTGCTTAGGAATTTCGCTGGAGTCATCTGACAAGCTAAGAACTGACGACGAATAAGCTCGTATAAACGCTCAGCGT
The DNA here is from genome assembly GCF_047778115.1 of Neptuniibacter sp. QD48_55. Classification (GTDB taxonomy): domain Bacteria; phylum Pseudomonadota; class Gammaproteobacteria; order Pseudomonadales; family Balneatricaceae; genus Neptuniibacter. The sequence goes on along the minus strand of NZ_CP180555.1, from coordinate 1,256,254 downwards.
CTCTGTCCATGTTTTTAAGCGCTGTCGCTTCCACATTTACATCAGATGGGCGAATCGCCTCGTGAGCCTCTTGAGCACCCTCTTTGCTGCTATAGCTGTTAGGTGCTTCAGGTAGGTATTTACTACCGAAATGATCACCAATGTACTCACGGCAGTTCGCAACTGCTTCAGCACTCAGGTTTGTCGAGTCTGTACGCATATAGGTGATGTAACCTGCTTCGTACAAACGCTGCGCCATCATCATGGTTTTCTTAACACCAAAGCCAAGACGCGTACTCGCAGCTTGCTGCAATGTTGATGTGATAAATGGTGCTGAAGGCTTACTGCTGGTCGGCCTATCTTTACGACTGATCACTTCAAATGCAGCCGAACGAAGCTGCTCTAAGTGCGCTTTCGTTTCAGCTTCTGAACCTGGACGGAAAGTTTCGCCATTGATTCGATGCACCTGTAATTTCAGTGCAACTTTATCTTTCGTTAGCGTGTCAGCCTGAACTTCCCAAAACTCTTCAGGAATGAATGCACGAATCTCTTTTTCGCGCTCTACAACCAACTTAACAGCCACCGACTGAACTCGACCCGCAGATAAACCGCGAGCCACTTTTTCCCAAAGTAGCGGAGAGACCATGTAACCTACAACACGATCAAGGAATCGACGCGCCTGCTGGGCATTAACACGATCCATGTCTAGCGCTGAAGGCTGCTCAAACGCTTCGGAGATGGCTTTCTTGGTTATCTCGTTAAAGACAACACGACGGTAACGGGTATCATCACCGCCAATCGCTTCACGCAAGTGCCATGCGATCGCTTCCCCTTCGCGGTCCAAATCGGTTGCGAGATAGATTTCGTCAGCATTCTTAGCTAGACGTTTAAGTTCATCAACAACCTTCTCTTTTCCCGGGAGAATTTCGTAATGTGGATCCCACCCTTTGTCAGGATCGATCCCCATACGTCCAATAAGCTGTTCACGCGCCTTCTTCTTTTTATGTACAACCTTTTGTTCAGGCGACATTTTACGCGTCAGAGCCGCTTGGCGAGCCCGTTCTTTAGGATCGCTCTTTTTAGTACTGCCACTGGTTGGCAGGTCGCGAATATGACCCACACTGGATTTTACAACGTACTGATTACCCAGATATTTGTTAATGGTCTTCGCTTTCGCAGGTGATTCCACGATTACCAGGGATTTTCCCATAGCGTCCTTCTTTCCTCGGGCTACATGGTTAAACGCTGACGAACTATCTATTTTTGCAACTTATAACGGTGTTTCTGTGCAAAAACTGCTCACATTTGAGTTTAGCGCTTAACTAACAATAATATTTGGGAGCATATATAAGTGTTGAGAATGCTATGGTCAAGCAGCAATTGCGATAAAAGTAGACCAATGGATCAACAAGAACTTTACCTATCAGCACTTACAAGCCACAATATTCACCATAATTAACAATAATTTAATCGTCCAGAAATTACTGATGCTTAACGATAATCTTTTATTTGTAATTCTTATCGCAGTGGTCGGCCTAGTCGCCATTACTGTGAATTTTGTAATTACGACTCGAGAGCAGCAGGAAGAAGCTAAAGATCAGCGTCTTACTTGGCTAAAAGGACAGGCAGAACACATTCTGCAGGCTATTGCTGTGCTGCGTGAAGCAGACTGTAAACCAGAAATCATTCAAAAGATTAATGAGCACGCCACCTCTCTTCTTGAAGAGGTGGCTATGTTAGCACCAGATTCAGAACTGTTTAATTCCCTAACTCAGCAGAAAGATACCGCTGATAAAGCTTTTGCCTCTGCTGAGGTTTTCGATAGTGATAAGGCACTGAAACGTGCACAGATCTATATTAACTTTGCTGAAAAGCTCGTAGTCCAGCTGGCAAGAGGAGGAAAGATTACTCCCACCCTAGCTCAGAGCTATAAACAGGAACTTTATTGGTTACGCATAACAGTGGTTGCAGACGCTCATGTAAGCCAAGGCAATCGTTTTTTGCAGAACGAAGATTCCATGACGGCAGTTTCCCATTACCGTCACGCCAAAGCCTTACTAGTAAGAGCCAATATCCCTCATACGGTTAAAAAACCACGTCTAGATACAGTAGATAAATTAATTGAAGAGATCCAGCCAAGAAAACCACGCTCGCAAGGGACCTTAGCAGACTCGCTAGATCGCCTTCTTTAATCGATTTTCTTAAAACGAGGGACGATAGATCCGTCCTCTAGTGTGACCGTTTCAACAAACATATCTAACGGACGCACCCAGGTAGATTCATCACCGTAGCCCAATTTATATACCACCAGCCACTCTTCAGTTTCAGAATGTCGCGCCACATCTAAAACAACGTATTCTGGCCCTTTGTAGTGCTGGTAACGACCTGCAGGTACTTCAACCGGTGGTAACATCAAAAATTGCCCTCACTAAATTCTTTAAGCTGTTGATAAAGTGATTCCATAATCTCTTCACCTTTATCACTATTTCCAGCCTCATCCCAATGAACACCGACATAAGCTGGCGTTGATTCTAAAGAGAAAACCCCCTTTGGAAGTTCCTCTAACAGCGCATTTAATTTATCTAATTGCGGCTCAGATAAAGTGCGCTCACCATTAGCCCAGCACCACCCAGGATTCAAACCGATATTTGCAATTGACTCGACCCGGAATACTTGCCAAGTATTGAAGCTATTTTTCTGCTCACGACTTAAACCTTCGCGCAAAATACGATAAGCAGTCATATTACGCTCATCAGGTTCCATTTCGCCCTGCGCTCTGGGAGGCTTCATCTTTTCGAGTTGTATTTGGAAGCCAAGTGCTTTTGCCTTGAGCCTCAGAGATGCTTGGTATTTTTGCTTTTTGGTGGGCATAACCCACATCATCGAGCCTAACAAAGACATCATGATCAGGACGATTACCATCCACTCCATTACTAAACCCTCAGCCCTAATACCGTAAAGCACGGAATCGTTGAAAAAAGACTGTGCACGACGGCAGAAAAACACTCAGACGTAACACAACCAATTAAAAAATTGATAGAAATCAGCTGTCGCGATATTACCAGAGTACGTACCGCAACGCTCTATGCTAATCTGTTAAAAGAGTCTGTAAGTCACTCTCAACAGCCTTAAACACTTTGCTAGTGGAGAAGCAGTTATGGGAACTTATTCCAAGATACTTTTAGCCTTAGACCTCTCAAGCGAATCTGACCAGCTCAAAAGTAAAGCCTATGAACTTGCAAAAGCGAACGACGCGCAGCTCTATGCAGTTCACGTTATTGAACCACTCAGTTTTGCTTATGGGGGCGATGTTCCGATGGATCTAACCTCAATACAGGAACAACTAGATAAACACGCCCAGCAGAAGCTCAAGCGCTATTGTGAGACCCTAGACTATCCAGTCACTGAACAGTTAGTGGTCACAGGTCAAACCGAATCAGAGATCCACCGACTCGCCGACGATTATGATATAGATCTGGTTATTGTAGGCAGCCACGGTCGTCACGGTATCGCCCTTCTACTAGGCTCAACCGCTAACGGCGTTTTACATGGTGCTAAGTGTGATGTTTTAGCAGTCAGAATTCAGGATCAAGACTAGGAAGGGGTTACTCCCCTTCCTGCAGCGCTTCTAACTCCACCCAACGGTCCATCAGCTGCTCAACCAGTGATTCCTGATCCTGTAACTCACTGAGTTTTTGACTCACTAATTCGTGATCCTGCTGATAAAAATCAGAGGCAGCCGTTTCTGTTTGCAATGCATCCAAAGCCGCTTCCGCTTGTTCTAACTGAGCGGGGAGCTCATCTAATTCACGCTGTAGTTTGTAACTTAGCTTTTTCTTCTTCGCAGGCTGAGAAGGCGCTGCTTCTTTGACTTGAGGCTTTTCAGCTTTAGGCTGCTTACTCTCCTGTTTGACAGGTTCCGGGCGCTGCCTCAACCAATCTTGATAACCACCAACATATTCATTGAGCTGGCCATTACCTTCGAATACCAAAGTACTAGTCACGACATTATCCAAGAAAGAACGGTCATGGCTTACCAAGAGAATAGTGCCATCAAAATCTAGAATAATCTCTTCGAGCAATTCTAGCGTTTCAATATCTAGATCGTTGGTTGGCTCATCTAGCACTAACAGATTTGCTGGCTGACTAAAGAGCTTGGCTAGCAAAACCCTGTTTGTCTCTCCACCGGATAATGCTTTTACAGGCGTCCGCGCTCTTTCAGGCGCAAACATAAAGTCATTCAAGTAACTAATCAGGTGACGATCACGACCATTGATACTGATACTCTCTCGACCTTCAGCGATGTTATCCATCACTGTTTTTTCAGGATCAACTTGCGCACGTAACTGATCAAAGTATGCAATTTTCAGATTCGTACCGAGCTTCACTTCACCTTGATCTGGAGACTGCTTACCTAAAAGCACACTTAACAAACTACTCTTTCCGGCACCATTTGGCCCGATAAGACCAATACGATCACCGCGCTGTAAGACAAAATCAAAGTTACTAAACAATGGTTTGCCAGCATAACCCAGCGACACATCTTTAAGTTCAGCAACTAGCTTGCCACTGCGAGCCGCTTCTTCTAAAGAGAACTTAGCCTTTCCACCGCGTTCACGTCGGTCCGCTCGTTCATTACGCATCTTTTTCAGGGCACGAACACGTCCTTCATTTCGGGTTCTGCGTGCTTTAATACCTTGACGAATCCAAGTTTCTTCTTGCGCCAGACGCTTATCGAATAGAGCATTCTGCTTCTCTTCATCCTCAAGCATCTTCTGCTTTAGATCCATGTAAGCAGAATAGCTACCCGGGAACGATGACAGCACGCCACGATCAAGCTCTACGATACGAGTCGCCAAGCGATCCACCAACGCTCTATCGTGAGAGATAATCAACAGACCACCTTTAAATTCAAGCAGTTGCTGCTCTAGCCATTCGATAGTCTCAATATCTAAATGGTTGGTAGGCTCATCGAGTAATAAAAGATCAGGATTCTGAACTAAAGCAGCACCTAACGCGGTACGACGACGCCAACCTCCTGACAACTCAGACATTAACTTGTCGCCAGGCAAATCCAATTGCTCAATCACGCGCTGAACACGCTGCTCTAAATGCCAACCATCAACCGCTTCAATCTGATGCTGAAGCTTATCCAGCACCTTCATGTCTGCATTTTCAGATGCAGCAAGCTCATCATAATCTTGGCGTAGCTTTTGGATATCACCCAAACCTGCAGTAACTACATCACGCACTAAACGCTCATCTGCCGCCGGCATAGCCTGAGGTAATTCTGCGATTCGACACGTTGGCGAAACCCAAAACTCACCACCATCAGCTTTGTGGTGACCTGCAACCAGCTTTAACAGTGTTGATTTACCAGCACCATTCATGCCGACCAAAGCGACCCTTTCACCGGGATCAATTTGGAAATCAACGTTATCTAGTAGAGGTTTGGCGCCAAAGGCCATGGATATTTTATCGAGTCGAATCAGAGGCATGATAGGTCAGCTATTGTTCATTGAGGCCGCTATTCTACTCATTTTCGACAGATATGCATGAAAATGCTGCATTCAGGTAAATTATTATTTAATTAAGCCGTTAATCTATCGTATAAAGTGATAATGGATTATTCATAGGACTTGAAGATGAAACCTTTTTGGCAAACAACAACCGGTGTGTTCACTTTAACATCGCTACTTATTACAGCACCGCTTTCGTACGCTTCCATAGAACAACAACGCAAACAATTTTTGCAAGCTGAAACCTACTTAAAACAGAACAAAACCCAGTCTTTTAAGAAGGCTCGAAAAGCACTTAATGAATACCCTTTAGCACCTTATTTAGATTATCAATACGAGCTAAAACGGCTTTACAAATCCAATTCTGGGAACGTATCTGCATTTATCGAAAAATATCCAGAACTACCGATCGCTAACCGACTCAACCGTACTTGGTTAAATCACCTCGCGAAAAACAAAAAATGGACGACCTACCGTAAGCATTTTAGTAACCACCCAGTTACTAACGTTCGCTACGAGTGCCAACAACAAACAGCGCTACTCAATGGCAATTCTAAGCAGAAAAAAGCTGCACTATATAAAGCACGTGAACTATGGATGGTAGGCAAATCCCAACCTAAAGCATGCGACCCACTGTTTAAAGCTTGGATGGCAACCGGTCGACCAACAACGAATGAAGCTTCCCAGCGTTTTTGGATGAGCGTTGTACAAAATGAGATCAAACTCGCTCGTTACCTAACCAAGAAGATCAAAGATAAAAAACAGAAACAACAAGCTGAGCTTTTCTGGAAACTTTACAATTCTCCAGAACTTGTTGATGGCTCAACTATAAATAATATTGATAAAGCTCAACGCCCTATAGCCGCGGCCATCGCGTATAAACGCTGGTATCGTAAACAACCAATAACAGCCACTCAGTCTTGGCTTAAAAAGCGCGACGGGCTGATGCCACAGGTTGATCAAGACAAAGTTAGCCTATACATGGGCGAACGCCTGAATTGGACCTATCACAGCCAAGCGATCAAGCTAAGTAAGCAGCTTGACCCTGAATACCGCATTGAAGAACTAACAGAGCGACGTATTCGTAATGCCTTAGCCAAACAGGATTGGAAGACGGTTGTAGAAGCAATTAGCCATCTCAGTGAAGAAGAGAAAAAAGATTCTAAATGGCAATATTGGTCTCTCATTGCTGAAAGGCACCTCAAGCCCAAAACCGACCAAAAAGAGAAAATCGCCGAAGTCGCTAAAGACCGGAGTTTTTATGGCTTCTTAGCAGCAGAGTTAAATCAGAGTCCTTTCCAGCTTAACGCTAAATCAGATGCTGTAACTCAAGAGCAACTGGATGAGTTAGCCAAATTACCTGCTGCAGCCCGTGCAGGTGAGTTATTCAAACTAGGTCGATTGACCGAAGCGAATCGAGAATGGCGCCTCGCTCTATCTCAGATGGATGAACAGCAAAAGAACCTTGCGGGTTACCTAGCCAGTTCTTGGGGTTGGCACCTACAAGCGATCATCAATGCTGCCAAAACAGAGCGTTGGGACCATATAGATCTTCGCTTCCCTTACCCTCATGCAAAACTATTTAAAGAGCATGCGGTTAAAAACGATCTCGATCTAAGCTTCCCTGTTGCTATAGCCCGTCAGGAAAGTGCGTTCCTATTCAACGCTACATCCCGTGTTGGTGCACGAGGACTAATGCAGTTAATGCCACAAACAGCCAAACTTACAGCTAAAAAGCATGAAGTGCCGTATAAGAAAAATGCAGAGTTAGATAAACCAGAGATCAATATTACCCTAGGCTCTGCCTACTTAGGTGATATGCTGAAGAAATTCGATAACAATCCAGCCTATGCAGCAGCAGCTTACAATGCGGGCCCTCACCGTGTAACTAAGTGGCTCAAACAACGAGGCGATCTACCTTTAGACATCTGGATTGAAACGATTCCGTTTAAAGAAACGCGCAAATATGTTCAAAGTGTATTAGCATTCCGCGTCATTTATGATCGCTTAGAAGGTCGGCAAGCAAGCTTACTTAACGATAAGCAAATCGCCTTATTAGCCGTTAACCAAAGCAAAAAAACTGCTTTATAAACAAATAGCAAAAGAAGATATCTGTATGACTAATCCTTGCTGGATTGATATTGGCGTTAACCTTACCGACAGCAGTTTTGATAAAGATAGGGAAGATGTAATCCAGCAAGCTTTAGAACAGGGTGTTGAACGTCTAATCATTACAGGCACAACACTCGAAGAGAGCCTCCAAGCTATCGAGTTATGCCAAAAATATCCTGAACATCTCTACTGCACAGCGGGAGTTCACCCCCACTACGTAAAAGATCACACAGGCAATCAACTACAAGAGTTCAACGCGTTATTAAAAGAGGACTGTGTCGTCGCAGCTGGCGAGATGGGATTAGACTTCAATCGAAACTTTTCTACACCGGAACAACAAGTCAGTGCTTTTGAAAAGCAACTTGAAATCGCATGCACGCACCAACAACCTCTGTTTCTACATGAGCGAGATGCCCATAAAAAGCAGCTGGAAATGCTATACAGCCACCGAGACCACATTCCCAACGCCGTAGCGCATTGCTTCACTGGTAGCAAAGAAGAGCTGTATAACTATCTAGATCTAGATATGCACATTGGTATTACAGGCTGGATCTGTGATGAACGACGTGGATTAGAGTTACAAAAGCTGATCAAAGATATTCCCGCAGATCGTTTAATGCTGGAAACGGATGCCCCCTACCTTATTCCTAGAGATCTAAAACCTAAACCAAAATCTCGCCGCAACCTTCCGATCTATCTTCCGCATATAGCGAGAAAGGTTGCAGAACTAAGATGCACAGAGTTAGAACAACTACAGCACGATATTTATCAAACTACATGCAAGTTCTTTGGACTCAACTAGATATGCGTTGAAGAAATTCTAAAAGTTGGGATTGATCAAAAGGCCATTCCAACTCTTCTTTACTCTCCAAATCCAACAACACTGGAATTTTCACACCATAGCGTTCAACTAAATCGTCGTCATCAGCAATATCAACCTGATAGATCGCATACTTCTGCATATCCACTGAAGACGCTATCAATTGCTCTGCCACATCGCACAAATGGCAACCGACGGTTCCCATCAATTCCAACTCTCTCACCCTATTTACCCTTGCTAACTCGCTTTTTCAGACCGTTCGACCGGAGACCTGAGCTAGATCACAGAATGTCTTCAATCTGCATGCTAGAGTCCGCAGCCAATTAATCGCAACCATCAATTTATATAGCGAATGAAAAACCAGATCATACCGAAAAACGCCGAAGTACGTTTAAACAATGATGAATTTATCGTGTCAAAAACCGACACGAAAGGACGTATCACCTACATCAATCGCGTCTTTATGCAGATTGCCGGCTACAACGAAGCTGAACTTTTAGGCAAACAACACAATATTATTCGCCACCCTGATATGCCACGCGGTGTATTTAAATTTATGTGGCAAACATTACAGCAAGAAAAGGAGTTTTTTGGTTACGTAAAAAACCTCTGCCGAGATGGCTCTTTTTACTGGGTATTTGCCAACGTAACACCCGATTACGATGCCCAAGGACAGCTTACAGGTTACTACTCCGTACGCCGCAAACCTAGCCCACAAGCCATAAATACCCTTACCCCTATTTATGCTGAGATGCTAGCACTAGAAAAACGCACGCCTGCTAGCCAAGCAGCCGAAAAATCTATCGAATTGCTCAATTCTAAACTGCAATCCTTAGGCAAAGGCTATTTCGAACTTGTTATGGGGCTGGACCAAGAATAATGCGAATGTCAGACAAACAATTTTCCAACGGCACCAGTCGCGGCGTTCCATTTTTACGGGCTCGCGCTAAGCGCTTAGTTATATGCTGGAACATATTATTACTAAGTTCTTTAGTGGGGAGCATTTTTATTGCTGATACCCCCTATTGGCAAATCATCCCAATGATCGCGGCAATAGCCTTAACCGTCTATACATTAAAATCTAATGCCTATGCAATAAATGCCTTGGAGCGAATCAACACTACATTGATCAAAGCCAATGATGGCGATTTTAGCACTCGTATCACATCTGTATCTGGGCTCGGCGAAGTAGGCAAAGTTGCCTGGGAACTAAACGACCTATTGGATCGAGTGGAATCCTACTTCAAAGAGGTCGACGCATGCTTTAGCTATGTTGCTGAAGGTCGTTATGATCGAAAAGCCCTTTACAAGGGGATGCCCGGACGTTTGAGGAAATCCCTCTCTCAAATTAACTCATCACTGGAAAAGATGGAGGAAGGTGCAAAATTCCTAGCCTCCAACCAACTTAAGTCAGAGCTACATAATCTAAATACCAGTCATTTGATTGAAAACCTCCGACGAAACCAGTCCGATTTAGTCAAAATTTCTGAAGAGATGGAGCAAGTAGAGTCCATCGCGGCCAAAAATGGTCAAGCCGCTGCCAATAGTCAAAGCAGCGTCGATAATATGAGCGGCGCTCTCGCAAGTATTACAGCGAACATAACCAGTGTATCCGAGGTAACTAAAGCCTTAGAGGCCGACAGCACTAAGGTTTCATCATCCTTATCGATCATTACCGAAATCGCTGATCAAACCAGCCTCCTCGCGCTTAACGCAGCTATTGAAGCTGCTAGAGCGGGCGAACAAGGTCGTGGATTTGCTGTCGTAGCGGATGAGGTAAAAGCCCTATCCAATCGAACAAAAGAAGCTGCGATTGAAGTAACAGAAACCATCAACAGTTTCAGTGAACGGGTTGCAGACATGGTTCAGCAAGCGGAAATTTCCTCACAAGCAGCAGAAGAGATCAACACTCAAGTTCAGCAATTTCGAGAGCAGTTTGCCGACATTGCGACCTCCGCAGAGGATACTCAACGTTATATTGCCTATGCCAAAGACTGCACTTTTGGTTCCCTAATAAAAGCCGACCACGTTATTTTTAAACAAAATGGTTATGTTGCTTTAGATGACACAAAAGACCGCTCTGAAGAGTTAAAGGCTGTAAGTGTTTGCCATACTGATTGCCGTTTAGGTCAGTGGTATTTCGAAGGGGAAGGCTTTGAATCCTTTAAAAACACTAAAGCTTATAAGTTAATGGATGCACCTCATGCAGCCGTGCATCACTCTGTTTTAAAAGCAGTTTCTTACCGTGACCAGAACTGGAAGAAAGACAAATCAATCCGCCAAGAAATTGTAGAGCACATGCGAAATGCTGAAGAAGAGAGCTATAAAATTCTGCAACATATCGACGATATGATTGATGAACGTCATCGGATGACTAGTTAAAAACACTACAGAAAACATGTGTTTTATCTACAATCGGTATGACATTTATTGAACCAAGGCCTTAACACCTTAGTGTGATCGACCAAGGAATACCTTGATACATTGCACCGCACAAGAATATGCTGGACAGATATATTCATAAAAACGCAATTAAAAGTTGCGATATTGTGAGTTAAACCGTAAAACTTGTATTTCCACGACTCCATACTCGTAATGAATATGTGAAGCACGCAAGATGGAAGGACGGATATGACAAAGAAAGGCGACCCTATGGACAACAATAGCAACCTACTTTCCAACCCTCAGGAGTTTATCGACTACCTGAATTCCGAAACCAAGAAAGTATTGGATATGTTCTCAGCTTCAGGCTGTGATGATATTTTCACAAAGTTCACGCAATCCTGGACAGAGTTAGCTAACCGCTCCTGGGAAGACCCTACCGTTTGGATCCGTGCAATTACCGATTATCAGCAAAGCCAGATGAGCCTTTGGACTAACTTGCTGACAGGTAAAAACAACGAATCAGTTGCTGAACCTGCACGCGGTGACCGTCGTTTCCAAGCTGAAGAGTGGTCTCAGAACCCTGTTTTCGATTACATCAAGCAGTCTTACCTACTAAGCTCCAAGCTTCTTCAGGAAATGGCGGCAAATGCGAATCTTTCTGACCAAGAACAGAAGAAACTTGAGTTCTACACGCAGCAATATATCGATGCGATGTCTCCAACCAACTTTGCAATCACTAACCCTGAAGTGCTTCAACAAGCGCTGGAAACTAAAGGTCAGAGCTTAGTTGATGGCCTTAAAAACCTTCTAGGTGATGCCGAGAAAGGCCGCATCTCTATGACTGACGAGTCTGCATTTGTTCTAGGTGAGAACATTGCAACGACTGAAGGTTCTGTCGTATTTGAAAACGAGATGTTCCAGCTTATTCAGTACAAACCAACGACTGAAGAGACTTACGCTCGTCCAACAATGATCGTGCCTCCTTGCATCAATAAGTTCTACATTCTTGACCTGCAAGAAAGCAATTCATACGTAAAATACTGTGTTGACCAAGGCCAAACAACCTTCGTTATTTCTTGGTTGAACCCAACGATTGAACAGGGCCATATCACTTGGGATGACTACGTAGAAAAAGGCATCCTAAAAGCGACCCAAGTAGTTCAAGATATTACTAAGAGCGACAAAGTTAACGCAGTAGCATGGTGTGTAGGTGGTACTCTACTAACAACAGCTCTAGCGGTAATGGCAGCACGTAAAGATACGTCTATCGCTTCTGCAACGTTCTTTACTACACTTCTAGACTTCACTGATCCTGGTGATCTATGTGTATTCATTGATGAGCAGCAAATTAAGAAGCTGGAAGACAAAGTAAATAATCAGGGCTACCTAAGTGGTCGTGAACTTGCTACGTCTTTCAACATGCTGCGTTCAAACGATCTAATCTGGTCTTATGTAGTTAACAACTACCTTAAAGGTCAGACGCCTCCTCCGTTCGATATTCTGTATTGGAACAGTGACTCTACTAACCTACCAGCAGGCATGTACACGTACTATATTAACAACATGTACATGGAAAACGGTCTAACTAAGAAAGACCAATTAACTATCTGCGGTGAAAAGATCGATCTTGGTAAGATCAAGATCCCTTGCTACTTCCTATCTACAATCGAAGATCACATTGCTCCATGGAAAGGTACTTTCGAAGGTACTGAACTGCTTAAAGGCAAAAACGAGTTCGTTCTAGGTGCAAGCGGTCACGTTGCAGGGGTTATCAACCCAGCTTCTAAGAACCGTCGTAACTACTGGATCAACGGTGAACTAGGTAAAGGCGCTGATAGCTGGTTAGAATCGGCTGAGCGTCAGGAAGGTTCATGGTGGCCTCACTGGGCTGAGTGGTTGAAGCGTCGTGCTGGTAAGAAAGTAGCCGCTCCAGCTGCACCAGGTAACGATGAGTACAGCGTTATCGAAGCAGCACCTGGTCGTTATGTAGCTGTACGTATCGACTAAGTTGGATTAGAAATAAAAAACGGAGCATCTGCTCCGTTTTTTTTTAGTAATTGTGTACATTAGAGCGTGAAGATTATTGGAGCTCAGAACGTAGCTGCTGGATATCTGCTTGAAGCTCCTGATCCTCAGTGAACCCCGCAAATTTTTCCGCTTTAGCCAAAGCTTCAAGTGCATCCTCTTTTTGACCTTCTTCAAACAGGCGCTGAGCTAAAGAGTATTGAATTGAAGCCTTATACTCTGTCTCTTTGAAGTTATCGGCCAATTGATAAGCTTGCTGATAAAGTTTGATCGCATCTTGGTTTTCTTCGGAGAAATCAGCTAGTGTTTCCCAAAACACAGGGTGATCACTCTTCTTACCTTTATACTGCTCAGCTAAAGTTTCCAATTCAGCATAAACAGAATAAAACTCTTTTTCGTTATCCGCTTCAGCTGCTTTCATCATCGACTCAGCAAAAGCTTCAATTTGTTGAAAAATCTGTCCGTTCATTTATTAACTCTCCAACCAGACATCTTTAGCCCAGTTCCAGATCGATGGCCACTCATCTTCGATAGTATCACCGTGTTGCCAGAGCAAGATTGCTGCATCTTGGGTAATGCAATAGTAACCATTTGCATGCTCACAGATCGGAATATACTCACGAGGCATACCAATATCCCAAGCAGTAGCGGCTAATTCAGGTAAAAACGTGTGCGAACTTGGATCAGCCACAGTCGCCGGTTCAATAGAGCCACAGACGATATCACTTACTTCAAGCAAAAAATGTTTATATTCATCTGGCAGCGAGATCAGAATCTGCTCTTCGATCTCAACAAGATCGTCTTCATCAGGTAGATCTAAAGGTACAGGAACTTCGACATTACGCTCTTGTAGTAACTCAATAATATCTTCCATATAGGCGCTCCTGTGTTTGGCTTTTCAGATTCGCAGGCAGACTAGTCGAGCAGACCGGAGAAGTAAACAAAAGAGATCAGTTATATCCATCTTTAATAACTTTAGAGAATAGTTATATACACAAAGACCGCAAACATTACTTCATACGACAGTAGTTATGCCAAAATATGTAATACTTTAGAATTAATCTAATCCGAATTGCTAACTCCTTTGGCCTTATTTCCCAAGACATTAGCGACAGAATCCGTATAATTCGCGCCAAACATCCTGCAACCTCCAGAAAATGTCATAAAATTATGTTCTAGGTGTTGCAGAACAAAGAAGTCTCGGGTGATAACAGCTGACTCACCAAAGTCATTACTGTTGCGGCCACAAGCCCCCATCCCCGCAGCTACTTCACAAACCATTATTATTATTAAAATGGCGAAGTTCCTATGACCACAAAATCAGTAGACGTATTGCTAGTCGGCGCGGGAGCTATGAGTACGACCCTTGGCGTCATGCTCAAGCAGCTAGATCCTTCCCTGAAAATCAGCATGATCGAGCGCCTAGATCATGTCGCCCATGAAAGTACAGATGGCATGAACAATGCCGGTACGGGCCACGCGGCATATTGTGAATTGAACTACACGCCACAAATGCCAGACGGCACGATCAATGCCACTAAAGCTTTCGCAATTAATGCCTCTTTCGAAGTTAGCTTGCAATTCTGGTCATACCTCGTAGAACAAAACGCCCTTCCTGAACCTTCTCAATTTATTAACCCTGTACCACACCAAAGCTTTGTATGGGGTGAGAAGAACGTAGAATTCCTTCGCAATCGTTATGAAACATTGAGTGCTACGCACCAGTTTGCGGACATGGAATACAGCGAAGATCACGCAGTATTGAAACAGTGGATGCCACTGGTCATGGAAAACCGTGACCCTAGCGAGAAAGTTGCAGCCACTCGTGTTGCTTACGGCTCAGACGTAAACTTTGGTTCGCTTGCACGCAACATGGTGAACTTCCTAGAAGCTCAAGATGATTTCGAACTTTTACTAAGCCGTACAGTAAAAGATCTTAAGCAAGACCAAGATAAAAACTGGACGATCACCCTAAAGAATGAACAAACTGGCGATAAAGAAGTTATCAATGCTAAGTTTGTATTCCTTGGTGCAGGTGGTGGCGCACTACCGCTTCTCCAAAAAGCAGGCATTTCCGAAGGTAAAGGTTATGGCGGCTTCCCTGTAAGTGGTCAATGGCTAGTTTGCCGCAAACCAGAAATCGTTAAAAAGCACTTGGCTAAAGTTTATGGCACAGCACCTATCGGTGCCCCACCGATGTCCGTACCTCACTTGGATACTCGCGTCATCGGTGGTGAACAAGCCCTACTGTTTGGCCCATTTGCTGGATTTACGACTAAGTTCTTGAAGAAAGGTTCTATCTTCGACATGCCTTTAAGCATCAACCTTGGCAACATCAAGCCGATGCTTTCTGTAGGTATGAATAACATGGACCTTACTAAGTACCTGATCAGTGAAGTAATGCAGTCTCACAGCTCTCGTGTAGACGCGCTAAGAAACTTCTTCCCTGATGCAAAAGATGAAGACTGGGAGCTTTCCTACGCCGGCCAACGCGTGCAGATCATCAAAGAAGATGAGAACGGTAAAGGCAAGTTGGAATTCGGTACCGAAGTAATCTCGGCTAAAGACGGTACGCTTGCTGCTCTTCTAGGTGCTTCACCTGGTGCATCAACTGCAGTCCAGACGATGATCAACATTGTGGAAACATGCTTCGCAGAAAAACTTGCTACACAAGAGTGGCAAGACAAGATTCATGCGATGATCCCATCTTACGGTCAGGATCTGACTCAAGATGCAGCGTTACTAAATAGCGTGCGTAAGCGCACTTTGTCTACGCTGGGGCTTGATACTATAAAAAAGACTGAACTGCAGGCTGATAGCAGCCTGCAAGATCAAGGCACAGCAGCCTAGTCGAATATAATTATAATGATATAGAGCCAATCCCAAAGCCGGTCTTTCTTCTGACCGGCTTTTTTATTTCTCTACCCTTTTCGCTACAATAACCTTTTAACTTTCCCTGTCGTTACTATGCAATGTCGAGAAAACTGCGGTGCCTGCTGTATTGCACCGAGCATCACTAGCTTGAATAAACCTGCGGGCGAACGTTGCAAACATTTAGATCAGCAAAATCGGTGTGATATTTTTGGCACAGAACAAAGACCAAAAGCTTGTGCTGACTTTGCACCTGAAGAAGAGTTTTGCGGTCAAAGCAGAGAAGAAGCACTACAGATCCTAACCATTCTGGAAAGTAGTACTCATTAATCAATACAGCTTTTAGGCAATAAAAAAGCAAGCCCTAGGCTTGCCTTTCTATCATGTGCAGGACGGGATTTTACCCCGTAGCAACAGCTTAAACTTTAACGATGTTTTCAGCTTGTGGGCCTTTTTGACCTTGAGTCACAGTAAACTCTACTTTTTGGCCTTCAGCTAAGCTTTTGAAGCCTTCACCCTGAATTGCACTGAAATGTGCAAATACGTCTGGACCACCTTCCTGCTCAATAAAACCAAAGCCTTTTTCGTCGTTAAACCACTTAACTGTTCCAGTTGTTGCCATCTTTCAAAACCCTATTTTGGATAATTAAAATCAGCCGAAGCAACGAAAGATTTCCTGCTTAAAGCTGTTAAATAGAAAAAACCGACCGCATTGAAAGAGTTAGGCCAAGAGTTTCCTTGCCGCAACATTAAAGCAGCCATGTCTTTTCCGATCATCTGATCATAGCGCTGCTTTGTGTTAATTCAATTCCATTTGTGCGTTTTTTGATGTTTTTTTAACCAAAAAGGACTCTACAATAGTCTAAGACTCGACTAATCGGTAAGTGTTCTGCTGTCATATCCGCCTTTTACACAACTTGTTAGCGCGATTAAGCTCTTAATTTTTAACATAAGATTTAATCTATCTGCGCTTCATCGCGGTATACTTAAAATCAATACAGGTTCGAGAAGAGCTATAACAACTTAACTCTGCCTCTTTCAGTTTTATCTAAGGATCATCCCCTGAAACGCCTAGAAGAAATCAAAATAATTCTTGCACTTGGCTTCCCTATAGCGATCGCTCAAGTCGCACAAACCTCTATGGGTTTTGTCGATACGCTGATGGCCGGACGTTACAGCGCAACAGATCTAGCCGCTGTGGCATTAGGGTCAAGTATCTGGCTACCCATTTTTATTGCTAGCCAAGGCATCTTAATGGCCACCACGCCTATGGTTGCGCATCTTGTAGGTGCCAATAAAGAAAATGCGAGCTCGGAAACACTGCATCAGGGCGTGATTATAGTCGCGATTTTAAGCTTACTTGCGATATTTACCCTGCATAACTGCGATCCAGTTCTTACCTTCATGGGCGTAGAAGAGGAGCTAGCAAGCTTAACCACACAATACCTAGCTGCTATAAGCTGGGGATTCCCTGCCCTTCTACTTTATCAACTTATCCGCAGCTATATTGAAGGTTTTGGTAAAACGCAACCTGCGATGAAAATTTCCATCCTTGGACTGTTATGTAACATCCCACTTAACTATGCACTTATCTATGGCAAGTTTGGTTTTCCAGAACTAGGAGGCGTAGGTTGCGGCTGGGCAACAGCTATTGTTATGTGGATTATGTTCTTTAGCGCGTTTATCTATCTAGCGAAGTCACCAACCTTTGTAACGATCAAACCTTTTTCGGGTTGGTCTCTACCTGAGCCATCTGCACTTAAAAACTTTTTAAAGCTCGGACTACCTATAGGTATCGCTCTTTTAATCGAAGTCAGCATGTTTTCAGTAATCGCCCTGCTTTTGGCAGATCTTGGTGAGATAATGATCGCCTCTCACCAGATCACAATCAGTTTTACCGGTCTGATCTTTATGCTGCCTTTAAGTATATCTCTCGCACTCACCATACGGGTTGGCCACCAACTCGGGGCGCAAAAACCTGACGCAGCAAAATTCAGTGCAGTTACAGGTTTAGTCATCACTTTAACCCTGGCAATTTTTAGCTCTTCACTTATGGCTCTTTTTGCAACACCTATTGCCGAGCTTTATACCCAAGAAGTTCAGATTATTGAAATCGCCAGCACGTTGATCATTATTGCAGCCCTTTTCCAGTTCTCAGATGCCATCCAGATAACATGCTCAGGCGCTCTTAGAGGCTACAAAGATACTGTTGTTCCTCTCATGCTTGTATTTATCGCCTATTGGCTGATTGGTCTACCTTCTGGTTATATCTTAGGTAAAACAGAGTTAATCACTGAAGCAATGGGCCCTAAAGGGTTCTGGGTTGGTTTACTTATTGGCTTAACCATTGGCGCTATACTGTTAATTACTCGTTTACATTGGAAAAGCAACCAATTGCTCAACCAAGCCCAACATCGTTAACCTCGTCATGCTAAAACGGTTATATATTCTTATCTTCCTACTCATATCACTTAGCGGATGTAGCCGAGATACACCTGAACAAGTATTAGATAATTACCTTTACCGCCTAAGTAACACCCTCGATCTAAACCAACCTGAGTCATACACCCCTCAGGCAAGGTTACAATTTCCGCTAAAACGCGACCGAATCTTAGAAACCACTGAGATCCGTGAAGGCCTTTTAGACGTTCTGAAATTAAAACGTTGTGATTTGCTACCTCTAATCGCAGAGCGCAATAGCTCTCTTGGCAAAGTAGCCAAGCCATCAACAAAGTTACAGTATGAGCTCAAATTTTATTATTTATTAACTCAGTGCCGAGAATCATTACGCAACGACAGCACTATCGATACTGAACTGCTAAAAAGGGTAAGCGACATCTATCGAGTTAAACGCGATAATTTGCCTGCTGAATTATGGAATGGGATATTTACCGCACCAGAAATGGAAGCCAACTTCAGCCGTTCGCAAACTGCCCTACCTCTAGTTGATAACAGCAGCACTCAACAGAGTATCGAAGCCTTGCGAACCCTTGTAAATTTAACCGCAAATAACCTTGATCAATTAGGTTTAACAAAACCTAATGAAGATCGCTTAAACCAAGCGTTCAAAGTCTTGCATAGCAATCGATCCGGCCCTGCAATTATTAGCTCACTTGAAGTCCTGACTTACCATCTTGATCAAGCCGCGAACTTGTTAGATAAGCGAAATTCGCCTAATACCCCTCTATGTAGAAACCAAAGCCCAAATAAAACGGCACGCATCTTAGAAAACGTTTTTTATAAGTTTTATATAGGTGAAGTTCTACCTTATTTAGCACAAACTGACCGATATGCCTCCCAGTGGCTCGACCTTAATCAGCAATTACTGCAAAATTACACAACACTTTCTATAAGCATCCCACAATCAATGGAAACTTATTCAACCACTATACTGTCCAAAACAGCACCTCACAGCATTTGGTTGAGTTACCAACGTGTTAGGGACAAACACACAGAAGCTTGGCAAAAAACCTTAAAAAATTGCGGCATGATGCCGACACAGAAAGACTAACCGCTTTTGAGCTACGGATTGGACATTGAACCCAGCCTTTAAATCAAAACAGCACAGTAACACCATATCGTTCAATACAGCATTTTTTGTGTTGTTACTGTTTGCTTCAACCCTTCTGCTTACCCAAGTTGATGCTGAAAGCGTGCGCCTGAGCAAAGCTGATATTGAAAAGCTAGGGAACAAATACGGAGCAAAAGCGAAGCGCAGACTCGAAACTTGGCAGAATCTTCTAACTGAATTAGCCAATGAAAGCGAAAGTAACAAGCTTGAACGCGTAAACGACTTTTTTAACCAAGTGCGATTTATCGATGATATCAAGCACTGGAAAAAGAAGGATTACTGGGCCACACCCGTAGAATTTCTCATCACCAACGGCGGTGACTGCGAAGATTTCAGCATTGCGAAATACTACACACTCAAAGAGCTGGGTGTACCCGTAGAAAAAATGAATTTAGCCTACGTTAAAGCCTTGGAATATAACCAAGCCCATATGGTATTAACGTACTACCCCAAGCCACGTGCAACCCCTTTAGTTCTGGACAATATTAACGGCGAAATTTTGCCTGCTTCCAAGCGTACAGACCTGTTACACGTTTATAGCTTTAATGGTGATAAACTATGGCTCTCCAAAATGGGCCGCAGAACTACGCTAGTAGGAACATCTGACAGATTAAAGCCTTGGGTAAAACTGCAATCTCGTATTGAAAACAATGACATTAACCTAAGGTAGGTTTAATGATGAGGAGTATCTATTATGTCACTGGTTAACCAACTTATCGCCGCGATCTTTGCGGTACTAATAGGTTTGGTTTCTGGCACCCTTTACATAATGTCAGAAAGCTCGCGCTCTGTTCTTCAGGATCAACTGGAGTCGCATGCGCAGGATTCTGCCACACATTTAGGCCTTTACCTTGCACCATATATGGCTGAAAACGATAGCGCGACCATTGAAACTGCCGTCAATGCTATTTTTGACAGTGGCTTCTACCAGCGCATTATCGTAACCAATGCAGATGAAGAGATTCTGTTTGAGAAAAAAACTAAAGAATCCATCAGCGAAGAAGTGCCTGAATGGTTCAGATCGATGGTGCAGATTACGCCACCATCTATGTTCAGAGAAGTAGCGCACCAATGGCAGCAGGTAGGCAAAATCTACGTACAAAGTAGCGCTGGTTATGCTTACGACAAGCTTTGGAAAGGCGCACAAGATAGCATCATCCTGTTTATCTCTTTATCGATTCTATGCTTGCTCGCTATCAGCTCATTGATTAGATACCTACTAAGACCATTGCACTCCGTAGAGCAGCAAGCAATCGCCCTATCTGAAAAGCGCTACCTAGAGCAAGAAAAATTACCAGGTACACGTGAACTTAAGCGTGTAGTACAAGCAATGAACCGCATGGTTAAGCAAGTACAGGTAATGTTCGATGAACAAGCTCGCAATATTGAAGAGCTACGCAGAAACGCTTATCAAGACAGCTTAACAGGCTTGTCTAATCAACGTGCAACTGAAGCACAACTGGCCGAGCGCCTTGATTACCGTAAAGATTTTGGTAGAGGAACTCTATTCAATATCCATCTATGCAATCTGCAGGAGACCAACCAGCAGATAGGTATGGATAAGACCAATAACTTGCTGAAACACCTAGCCAGCCATCTAGAGGAATTTGCACGCGGGTCAGATCAAAGTGTACTAGGCCGTGTAACCGGCGCAGACTTCATATTGTTGGTTAATACAATCGATACCGACCAGTTAAAACTAAAACTGGAGCAACTTGATCAGGAAAGCCGCAAACACCTTGCGCAGTTGATGGGCCAAGATATTGAAGGCTCAATAATCAGTATCGGCAGTTGCGAATGCAACGATGAAAGCAACAGTAGCCAGCTTCTATCTGAAGCTCGTATAGCGAGTAATGAAGCAGAGAAATCTAAAGTGCTATGGAAGCAGTTCAACACATCGGAAAAAACTGCAGCACAGCCGCAGCAATCTGATTGGAAACAACATGTTGCTAACGCGATCAATCAGCGCCAAATCTTTTTACAGATTCAAAGCGTATTTAGCAAAAAGCCAGGGTCTATGCCGATTCAGGATGAGATCTTTGCGCGTATTCTTAATCAGGATAATCAACCCGCGTCTGCCGGTGAGTTCATCAGCGTTGTAAAAGAGCTTGGCTTAATGCCTGAAATGGACAGAGCTGTAATCGAACTAGCGCTAGAGCAACATGAGAAGATTGCTTGCCCACTGACCATTAATTTGAGTCATGAAGCCGTAAGCAGTGAAAGCTTTAGAACATGGCTACTAGATAAGCTAAAGACCATCAGCCCTAGCGTTAAAGTTCTGTTCGAGTTGGATGAAACCAGTGTACTGAACAACATTGAAGGCATTCTAGAGTTCCGTAAGGCTCTAAAGTCTATTGGCGCAGAGTTTGGTGTCGACCATTTCGGTATTCACCCTAGCGGCTTCTCTTACCTGTACTCAATACAACCTGATTACATCAAGATTGATGGGTCTCTAATCCGTAATATCGATCAGAACGATGAAGACCGCTTCTTTGTCAGCAGCCTGATCAGCGTAGCCCATAGCCTTGAGATCAAAGCTTACGCCGAGCATGTAGAAAGAGAAAGTCAGCTACAGATCCTTGAAGCGCTAAATGTGGATGGTAGCCAAGGTTATCTTCACGGCACGCCAAAACCCTTAAGCAAAGCTTAGGGGTTTGATAACCATACTCCAAACATAAAAAAACGGCGGTATAACCGCCGTTTTTTTGTATCTAGCTTAGGACTAGGGCTTATTTACGACCCACTAGCATTTCAAGCTTTTTACTCATACGCTCTTCACGCTCTTGTTCTTTGCGCTTCTCTTGACGTACTTTGTTTATCTCTTTCAACTTGCCTTTTGCGTGATCTGACTCTTCTTTAGTCACTACACCAGCTGGCTCACCATTGATATCAATACGCTCAGCACCTTCACGCAGGGAGCGGTAGTAGTTCAGTGAACGAACATAACTCGCAAGAGCACGTTTGATTTTGTTCTTAGCGACTTTTTCGTCAGCAACAAGATCTTCTTGGATGCCTATTTTTAGAGGCCTAACGTTTTTACGATCAAAGGTTTTCGGATACGCTTCCATCAACTGCTGCAGAGCAGCCATATTTGCAGCACGGTTTTTGGATTTCGCCTTTGGCGTTTTGTTTACTACGTCATTCACCTGATTAGCCTCTGATTGGAAAACTTGCTTTGACTGAGTCAGATTCGCCTCCGCAGAATCCAGCATATTTTCCAATTGATCAATTAATTGCCTAGTTTTAGTACTTATCTGCTCAACATCCACAGACATCATTCACCCTTACGAATGTAATACCCGTAAAGGTCGTCTTCTACATACTGCTCAACCAATTCATGTCCTAAAAACGTACAGAACTTAGGAATATCGCGCTGAGTAGAGGGATCAGTTGCCAAAATATGCAGCACTTCCCCTGCCAGCATATCCCTAACATGATTATGCAACATCATAACAGGCTCAGGGCAGTATAGGCCCTTTGCATCAAGAATATGGTCGGCTTTGATGTCCGTCATGTTTTATCTCTTGCAGAAAGATGCGTATTGTCTCAAATTACCTATGACAGCAAAAGTCATTTAATCAGTAATTAAGCAACTAAAGTCGCTTTTAAAATAAAAATAATCCATTCTATATGTGTGGAACGTAGTTTTAGATGGAGAGATCATATGATTCGAGTACTTATCGAACGACATATTGCCGATGACTTAGGCGCGCACTATGAAAAAGCTGCCCGTGAAACGCTACAATTAGCAATGCAAGCGCACGGCTTCATTTCTGGCGAAGCTCTGAAAAATGCCAGTGATCCAAACCACAGAATGGTTATTGCAACCTACAGAACTCTTCAAGACTGGCAACGCTGGGCACAATCCTCAGAGCGCCAAGATATGATGGCGACTCTTAATCCGATGCTAGAAACCGAGGAAAAAGTCACCGTTTTTGAACACTAATATCTGAAACTGCCATCTTATCGCTGTATTTTCACAGCACTCTAAGGTGGCAGGTTATCTCCTCTCGATCATGGTAAAGGTGTTTAGCCGATAACTCATACGCTAAGCCTTCCTGCATAAACCTTTCAGCAATCAGATTTAAACAAGATACAACTTCTTGGTAACGCTGCTTCATTGGTAGTTTCAGATTGAAGATAGCCTCATCGCACCAGCCATTAATCACCCAATCCGCTGCCATCCCAGCCGTTTTAATCGGTTTATCCACAACATCACACACCATCATATTGACGGGCTGCGCAGGTATAAATTTGTATGCATCTTCCTGAACGTGGGTCACTTGCCCGGATTCCATCAACTGATCTTGCATCGGCCCATTATCAACTGCAGTAACAAACATACTGCGCTGAACCAACTGCCAGGTCCAACCGCCCGGTGCGGCCCCCAGATCTACTGCTGTTGAACCATGAGGGATTCGCTGATCCCAATCGTCACGCGGAATAAACCAATGCCACGCCTCTTCTAATTTCAACGTTGAACGACTTGGCGCTTGTTTGGGGAACTTAAGACGGGGCACACCTAGAGGCCAAGGCGCTGAATTATTCACAGGCGCATAACCCACAAACATTTCACTGCCAGACAATACAAACAGCATTAAACGATTGCCTTTGAGATTCGTTTTTTTCTTCAAACGCCCGCTTTTACGCAACTTTTGCGCCAAAGCCGAGCTAAACTTCTTGGAAAAGGTCGCCAACTCGCGACCATCTGTCGTATCAGGGTATTCGGCCCAAAGATCAGTACAATCAGGGAAATCAGCAAGAATCTGTTGTAACTGCGAAATTCGATCGTCCCGCTCTAGTTCCTGGCAATCGCCACAAACCATCCACTGTCTTACAAAAATCAGACTATTAAAATCAATTTCAGCAATAGCCCGCTCTGCATCACCTGGAGTTTGCAAATGAAACTCTACATAACCCTGACCGGACTCTAGAGTACAGTAACCATAAACGCCAATGTTAGAGCACTGATCAGTAATCTCCCCTGCGACCTCTTTCTCGAAGCCTGAGCGGCACTGTAGGACTAATCGATTAAAATATGTCAACTTAGCTGTTTCCCGATAATCTGAGCGATATGGTCCATATGCTGAATTTGCGTAAAACCTGAAGCCTTACGTGGTTTGATGTCATGATCACCATCCTCAAACCAATGCACATGGACAGATGGCGGCAAATTGTACTCTGTAACTTCAGGAAGTGAACCCATTGGATCCCTTTCGCCTTGAAATATATGCAAAGGCTTTGGTAAATCTTTTAAATGATCAACACGTAACGAATCGGGCTTTCCACGTGGATGAAAAGGATAACCGAATACAAATCCAGCACTTACGGCTGGATGACTAAGTAGCATTGAAGCAGCACGCCCGCCCATAGATTTTCCCGCCAAATACAGTGGCTGACCAACCACTACTTGCTCTTCAATCAATTGTGTAAAGTAATCCAGCAATTTAGGCATTCTATCTGGAGGGCGTCGCTTGCCCGTTTCTCTAATGGTCTGCATATATGGAAATTCAAAACGAACAACCTGCAATCCAAGTTTAGCTAAGCGCAGAGCCATCTGTTGCATAAAGTCACTGTCCATTGGCGCACCCGCACCATGCGCAAATAGCACTTTCCCCGCTTTCAATTCACCATCAATTAACATAAACAGTCCCTTAATCAGTCAAAAAATGAGTTTTACAGCTGTTTCAAAGTTGACTTGAATCAACAAACGCTGAGAAAAGCCTTACTGTGCAGCACAAAATGCGACGTTTTTTACGACAAAAAACGCCAAAATTATATCTCTTTTTAAAACAAAGGATTACAACCTATAAAAAATATTCCTTATATTTCATTAAGTTAAAAAACACCCCGACCTAAAAGTATAAAGCAAACAATACCTAGGTAGAAATTTCGCAACTGCGACAAAATGCCTCATTGAATGACCTAAACACATTGAAAATAAGGCCCTATTCCAAGATAATTGCCTGCGAAACTCAAAATTTCCATAAATAGCTTGTTGATGAGAGCCTGACATGAGCACAGCAACTGAACACCCCACCTACAATTATAAAGTGGTGCGCCAGTTCGCCATCATGACAGTAATTTGGGGTATCGTCGGTATGACCGTCGGTGTCCTAATTGCTGCACAGTTGGTTTGGCCAGCACTAAACTTTGATACAGCGTGGCTGACTTACGGTCGTCTACGTCCACTGCACACTAACGCAGTTATCTTTGCATTCGGCGGCTGTGCCCTGTTTGCAACATCTTACTATGTAGTTCAACGCACCAGCCAACGCCGCCTGATCTCTGATGGCCTTGCAGCGTTTACATTCTGGGGCTGGCAAGCAGTAATCCTTGCAGCAGCAATCACTCTGCCGCTAGGTCTAACTTCTTCCAAAGAATATGCTGAGCTAGAATGGCCTATCGACCTGCTAATTACTATCGTGTGGGTTGCATACGCTATTGTATTCCTAGGTACTGTGAAGATGCGTAAGACATCTCACATCTACGTAGGTAACTGGTTCTACATGGCATTCATCATCACTGTAGCTGTTCTACACATCGTTAACAGCATGGCTATCCCTGTTTCTATGTGGAAGTCTTACTCCATCTACTCCGGTACTGTAGATGCGATGATCCAGTGGTGGTACGGTCATAACGCTGTAGGTTTCTTCCTGACAGCTGGCTTCCTAGGTATGATGTACTACTTCGTACCAAAACAAGCTGAACGTCCAATCTACTCTTACCGTCTATCTATCGTTCACTTCTGGGCGTTGATTGCGACATACATTTGGGCTGGTGGTCACCACCTTCACTACACAGCGCTTCCTGACTGGACTCAGTCTGTAGCGATGGTTATGTCTCTGATCCTTCTTGCTCCATCTTGGGGTGGTATGATCAACGGTATGATGACTCTATCTGGTGCTTGGCATAAGCTTCGCACGGATCCAGTTCTTCGTTTCCTTGTTGTATCTCTTTCCTTCTACGGTATGTCTACGTTCGAAGGTCCAATGATGTCCATTAAGACAGTAAACGCACTGTCTCACTACACTGACTGGACTGTTGGTCACGTACACGCTGGTGCATTGGGTTGGGTTGCAATGATCTCTATCGGTGCGGTTTACCACATGATCCCTCGCCTATTCGGTAAAGCTCAGATGTACAGCGTTGGTCTTATCAACACTCACTTCTGGCTAGCGACAGTAGGTACGGTTCTATACATCTGCGCGATGTGGGTTAACGGTATCCTACAGGGTCTAATGTGGCGTGCAGTTAACGCTGACGGTACTTTGACTTACAGCTTCGTAGAAGCACTAGAAGCTTCTCACCCTGGTTACTTTGTTCGTTGGTTGGGCGGTATGTTCTTCCTGACTGGTATGATTCTGATGGCCTACAACACTTGGCAGACTGTTCGTAAAGGCAGCACTGCACCAGAAGCTCAAGCTTCTGCACAGGCAGCTTAAGGTCATAGGAGCAGATAGAAATGATCAAACACGAAACGATAGAAAAGAACATTGGCCTGATGATTCTGCTTATCATCATCGTAATCAGCGGTGGTGGCCTAGCAGAGATCGTTCCTCTGTTCTTCCAAACTTCTACTACTAAGCCAATTGAAGGCCTACGTACTTACACTCCGCTTGAGTTTGAAGGCCGTGACATCTACATCCGTGAAGGTTGTAACACTTGTCACAGTCAGATGATCCGTCCTTTCCGTGCTGAAACGGAACGTTACGGTCACTTCTCAACTGCGAATGAGCACGTTTGGGAACACCCATTCCTATGGGGTTCTAAGCGTACAGGTCCAGACCTTGCTCGTGTAGGTGGTCGTTACTCTGATGATTGGCACCGCGCTCACTTGTACAACCCTCGTGACGTTGTACCTGAGTCTAAGATGCCTTCTTACCCATGGTTGTTTGAAAACAAACTAACCGGTGCAGACACTGCTAAGAAGCTTGAAGCACAACGCGCTGTTGGTGTTCCTTTCACTGACGAGCAGATCGCTAATGCCCAGAAAGAAGTTCAGGGTAAATACGAGATCGATGCTGTTGTAGCTTACCTACAAGCACTGGGTAAAATGCATTCTGAATACACTAACAAGCGGTAGTAACGCGTGAGTTACGAAGTTTATGGCCCTTATATTCCGGTAATCATGCTGATTACGTTCTTGGCGCTATTTGTTTGGGTGCTTAATCCAAAAAATAAAGACAAGTACGACGATGCAGCCAACATGCCTCTGAACGAACCCGATGAGGCAGACGAGATGAAATCGGACAATACAGAGGCCAGTGACGGGAGAATTGAAAAATGAGTGCTTTTTGGAGCGCATGGGTAGCAGTGATTACCCTAGCTGTAATTCTTGGTTGTGCTTGGCTATTGATTGCTACTCGCAAAAGTCAGCCGCACCAAGATACAACTGAAGAAACATTAGGCCATGAATTTGATGGCATTGCTGAATACGATAACCCTCTGCCAAAATGGTGGTTCCAGATGTTTATGGGCACCGTTGTTTTCGGCATTGTTTATCTTATTCTTTACCCAGGTTTAGGTAGTTTCCCAGGTCTATTGAACTGGACTTCTACTGGCCAGTGGGAAGAAGAAATGGCTCACGCTGAAGAGACGTACAAGCCAATCTTTGCTAAATACGCAGCTATGTCTGCAGAAGAGCTACAGCACCCAGACAACGCACTAGGCCTAAAAATGGGTCAGCGTATGTTTGCGAACAACTGTTCTCTATGTCACGGCACAGCAGCAACAGGTGCACACGGCTTCCCTAACCTAACGGACAACGATTGGTTGTACGGTGGTGACGAGAAGACTATCAAGACATCTATTGCTAACGGTCGTAACGGCGGCATGCCACCTTGGGGCGCTGTACTAGGCGAAGAAGGCGTACGTGACGTAACTAACTACGTACTATCTCTAAGCGGTGCAGAAGCTGATGCAGAAGGCGCAGCTCGCGGTAAAGGTCAATTCCAAGCACTATGTACTGCTTGTCACGGTACTGACGGTAAAGGTCTACCTATCCTAGGTGCACCTAACCTAACTGATGACATCTGGTTGTACGGTGGTAGCTTCGAAAAAGTGGCTCACTCTATCCGTGTTGGTCGTAATGGTGTAATGCCAGCTCATAAAGACCTACTAAGCGATGAGAAGATTCACCTGATCACTGCATACGTTTACAGCCTATCTAAAAAGTAATTAGATAGTTGAACTAAAATAAAGGCGATATGATGTAGATCATGTCGCCTTTTTTTTTGAGGATCTATTATAATATTCAACTTTGCTAATGCATGGTGAGCGTATTAGTTCTGATGAGTTTAACTTTCACTGGTGAGTATGTGAGCAACGATATGAATCAGATCCCGGTTCAAGATGTCACACCCAAGAGCAAGAAAAAATCCCAAGAGTACGACCTATATGCCAAACGCGAGCATATTTATGTAAAGAACTACAAAGGTATCTTTAAAACCTTACGCCAAGCCTCTAGCTTTATCATGCTATTGATGTTCTTTGGCTTCTCATGGATCACATGGGATGGCAGACAGGCCGTTCTGTTTGATCTACCCAACAGACAATTCCATGTATTTGGTAGCACCTTCTGGCCACAAGACTTTATGTTACTGTCTTGGCTACTGATTATTCTTGCCTTTGCCCTCTTCTTCTTTACCGTATTTGCCGGTCGATTATGGTGTGGTTATGCTTGCCCGCAATTCGTTTGGACTTGGATCTATATCTGGATAGAGAACTTCACCGAAGGTGATCGCAACAAGCGAATGAAGCTGGATAAATCTAAAGGCTGGAGCAAAGAAAAATTACTGAGAAAAAGCGCAAAACACTTCCTATGGGTCGCTTTCTCTATTATTTCCGCTATCGCGTTTGTTGGTTACTTCACTCCAATTCGCGAGCTTATCCCAAGCATCTTTAGTTTTGAACTTGGCCCTTGGGAGATGTGGTGGTTAGGCTTCCTTGCCGTAGCAACCTATGGCAACGCTGGCTGGTTGCGTGAGCAGGTATGTATCTACATGTGCCCTTACGCTCGCTTCCAATCAGTTATGTTCGACCAAGACACTTTGATCATTTCTTACGACGAGAAACGCGGCGAAAGCCGAGGCAAACGTAAAAAAGGCTCTGACTATAAAGCAGAAGGCTTAGGCGACTGTATTGATTGCTACAATTGTGTTTATGTTTGCCCAGTGGGAATCGACATTCGCGACGGCCTGCAATATGAGTGTGTAGCCTGTGGTGCTTGTGTTGACGCCTGTGACGACATTATGGAACGCGTCGGTTACGAAAAAGGCCTCGTACGCTACACAACTGAGCATCAACTTGACGGTAATAAAACGCACATCATGCGTCCTAGATTAATCGGTTACTTCGCTGTTTTATGTGCGATGTGTGTCGCGTTTGCCTACACAATATATAGCCGTATTCCGTTAGAAGTCGATATCTTACGCGATCGTGGGCAGCTATATACAGAAGTCACTTCAGGTGTTATCGAGAATGTATATACACTGAAACTTGCCAATAAAGAGCAAGTCGATCATAGCTACACTATATCTGTGACAGGTATTGAAGGCCTTGAATACATTGGCAAATCCGAGGTCACTATCAAAGCAGGTGAGCTAATTGATCTTCCAATTAGATTGAACATTAAGAAGATATACCTAAGCAAAGCCAATAACAATATCAACTTCAAAGTGATAGCAAAGGACAATTCCGACATTGTTATAGAAGTTGAAAACCGTTTTATTGGCCCTGCACCTAAGCGCTAGGTCAAAAGAAGGGTCGATTAGAATAAATTCTAGGCCCCTTCTTTTAGAAATAAGGTAGAATAGCTGTCGGTCTGAAACTGGGTGTTCCAGTTTTGGATACGACAGTTTTTTTTTGGGTATTGATACATGAGTGACAGCGACAACAACATCCCCGGCCCATGGTACAAACAACCTTGGCTTTGGTTTATTTTATCACCGATTATTGCCGTAGTTTTTTACGGAACTTTTTACCTTTACCTATCAATCGTTACACATGACGGTTTGGTAAAAGATGACTACTACAAAGTAGCCCGAGGCCATTTTGTAGATAAAAGTCAGTCTCAAGAAGCGATCGACCTTGGCGTTAGCGGTCAGTTAAATCTCGATAATACAACTGGCGATCTAATGCTGAAATTCAAGAGCAAAGGCGATTATCTTCCAGAGTTCCTTAACCTCAGTATCATTCACCCTACTCACCAGCAATACGATCAGAGTATTCTACTTAAGCAAGTTCCTGGCACTGAAGCCTATACAGGCAGCTTAAAGAGCCTGCTACAAGGTAAGCGTTATCTGATCCTGAAGGATGAAGCCCGCAACTGGAACCTCCGTGCAGAGGCACATCCACCATACGATCAGAATACAATTGAGTTTAAACCTGCCCACGAACAATGAGCAGCAACCTTAACTCAGTAAAGTCTGCTGACTGTTACCACTGCGGCCTTACTATCCCTCCGGGTAGTAACTATAGTGCTGTAATTAACGGTGAAAGTAGAGATATGTGTTGCCCAGGCTGCCAAGCAGTCGCACAGACTATTGTCGATAGTGGCTTGGACAATTATTACAAACATCGTACTGAAGCAGCCTACTCCCCGGAGCTGAACACTAAGGACCTTCCGGAAACACTGCTTCTTGAGCTTGAGCTTTACGACGACGAAAATGTGCAAAGTAATTTCGTCAAAGTTAATGAATCTAGCTCCGAAGCCACACTGGTTATCGAAGGTATTACCTGCGCAGCTTGCGTGTGGTTACTCGATCACCACATCAGTAATATCGAGGGCGTAAGTAAAGCTAAGGTCAACCTGACCAACCACCGCGCTCGTATCACTTGGGATAAATCCCAAGCAAAACTCAGTAAAATCATGGCTGAGATATACCGAATTGGTTATCAAGCCCACCCTTACCACCCTGACAAAGAAGAGCAGCTCTTAGAGCAGGAACGTAAGCGTGCAACTCGCCGTCTAGGTGTTGCCGGCATCGGCATGATGCAGACTATGATGTTTGCTATCGCGCTTTATGGCGGTGCTCTACAGGGCATGGAAGATAAGTATGTCAGCTTTATCCGCTGGGCTAGCTTAGTCATTGCAACCCCAGTAATCCTTTATTCTGCACGTCCTTTCTTTATTGCAGCGCTAAGGGATCTTAAAACTCGACACTTAACCATGGACTTCCCTGTCTCTATCGCAATCGGTGGAGCTTATTTAGCCAGTGTCTGGGCAACCATCACGAATAGTGGTGAGGTCTATTACGACTCCGTTACTATGTTCACCTTCTTCCTGTTAATTGGCCGTTATCTTGAAATGCAGGCCCGTCATAGAACAGGCAAAGCGGGTAACGCACTCCTCAACTTACTACCGGCTAGTGCTATCAAACTAGTCGATGGTGAAGAGCAATTAGTACCTGCACAAGAACTGAAGCTAGACGATATTGTATTGGTCAAACCAGGCCATACGATTCCTGCAGATGGTATCATCATTGCTGGTAGCAGCTCGGTAGATGAAGCAGCGCTAACGGGTGAATACCTGCCTATTCGCAAAGATATCGATGACAAGGTTGTTGGCGGCACGATTAACGTCGAAAACCCGATCACGATTAAAATCACTCAGGTGGGTGACGAGACCAAGCTATCAGCTATTGTTCGTCTGCTCGATCGTGCTCAAGAAGATAAACCTAAAGTTGCTCAGATTGCTGATAAGGTTGCTAGCTACTTTGTAGCGGCGGTCTTAGTCACCGCAACCGTTGTAGCTACAGGTTGGTACTTCGTTGAGCCTGCTCATGCATTCTGGATCACCCTATCGGTACTGGTAGTGACTTGTCCTTGTGCGCTTTCATTGGCCACACCGACAGCACTCACTGCTGCCACAGGAACACTGCGCCAAAACGGTTTATTAATTACCCGAGGCCATGTACTTGAAAGCCTTTCGACGGCAACTCATGTTGTTTTCGATAAAACAGGCACGCTAACCGAGGGCAACCTCAGTCTTCAAGAAGTGGTTCCTCTAGCGGATCATGATCAAGACGCCTGTACCAAGTTTGCTGCTGCGCTTGAGAAGCACAGTGAACATCCAATTGCGCAAGCGTTCCACGATCAACAAGGTGATCTAGTAGCAACCGAGATCAAAGCAACACTTGGTCAAGGCATCGAAGGAGTGATCGACAATCAAAGATATCGTATTGGTAAACCTGATTATGCGAGCGAGATCCTAACGCAAAGTCAACCATCGCTACCTGAAACAAGTGGGCAGTGGTTGCTTCTATGTAATGAGACTCAAGCGCTAGCTTGGTTCCGCCTGAATGACCAAATCCGTCGCGAAGCTAAACAGACGATCGAGATCCTTCACTCGATGGGGCTTAACTGTCAGATGCTGACGGGCGATAACTCTTCAGCGGTAGCGGAAGTAGCCAGTCAACTAGGCATAGATACCGCTATATCCGGCGTATCACCTGCAGAAAAACTTGCTCATGTTAATAAGCTTCAAGAGGAAGGTGCTCATGTAATTATGGTGGGTGACGGTATTAACGACATCCCTGTACTTGCAGGAGCACAAACGTCTATCGCTATGGGCGGCGCTTCTGATCTTGCTAAAACCAATGCTGATGGCGTACTGATCAGCCACGATCTATTGCGTCTGGCTGATGGTATTTTGCTCGCGAGAAAGACTCAAAGAATCATTAAGCAAAACTTAGCTTGGTCACTTTGCTATAACCTAAGCGCTTTACCATTAGCGGCCTTTGGCTTCATTGCTCCGTATATGGCAGCAATTGGTATGTCGGCAAGTTCATTGGTCGTAGTCGGTAATGCGATGCGCCTGAACAAATTAACCCGAGGTTCTGTCCATTCCAATGACAGAGATCAGGGTACTCAGTCGGCTAAGCCTGACGCGGTTATGCAAAATCAGGTAGAATAAGCACATTTGAAAATTAGGGTTATGTAGTTTCAATGGATATAATTTTCCTGCTGATCCCCATTGCCATCTTGTTAATTGGCTTTGCTATCTGGGCTTTCTTCTGGAACGTTAACAACGGCCAGTACGACGATCTAGACAGCCCTGCACATAGCATTCTCTATGATGATGACGATGATCTGATTCCGGATGATGCAAAAGTAAAACCGACTGACAAAGGCAATGACTGAAGCACTTGTCATACCTACAGCATTCTTATTAGGTTTGCTTGGCGGTACGCATTGTCTAGGTATGTGCGGTGGCATAGCTGCCACCGTTTCCCTTAGCTCCCCTAAGGGAGGTCAGGGCTTCCTACTTTTACTCGGCTATAACTCTGGGCGCATTATTAGCTATGCAACTGCAGGCGCCATTTTAGGTAGCCTGAGTTGGTTATTAACCGATCCTATACTGCAACTCGTACTACGCAGCTTTGCCGGATTGATGCTGATTTTCATGGGCCTCTACATTGCCCAGTGGTGGAAAGGTTTAACCCACCTAGAAAGAGCAGGCGGAGTACTGTGGAAACAGATCAGTCCCGCCGCGAGTAAGCTTCTACCGGTTAGAAATATCGGACAAGCGTTCATGCTGGGTGGGCTGTGGGGTTGGCTGCCGTGCGGCTTGGTATATAGCACTTTAATTTGGGCTTCAGCAGCATCCGACTGGCTAACCAGCGCACAATTGATGGCGGCATTTGGCGTAGGCACTTTGCCTGCCATGCTGTTAACCGGTGTACTGGCCCAACAAGTTAAACAAATTCTTCAGAAGCGTCTGACCCAACATATTTCGGGCGCAATCATTATTGGAATGGGCTTATACAGCATCCCTTGGATGGGAATATTCCAACAATAACTGAGCACTTTTCGCAAGAAACTGATTACAGAGGAAGACAAACGTGGATAACAATCTGATTAAATGGGATCTGGACTTGATCAAACGATACGACCTATCGGGTCCTCGTTATACATCCTACCCTACTGCTGTTCAGTTTGACCCAGAGTTGTCTCCTAGTGATCTAGTAACAACCGGACAAAACTCTGCGGACATCAATGATCCACTTTCGCTGTATGTTCACATCCCATTCTGTGCGCATGTTTGCTACTACTGCGCAT
The DNA here is from genome assembly GCF_047778115.1 of Neptuniibacter sp. QD48_55. Taxonomy (GTDB): domain Bacteria; phylum Pseudomonadota; class Gammaproteobacteria; order Pseudomonadales; family Balneatricaceae; genus Neptuniibacter. Next base: position 1,221,909 of record NZ_CP180555.1, on the reverse strand, counting down.
GCAATAAAGTGATCACGCGTAACCGCAAAAAAGCACAGCCTTATCTGGATACTCTTTATAAAGAGATGGCTCAGCTATCTAAATGGTACAGCAATGACCGTAAAGTAACTCAGTTACACTGGGGTGGCGGTACACCAACATTCATTAGCCACGAACAGATGATCGAGCTAATGGCTGAAATGCGCAAAAACTTTAACCTTCTGGATGACGATAGCGGTGATTACTCCATCGAAATCGATCCTCGAGAAGCAAGCCTAGAAACAATTAAAGTTCTTCGTGAAATAGGCTTTAACCGTATCAGTCTTGGCCTACAGGACATCGATCCAAAAGTTCAGGAAGCAGTTAACCGCGTTCAGTCAGTAGAACAAACAGCAGCAATTCTAGAAGAAGCTCGCAGATTAGGTTTCCGTTCCCTGAACCTAGATTTGATCTACGGACTTCCTTACCAAACGTTCGAAGGTTTTAACGCAACACTCGATACTGTGATCGAAATGAATCCAGATCGTCTTTCAGTATTCAACTACGCTCATCTTCCAGATCGTTTCCGTCCGCAGCGTCATATTCAGGAAGAAACACTGCCTAGCCCAGAGACTAAGCTTGCGATTCTAGAATCCACCATCAATAAGCTGCTTGATGCAGGTTATGTTTATATCGGTATGGACCACTTCGCTAAGCCTGATGATGAGCTAGCCATTGCTCAGCGCACAGGTAAATTACATCGTAATTTCCAAGGCTATACGACTCACTCAGAGTGCGACCTTGTCGCTATGGGCGTTTCGTCGATTAGCCAAATCGGCTCTGTTTATTATCAAAATGAGCACGACATGCCTTATTACAGTGCTGCAGTAGATAGTAACGCTCATGCAATTAAGCGCGGTGTAAGCCTGACGCAAGATGACATCATCCGTCGTCATGTAATCACACAGCTAATCTGCCACTTTGAGCTAGACAAAACAGCGGTTGAATCAAAATTTGATATTGCTTTCGACGACTATTTCGCAACTTCCATTGCTGAGCTAGAAGCATTTACTAAAGATGGCTTAATCAGCATGAATGCAAATGAGATTGTAGTCTCTCCTGCTGGTCGCCTATTGATTCGTCGTATATGTATGGCATTTGATGCGTATATACCAAAAGATCAGAGTTCACAGCGTTTCTCGAAGATTATTTAACTTTCCGTATTTACGGAAATATTACATAATCAGTGGGTAGCCATTCGATATAACCACGACAGGATCGCACTATGAGTGATAACAAGGCAACTGATGGAAAACTACGTAGTCTACAGCAGGTAAGCTGCAACACTTGTAGTCTGAGCTCTTTGTGTCTGCCCGTATCTCTGGATATGACAGAGATGGAACGCCTGGACAACATTATCGACAAAAGCCGCCCACTGAAAAAAGGCGAGCATCTTTTCCACCAAGGCGAAGAATTTGCGAGTGTTTATGCCATCCGCGTCGGCACAGTAAAAACTTACACAATCACAAATGAAGGTGAAGAGCAGATCACCGGGTTCTACTTCCCAGGTGAACTGGTTGGTATGAGCGGTTTTGATAACAACGAATACCCTGTATCTGCAAAAATCCTCGAAACAACTACGGTTTGTGAAATTCCGTTCGAGCGTTTGGACGAACTTTCCGGTCAGTTACCTGAATTACGCCGCCAACTGCTGCGTACGATGAGTAAAGAGATCCGTGAAGAGCAACAGATGATGCTGCTCCTATCGAAGAAGAATGCTGAAGAACGTGTTGCAACATTCCTTGTGAAATTATCGATGCGTTTTAAAGCACGTGGTTATTCTGAAACAAGTTTCCGTTTATCGATGTCGCGTAACGAGATCGGTAACTATCTAGGCCTTGCAGTTGAAACCGTAAGTCGAATTTTTACCCGCTTCCAGAAGTCCGAACTATTACAAGTTGAAGGTAAAGAGGTTCATATCCAGGATCTGGATAAACTTTACGAACTATCTGGCGAGTGTCCAGCTAAGGACGCTGAAGAGCCTGTAACTGCTCAATGTGGCAAAGGCACTTGCAGTTAGCCCCTACACATAAAAAAGCACCGATCGCTTTCGCAACCGGTGCTTATTTAGTCGCACAATTAAGTAGCCATCTCAATGTGTAACCCAACGCATTTATTAAAGCTTTTGCTGCGTAATAAAACATTGAGCTGTGTCAAAACCTGCTGTTTCTAAGGAGTTCTTCATGTCATATGACGAATGTTATGTGAAATCCGTAATTCGTACGATCCCAGACTGGCCGGAGCCAGGCGTTCAATTCCGCGATATCACTCCACTATTTAAAGATCCTAAAGCGCTTCGCATGATCTCTGATGCATTTATCCAGCGCTATATCGACAGTGACATCACGCATATTGCGAGTATTGATGCTCGTGGTTTTTTGATCAGCTCCATCATGTCTTACCACCTGAATATTCCTTTGGTACTCGTCCGTAAAAAAGGCAAACTACCGGGTGAAACCATTCATCAGGAATACCAGCTTGAATACGGTACTGCAGCTGTAGAGATGCAGACTGATGCTGTGAAGGAAGGCGATCGCGTTTTGGTATTTGATGACCTGATTGCTACAGGTGGCACTATCTTAGCAGCGTGCAGTCTCATCAAAGAACTTGGTGCGGAAGTGTCAGAAGCAGCAGCACTAATCGATCTGCCAGACCTACAAGGTTCTAGCAAAATCCAAGATGCAGGTGTACCAGTACATACCCTTCTTGCTTACGCTGGCATCTAATTAAAACCTGACGGCAGCCCAATCTAATCGCTGCCGTCAGTTTTATCCCTTTCTTACTTATCCCGCTAGCTAATTCTTCACCTCTCTTTTATTTCAGCCAATTGCAGATTTTCTCTTCCATCGCGTACAAATCTTGCCTACCATGCTCTGCCAATTTTTTCGTTTTCTGGAGCTGCTATGTGGTTTAAAAATGTAATTTTCTATCGCCTAACTGAAGCGTTTGAATACACTCAAGAGCAGCTGCAAGAAAAACTTATCGAACACGCTTTTCACCCATGTAAAAGCCAAGAACTAAGCCGTTATGGCTGGGTATCGCCATGTCACTTATTGGATGATGTTCACGCGCATCAGGTACACGGCATGTTTATGCTAGCTGCACGCAAGGAAGAAAAGATCCTTCCCGGCGCCGTAATTAAAGAAGCCGTTGGCGAAAAAGTTGCGGTCATCGAGCATGAACAAGCACGCAAAGTGTACAAAAAAGAACGCGACCAACTGAAAGATGAAGTGATTCTTGATCTATTGCCTCGTGCCTTCAGTAAATTCCAGCAGACCACCGCTCTGATCAACCCTGCAGCTGGCTGGATTGCAGTAGATGCTTCTAGCCATAAACGCGCAGAAGAGCTACTAAGTCACCTTCGTGGCACATTAGGCAGTCTGCCAATCACACTGCCTGATGTAAACCAATCACCTTCTGCCGTTATGTCACATTGGTTGGAGCAACACGACAGCATCCCACAAGGCTTTGAAGTACTAGATGAATGTGAGCTACGTGATAACGTCATAGAAGGCGGCGTAATTCGAATCAAAGGCCAACAACTGGAAGATGATGAGTTTGTTGCCCACCTAGAAGCAGGCAAGCGTGTAGTGAAGCTCGCTCTAGAATGGGATGAGCAGCTCAAGATTACTCTGCAAGAAGACCTGTCTATCAAACGTCTAAAACTGAGCGAACAGCTACAGGAGAAAATGGCCGACGAAGCAGCGGAAGACGAAATCGCTCAATTCGATGCCGATATGGTTCAAATGGGTCTAGAGTTCAGCAAGCTATTCCCTGCTCTAATTGAAGCCTTTGGCGGCGAAGCACAACGCCCTTAATTATTAGCTGACTGTCCAAGCTTAATTTATAACTCGGCGCGACTAGTGGTAAGGTTATAAATTAAGCTTTCATCTCCAATATGGGCAGAGCAGATGGATTACGCACCGGAATACACAAAGCGCGAGAAGATAAAGCTCATTATCCTGTTTATGGGTTTAGGCGCTGTTCTCATAGCCGCTGGCGAGCTTTGGTTATTCCCATCTATCACCCGCCTTGCAGAACAGCCTCACTGTTACAGTCTGTTTGACCTAAACGGGGCTGATTATCTTTGGCACCTTTTACTGATTGGAATACCTATTTCGATCTTCCTAATCCTTGCCATAACGATGCTCCCCATGGCTTTCAGAGGGTTAATACAAGCGCAATTCCCACCAAAGGGCTACAAAGTATTTAAACCGACACCGATTCGCAGAGGCATGAGAGGACAGTTCATGGCTGGCCTCTTGATGTTTGTCATTGCCTCTCCTCTGTTTATCGCTATATATGGAGCTAATCAGTTGGATAAGATGCCTGAAATAGAGGCTCCTAAAAAATCTAAAGATCTTTACCCAGCCATCATAAAACCGTCTAGTCATTAAGCACGTATACACCTTTGATTTTTATACTTCTAAGTAATAATGTTTCACAATATCCACAAATGATTTAATAATCATTATTATTTTCATTACCAGATAGAGAGAATACATACGATGAATATTAAAACTTTAAGCGCGGGCCTAGCTCTAGCTGTATGTGCCAATTTTGCTAATGCTGCTGATCATACAGTCATGATGAAAAATTCAGGTCCTGACGGCTCCATGGTTTTTGAGCCTGCCATTTTAAATGTAGAAGTAGGTGATACCGTTACATTCCAACCTACAGATCCAGGTCACAACTCTGAATCAATCAGCAACCTAATCCCTGCGGGTTCGACAGGCTGGAAAGGAAAAATGATGAAAGAAGTTTCTTTCACCGTCGATAAGGAAGGCGTGTACGTATACAAATGCCGTCCACACGCGATGATGGCAATGGTGGGGGTCGTTGTAGCAGGTAAACCAACAAACCTAGAAGAAGTAAAAACCAATGCGGCTGAGCTAAGCGCTACGTTTGTGATGAATAAGGATCGCTTAACTAACTACCTAAACCAAATTAAATAGACACCTTATTCTCAGATAGTAGGGGGTACAATAAAACTCCCTACTATTCCAGATAATAATCCCCTACCGTAGTCAGCCCTAAGCTTGTCCAAGCTTGCATGCCACCTCGATAGTAATTCAACTTTTCCTCTGGGTAATCTAGCTCTAGTAACGCCCATATAAAGGTAGGCGTCTGTCCACACCAATAGCCGTTACAAAAAGCAGCAAGTGTTTTTGCCCGACTGAAATCCCAAACGCCATCTTTGTTGATTGCTCCCAACTCTTCCAACGTATCGGAAATAGTTTCAGGATCTTTTAACAAGGTGTATGGAATATTGGTGCTGCCCGGTATGGTCAGTCGGTAATGCCAGCCCTCAGTGCGAGTATCGACAATTAAAGTAGAGCTATCTGTTTGAGCTTGTTGTAGATACTCAATAAATTCCCTCTCGCCAATGGTTTCCACTTCATAAGGTTCGAATGGAAACATAGGTTGCGGTGTGCCACGAGAGGTCGTTAGATAAAGCTCATGGATAGTATTATCAGACTCTTGGTTGCGCTTAATCTCAACAGACTCACCTTCATGCTCAACCACAAAAGAGAAAAGTTCTGGGGTAATCATCACCCTCTTACTCTGCTCAGCAACGAGATACGGCGAAAACAAGAAAACCATCCATACCAGAATAGATCGCTTAAATTGACTAAGCATCGTAAAACCTCAACTCTTGAAATCAGACACAAAAAAGGAGCCTTAGGCTCCTTAGTAATATCAATTTTTCGCAAAAATAAATAGCGCGTTATTTCATATCCAACAGCATATCGATCGAATATTTAGATGCATCAGGGTCTAAGGACAGCTTCTCACATTCAACCAAAAACTTATTTTCACGCTCTTTACTGTCGCTATAGCCGAATTCGTTACCATCTAAGCTTTGCAGTTGCAGCGTAGCCTTATGATAGAAAGCGAGAACAATCGCCGCCGTTGTATCACCTTCTTTCAGACGCTCTTCCCAACGATGGCGATGGTTTTGAATCTTAAGCGCCTGTTTCTTAAGGTTCCAGCCGTACCGAAGCTCATCAAAATACGGCTTTTTAGCCACTTGGGTAAAGATAATAATGGAGATAGCTAAGCCAATTAGCACCCCAGTTAGGTTCACCATCATATTCTCGCCTTCAGCATTACCATAGTAATGACGTAATACGGCGCTCAACCCTAAACCTATTACAGCAAAAATCAGACTAAAAACGATACCTACCTTGCGCTGCTTTTGCTTGTAAACAACTTTATCAATTTCTCTAAGTTCCACGAATGTACCCTATAACACTAGTTAACCTGTAGATTACCTTACAGGCTTAATATGAACCGAATTAACTTGCAGTCAAAATCTGCCAGTGTAGACTTATCGCCTCGATTTTAAAGGCCCTTTCTACCACAATCTGATGTATTCCGTAAAAGAGATTTTCTATAGCTTGCAAGGTGAAGGTGCGCAAAGTGGACGCGCATCAATTTTTTGTCGTTTTTCTGGCTGTAATCTTTGGTCAGGACGCGAGCAAGACCGTGAAAAAGCTATCTGCGATTTTTGCGATACTGACTTTATCGGTACCGATGGCCAGAACGGTGGCAAGTTCGCTACCGCAGCTGAACTTTGCCAGTTTCTCAAAAGCTTCTGGCCCGAGCGGAACAACGAAAAGCCTTACATCATCTTCACGGGTGGTGAACCTGCGCTTCAACTAGACCAAACCTTGGTGGATGAATGCCACGCGAACGGTTTTGAACTTGCCATCGAAACCAATGGTACGAAGCCACTACCCGATAATATCGATTGGATCTGTGTGAGCCCTAAAGCCGATGCCGAAGTAATTATCACCCAAGGTGATGAAATTAAATTGGTTTACCCGCAACCGCTAGCGCAGCCGGACCAGTTCGAACAACTTAGTTTCACACACTTCTACCTACAGCCGATGGACGGCCCTGCACGTTCAATCTACACAAAAGAAGTGATCGACTATTGCTTAGCCCACCCACAATGGAAGCTAAGCTTACAGAACCATAAAGTGCTAGGCATAGACTAAAAGCTCTAGCACTCCCCTTTACACCACAGTTCGCGCTCTACGACTTAAAATAGGCCAGTTACGCCAAATAATAAGCATAAACGCTGGTATATTCATCAATACCCCATAGATCAGCGCACTGGCAGACATCTCGTCATTTTGCAAAATTGCAGAGGTAATAATCAGCGCCACCGCTGCATTTTGAATACCGATCTCAATGGCATAGGTTAGTTTCTGCTCTGAAGTTAAGCCCATAAGTTTCGCAATCAAATATCCACTTAACATTGCCATTGTGACTAAACACAAAACAGCTGGCGCAACTTGAACAAGGTAGCTAGGTAGGGTTGCCAAATTCGCCTTTACGATCCCTATCACAACAACGATAAGGAAAAGACAAGCAAGCGCTTTAGTAATAATCTCCAGTTTCTGGCAAATATGCGGCCATTTATTGTGGACTAATGCTCCCAGAAAAACAGGTACTACTGCTATCAATAATAATTTAGCGACGGTTTCTACAACCGGTAAGCTGACCGCTGTCGAATCACCAAGTAAATAACTGATCGCTAACATCGTAAAAATGGGCATCGTAAAGGGCGTTATTAAACCAGAAATTGCCGTGATACATACAGAGAGAACCGTATCGCCTTTACATAAGTAAGTGATCATATTCGAAGTTGCACCACCTGGGGCAAAGCTCAAAACTAAAATACCTACTGCCAATACAGCAGGCACTTGAAACAGACTCACCACCAAAAGCGCTAAAATAGGTAGAAACAACAGCTGAGTGATGACGGCAACACCCACAATAACAGGCCGCTGCCAAAGGAGAGAAAAGGCTTTTAAATGCAGCGACATCCCTACACCAAACATAATTGAAAAAAGAGCGACAGGTAACAACACCTGACCAATTCCGCTTGATCCCATTTACTTCTCTCCAAATCCAACAAACTAGACTAAGGTCTACATCCAAAAATTAGCTTTCAAAAGCTTCTATTAATGTAGAAAAACAAAACTCCCTTAAAATATAGGGCCTTGCCACGGCTACTCACATTAGCTGTGGATAACTTTGTGAATTAAGACTTTAAAACATCATGAAACGCCCATAAATCAAGGCGACCCAATAAACTGATCATTTTTTAATCAGTTTATTTTTAATTCTTTAAATTCAATATGTTACATAAGTCAACAGAACAATATTAATTTTTTTTGTTGTTAATCGCACCCATTTAGTGCGCTTGTTTGCCCACAGTGAACAACATCTTCCTGTAATAAAACAGAACACCAGCTACAACCTAGTAATAACGGTAACCATCAAGACAAATTCAAACAAGGTAATTGCACCAAATATGAACTGAGCCAGATCAATCGCTCAGTAAAAAATTCTTCCTCATCGAGATCTGGATTATCCAAGATAGATCATATTTTTTAATCTCTAACCTGCTAGGCTTTACAGGAATGGTCTAAACCGAGTTTCTATGGACGTTATGCAAAGAACAGAGCAGGAAAACAAGGCAGCAAACAAAGTGACCTGGATCGGCGCTGCAGTAAACGCCGTACTTGGTTTACTTAAGATCATTTTGGGGCTGCTCTTTCATTCAGCTGCCCTAGTCGCAGACGGTATCCATTCCCTATCTGATCTTATTACCGATGTGATGGTCGTACTGATATTAAAAATATCGGCTAAAGGTCCCGATGAAGATCACCCTTGGGGTCATGGGCATTTTGAAGCCTTAGGAACCGTAATTCTTGGCAGTATATTAATTGCTGTCGCTGGTGCTATGGCTTACGACAGTACATTAAACCTAATTGAAGCCTCCGAACTGCTTCTTCCCGAATGGCCAGTTTTAGTAATTGCAGCACTATCCATCGCGGCCAAAGAGTGGATCTATCGTTATACACTGCAGATTGGTAAACAGATCGATTCAGCGCTCTTGATTGCTAACGCATGGCATAGCCGCACCGATGCCCTCTCATCAATTGTCGTATTTATTGGTGTCGCCGGCGCTATGGCTGGTTTTATTTGGTTAGATGCTGTCGCTGCAATGATTGTCGCGGCCATGGTCGCAAAGATCGGTTGGGATTTAAGTTGGAGCAATCTAAAACAGCTACTCGGAACATCCATCCCAAAAGAAGATATCAACCGTTACAAAGAACAGATCCTCTCGATAGAAGGCATTATAAACGTCCATAGTTTTAAAACCCGGACTATGGGCAATAAACATGTCATGGAACTTCATATTCAAGTTGCGCCTCACTTAAGCGCCTCTGAAGGACACTATATTGGCAACAAAGCTTGCCAGCGCCTGCAAGATAATCAGGAGATAGGGCATATCATCTTCCACATCGATACTTATGATGATGAAGGCCTTGATACTCTTGCACCGGAAACAGCATTGCCTTCAAGGGGTGAAATCACCTTATCAATAGATCATTTTTTTAACTCTATTTGCCAAGAAGCAGTGCCATATCAACTCTCTCTTTATTATTATGACCGCCATATTGATTTAGAAATATTACTAAGCCTTGAGCAACTCCAATTTCTTCGCCAGAACGGTCTCGACGAGGCCACTCTTGTTGATGGACTAAAAATAGAGTTAGCTAAATCTGGAACGCCATGGCTTGGGACAATCTACCTAGCAGGCGGCATTAAGCAATGACAGAGTTTTACCCTCAAAAGCCCTACCTCGACCACGAAATTGAGATAAAACACAGCCGCTTTATTACCCATGTCGCTCACACACCCGATTTAGAGTGTGCGCGAAACTTTATCACCGAAATTCAACAGCAACACCCAAAGGCAAACCATAACTGCTGGGCACATATTGCGGGTACACGAAGTTATCTACAATGTTGGAACAGCAGTGACGATGGCGAACCTAAAGGCACAGCAGGCAAGCCAATGCTGAACGTGCTTGAACATAGCGACCTATGTGAAATCACAGTCGTGGTAACTCGCTATTTTGGCGGGATAAAGCTGGGTGCCGGTGGACTTGTGAGGGCTTATAGCCAAGCTGTCCAGGAAGCACTGAAAGTTTTACCGACAGAGGAACGCATCCCTCTATTTCCATTCGACCTCTATCTCCCCCATCACCTAGTAGGAGATATAGAGCAGTTATTAAATCACGATCAGATCAATATTCTCGATAGAAACTGGAGTGAAGAACTTCATATTCAAGGGGAAGCCAGTGCTACCGCATTAGATCAGCTGAAACAACAACTGACTTCATTTAAACATTTAACCCGTTTTAAAGACGCTGATAGCCGCTGGTAAGCAATATATTCTCATAAAGCACACCACTCCGTTCCTCACGATGTTAAATTTGATAAGAACAGCTCTAGTTACGAATCTAACTCTATCAATCTCTAATCAAACTATGTCTAGAAATCAGCCACTTAGTACACAATACCAGAGTACATAGGCACTCCCCACCAATAGATAAAAGAAATAAATATAAATTTACCGCAGAATTTCTTGAAGATTTAATAACCTCTGCCGATACTACTTTCAAAGGAATTAGGCCTCAGTAAAGGATTTTTTCTTCCTCAGCGGTTCCCAAATTCAAACAGTTGTTTTAAAGTTACTGAGTTGCCGATCAAAATATAAAATGTATTGATAATCATTTACAATTTATATGTAGTAGCGTTCGTTCAACCAGATAAAGCGATAGGGGAAGTATGAAGTTCGCTGAAAATAACAATCAAGCTGCCGAGTATCTTCGACAGGCAGTGCCATTAATGGTTAAGCACAATATACCGCCTAACCCGCTTAATTATGCTCTTTGGTATACCTACGTAAGTGATCGTGTACCTGAGCTAAATGTGCAACTTGATAAGACCCTAACGACATACGGAACGTGTCCTACTATGCTCAGCGAACAGTTGTTCCGCGAGCATATGATCAGAGATGAGATCAATGGTGCTGAGGATATACAGGCCAATCTGATCAGCCTTATTAACGACCTTCATGAGCATGCAGGTAATGCTGCAGAGAAAACTGAAGATTTCAGTAATGTTCTTGAAGAAAGCTTAGAAGCACTCCACCAGCAAGAAGATGGTGAAGCTAGCCTGCCAATTGAATCCATTATTCATGCTCTTTCTGATCATACGAAATCGGTTAGCGAAACAGCTCGCCTATTTCAAGAAAGAATGAATGAAGCACAAGCTGAGATTCAATCGCTAAAAGAAGAGCTAAACAAGACCCGTCAAGACGCAAGAGTTGACCCTCTCACGAACCTATTCAACCGCCGCGCATTTGATGCAGAGATAAGTCAATTAGTGGGTGTGAATGATCAAAGTTTAGTTCACTCCTTTATTCTTGTTGATATAGATCACTTTAAACGCTTTAACGACACTTACGGTCACCTGATGGGCGATAAAGTGTTGCAGTACGTTGGTAAACTACTAAAAGAAGTTTGCCCAGAGCCAATGTTGCCAGTTCGCTTTGGCGGTGAAGAGTTTGCAGTATTAATGCCTCAAACCGATAAAGAAACGGCGGCTGAGCTTGCTGAACAAGTACGTCAAAAAATTCAAGCGATCCGAATTAAGCAGAAAAAGTCTGGAGAAATTATCAGCTCTATTACTGCATCATTTGGTGTTTCCCAACTTACCGTTGGCGAAACCTCTGAGCAATTGATTGAACGTACCGATAAAGCGCTTTACCAAGCAAAAGATAGCGGCCGTAACCAGGTTGTTATCTCCTCGTAAGATTTGAGTACACCTCATTCGCTGGAAAAAAGGTAAGTAGGAGCTACGCTGTAGCTCCGAAACCCCCAGCCTCTAAATTACCTACGAATCCTTCATTCTGTATTTTAATTCGCTTACTTATAGCTGTATATCCGCTTATTCAGCTTCAAAAGCCAAAATCAATGACCGTTCAAAAGTATTTTATCCTTATGCATAATTAGAAAAACCTTGGTCAATATCTGATTTCTACATTATCAAAGCAGATTTAGATAAAACAAAATCATATAAATACAATTCACTCTTTTTAAATCTTTTTTAATTGCACACCTTCGCTTTATCTCAGCCCCGCAGTTGTATAGCATATTCCGCATCTTCCTAAGCTTGGTTCGTCTTGGATACACCTTAATGAAGTCTAAGGTTTTATTTTTCTTATCTTGTTTTTACTTCACAACAGTTCAAGCAGAAGACAGAATTCACATTTTTGCAGCCACCTCTTTAACAGCACCGCTCGAAGAGCTGTCCGTCAATTTCAGAAACAAATACCAACATCTGCCCTCTCTGACCTTTGCCTCTTCCTCTGTACTGGCACGACAAATTACCCAAGGCGCCCCAGCTCATCTGTATATTGCAGCTAATCAACGCTGGATGGATTACGTAGAGAATCAAGGTGCCCTTAGAACTAATACTCGTAAGGCCTTAATCAGTAACAGACTGGTAATTGTTGGAAACAAAAATCACGTAATTGCCCCGTTCCAATTTTCCGAAACAATCAAAATTGATCAAATAATTGATCGACATGCACGTATTGCTATTGGCGACACTAATCATGTTCCTGTGGGTATCTATGCAAAAGAGGCTTTGCAATCTGCCGACCTTTGGCAAGAGTGGCAAAGCTATTTCGCCCCCACCAACAGTGCGCGATCAGCATTGGCTCTGACTGAACGAGGTGAGACACCGATGGGGATTCATTACAAAACCGATATTGTAGATAAACCTCAGCTCAATATACTCAGTGAGATCCCAGAATCGATGCATAGCCCAATCATCTATGAGGTTGCTAAAATTGAGGGTAAGGATACCGCTAGTACCTCATTATTTTATGAATTTCTATTTAGCGAAGAGGCAAGCAACGTTTTCAAACGCTATGGTTTCAAAACACTGCAAGATAAATAATCCATGTTTATAACAGAATACGAGTGGGCCGCCCTATTACTGAGTTTGAAAGTATCACTCACATCTGTTCTGTTTAGCTTGCCCGTTGCTATTGGTGTAGCTTGGATTCTCGCGCGAAAAAAATTCCCAGGTAAGACCTTATTAGATGGTATTGTTCATCTACCGTTAGTATTGCCGCCTGTCGTTATTGGTTATCTCTTACTAATTGGTTTTGGCCGCCAAGGCTTGCTCGGCAAACCACTTTATGAGCTGACAGGACTTAGTTTCAGCTTTAGTTGGCAAGGTGCGGCATTGGCCGCTGCCGTCGTTGCATTCCCATTGATGGTCAGAGCTATAAGGCAAGGCTTTGAAGCCGTAAATCCAAAGCTTGAATATGCTGCCAGAACCTTAGGCTCCTCACCCATTAAAGTCTTTTTTACCATCACGCTGCCATTAACACTGCCCGGTATTTTAACGGGGATCATTCTGGGGTTTGCCCGTTCGCTGGGTGAGTTTGGGGCCACAATCACGTTTGTATCCAATATCCCCGAAATTACACGAACGATCCCTCTGGCAATGTACTCCTTTATTGAAACGCCAGGGGCGGAAGTCCAAGCGGCTCGATTATGTGCCATCGCTATATTCATCGCCCTAGCATCCCTCTTAGCTTCTGAATGGCTAACTAGAAAAGCGAAACAGAAACTAGGGGGATCGCATGCTTAAAGTTGCCTTAGACACCCAATTGGGTGATCTCAATATGGAATGTGACTTTGAACTGCCTCGCAGCGGTGTGACCGTCATTTTTGGGCGATCAGGCGCGGGAAAAACCAGTCTGATTAACTATATATCGGGCTTACTTAAACCCCATAAAGGCCGTATTTCCTTAAACGGGCGTGACCTTACCAATACTGAAACCAAACGTTTCCTTCCACCTGAGAAGCGAAGTATCGGCTATGTATTCCAAGAAGCCCTCCTATTCCCGCACTACAGTGTTCAAGGCAATCTACTGTACGGTTCGGAATACACTCCAGAAGATGAGAAATTCCAAAGCGTAGTTGAGATGCTGGATATTGAAGCGCTACTGCGACGCTTGCCTAACACCTTGTCTGGCGGTGAGAAGCAGCGTGTTGCAATCGGGCGTGCCCTGCTTTCCGATCCAGGCTTACTGTTGATGGATGAACCTTTAGCCTCACTCGATCTACCACGTAAGAAAGAGCTATTACCCTACTTGGCAAAACTAGCGAAAGAGGTCGAGTTACCCATTCTGTATGTCACTCATAGCCTAGAAGAGATTATCCAGCTAGCTGATTACTTGGTTTTGCTAGAACAAGGGAAGATTCTGCAGTTTGGTAACGTTGAAGAGGTTTGGTCGTCGGAACAGATGCGTCCGTGGCTATCCGGTGATACCCGCAGCTCTCTATTCAACGCTACCCTAGACCATCATCACCCTAAGCATGCAATGTCTTGCTTGAACATATCCCACAGTACTCAGCTGTGGATGCGAGCCTTAGATATACCTCCAGGTACGGCCTTACGTGTACGTATTAAAGCTAACGATGTGTCTTTATCTAAAGAGCAACCCCAGAAAACCAGTATTCGTAACATACTACCCGCTACAATCATGCAGATTGATGAAGAGTCGTCGCATCAGATAGAGGTGGTACTCAATATAGGAGGCTGCAAGCTATGGTCACATATAACTTGTTGGGCGTTAACGGAACTTAATCTCAAGGTTGGGGACAAAGTATATGCTCAAATCAAAGGTATTAGCGTAACCCAAGAAGATTGGTCTGGACTGTGACGGATTAATTTTTAACGCTCACTCAATATTACGACGTGATGTTAATTTTATTGTCTTATCAATTTCGTGTTTAATGGACTGATGACTACAACAAAGCGCACCATAATCCACTACTTGATCGCAATGACGCTGTTCTCCATCTATGGCGTTCAGGTATGTCCGTTCTTAGATTCTCTCACCACCGCGCAACTGCTCTTGCCCATATTAGTGACGTTTATTATACAGGGCAGCCTTAGATACCTGCTTGAAGGGCAGATTCAAAAGCAGCCGTTAAAAACCAAAGTTAGCTTCCAGTTCAAAGTCGATCTTGGTTTATTTATCGGTTGCTCAATTCTACTTGGCCTGTTCAACACACTGATTTATGAATTTCCGTTTGAAAGCGCGGGCAAAGTGTTAGTCGGCATGGGCGTACTGGGTTACCTAATCTCTTGTGATTTAGCCCTATTCAAAGAACATAAGCTAGCTCAATGCTTACAAGCACAGAAAGAACATTTAGAGCCTGATAGCTCGCCCTACCCGCTCACGAAAAAATTCACTTGGTTTGCCACTATCTGTGCTATCTCAGTGATTGGCGTAGTTTTCTTGGTAATTAATAAAGACTTGGAGTGGCTAATCCACACAGGTGATAGCATTCCTCTAGAAACCTCTCAGCGCTATATCCTGACGGAGATAGTGTTTGTCGTCGGTGTAGTCATGGCATATATCTTAACTATCATTTTAGGCTACGCGCGTAACCTCAAGTTCTTTATTCAAGCCGAAAACAGTACGCTCGAACAGGTATCCCTAGGCGAGTTAAATACAGAAGTGCCGGTTACCACCAATGATGAATTTGGTTTGATGGCACTGCATACCAACCAGATGATCAGCTCACTTGCGCAACGTACACGCGAGCTAAACGTGACACGTGATGCCAGTATCTTAGGTTTAGCCAGCTTAGCTGAAACCCGCGATAACGAAACCGGCGGGCATATATTACGTACCCAAAACTATGTGCGCGCTTTAGCCATTAAGTTACGCCAAAATCCTAAGCACACTGATTATCTAACGTCAGAAACAATCGAACTTCTATACAAATCAGCACCACTACACGATGTTGGTAAAGTTGGTATTCCAGATAGCATCCTACTAAAACCAGGTAAGCTGACTGATGAAGAGTTCGACATTATGAAGCAGCACCCGCAGATTGGGGCAGATGCTTTAGAAGTCGCTGAGAACCAATTGGGTAGTAACTCTTTCTTAAGGATTGCTCGTGAAATTAGCTTAACCCATCACGAGAAGTGGGACGGCAAAGGCTACCCTAACGGCTTACAGGGCGAGGAGATCCCACTCTCAGGTCGCCTAATGGCCGTAGCTGATGTCTATGATGCCCTTATATCTAAACGCGTCTACAAACCTGCATTCAGTCACGAAAAGGCTAGAGATATTATCGTTGAAGGTAAAGGCAATCACTTTGATCCAGAAGTGGTCGAAGCCTTCTTAGACTTAGAAACCGAGTTTAAAGAGATTGCCGCGCAATATAGCGATGAGAATACCGTTGCCGCATAAGCTCTACATAAGCTTATGCGTGTAACGAAAACTGCTTGTGCTGTTGGTCCCACAGCCATAGGTTATCATCCGTGATCTCGACACCTCCTCGCCATAATCCATAATGATTTCCTTGCTGCCAGTGCCTTATTCCTTGTAGCGCCTCAGCACCTGCGGCAGTCAGGGAATAAACCGCTGGCTCACCTTCAGTCACACTCACGTAAGGTTCTTCCGCCCCGATCAAACGATTCAGCTCATGTTTGACCGATAAGTCCCCCATAAATGGATCCACTTCTAATCGCTGTAGATGATGGAAAATTCGCTGAAAAGTCGCCGGGCCTGACAGTATTTCGTAATAACGACTTTGCGCTGTCACACCTTCTGGTAGTCTGCCATGCTGTTCCAGCAAAGCTAGATGCACTTCCAAGGCGGGCAGCTCATCCGGCGCTTTTAAAAGCGTCAGAAGAAGATAGGTCTGAGTTAACGTTAAACCCGTTTCTAAAGCTGGAAACTCGCAGCAAAAGCGCCTTAATGCCTTTTGCATATAAGGCCAGCCTGCAACTGGTTCAGCTGCATATTCGGCTAATCGTTCAGGGCTAGCAGCGGTTAGAGCGGACCAGATATCAGTAGCTAACTTAAGTTGCTCTATTGTGAGTGGCTTTCGACCCGGATAGAGGCCTACCAACATCTCCGGGGTGAGATTACCGAAGCCATGAAAGAAAGGAACTAAAGGGTGATCATCAATACAGATGATAGAAAGCTTCTGTAATTGATCGAACTGTGAATAGAGGTGCTGACAAACATCTAACAACTGCAGTTGATCGTATAGATCATGCTCGAACCAGAGAACAATTTCATCGAAATCTGCTACACGCGCTAAAACTTGATCACGCTCGTTAAAGTCTTTGGTCACAAGCGCTTTGGGATCATCAATATCCAGATCACTGTTAACTAATAGCTCGGCTAAAAAATTAATCCGCGCCTCGCGATTTAAGGTAGGTTGGCTTAAAACTGGGCCATCATGTAACAGGTCTCGCCAACACAATACTTCGCCATCAATGCCTTCTGCTTCCTGCAGCATATCCCCGGCGCAATCGCCATTTGTGATATGTAACTTCACTCTCTACTCCTTGAATGCTTAATCAGTGCCCCTAAACCTGATTTACAGCATAAGCGATTTTAACCTATAACGTTAGGCTTCTGGGATAACCGCAAGTAGATCAGTAACCGCCAGATCGAGCCCCTTTTGGCTCAGCATCGTACTCACCTGCCCGCGGTGATGGGTTTGATGGTTAAAGAAATGCTGCATCAGATAGCCAAAACGCTTTTCAAACTTATTACCCTGCATATTGCAGTAAACCAAGGAGTGGTTCAGATCATACACTTCGATCTCATCGCATAATTCGACAATGGCACGATCAAGCAAGTAACGCGCATCACGCAGTTCTTCAAAATCGGAATAAACGACCGTGCTTAGTTTGGCTGGGCGCTCCATCGCTCTTACTTCTTCTAAACTTTTGTAAGCTGATGGGTGATCGGCAAAACGTTTTAACCAGATAATATCGCCCACCAAAATATGGTTAAGCGTAGCTAAAATAGACCCAAAAAAAGCTCCTTGATCTTTACTAACTTCTCCCTCTTCAAGCTCGCTTGCGGCTTCGTAGATACTTTCATTCATCCATTGGTTATAACGAGCCATCAGCTCAAACTGGTC
This sequence comes from Neptuniibacter sp. QD48_55, assembly GCF_047778115.1. Taxonomy (GTDB): domain Bacteria; phylum Pseudomonadota; class Gammaproteobacteria; order Pseudomonadales; family Balneatricaceae; genus Neptuniibacter. Next base: position 1,204,034 of record NZ_CP180555.1, on the reverse strand, counting down.
TTTCAGTGTCATAGTTCCTCCTTAGAATTCATCCATTTAAACAGCAAAAGATGACAACTTATAGAAACCTTACAAATAAAAGGTAGAATGCTGTTTTTTCTTTTCAGGTTAATCTTATGCTTAACGTTCTAGTGATCGGCTATGTCTGGCCAGAACCCAATTCTTCTGCTGCCGGAACGCATATGCTTTCACTGTTACGCCTTTACAAACAGCAAGGCTGGGAGGTCACCTTTGCCAGCCCAGCACAAACTACAGAGCATATGATCAACCTAGATGATGAAGGCATTGCTCACTGTAACATCCAACTTAACAGTGACTGCTTCGATCAGTTCGTCAGCGACCTCAATCCCGATATCGTGATGTTCGACCGCTTTATGATGGAAGAGCAATTTGGCTGGCGCGTGGAAAAGAACTGCCCAAATGCCCTACGCATTTTGGATACTGAAGATCTGCAATGTCTGCGTAATGCCCGTCATCAAGCCGTTAAGCAAAACCGCGAGATGACGCTAACAGATCTATACTCTGATCTAGCCAAACGAGAGATCGCAGCGATCTATCGTTCCGACCTTTCGCTCATCATCTCCGATTACGAAATAGAGCTTTTAAAAAACCAGTTCTCGGTACCAGAGCAACAGTTCCATCATCTGCCTTTTATGCTTGATCTGGATAAGCTGCCACATCAGGTTCCATGCTTTGAAGAGCGCGCTCACTTTATGATGATTGGAAACTTCCGCCATGCGCCTAATTGGGATTCTGTGCTGGAGATGCAAAGACTGTGGCCGCAGATACGCCAGCGCCTAAAAGAACGCGGCGAAACCGATGCTGAGCTGCATATATGGGGATCTTACCCACCACCTAAAGCCACAGCGTTAAACAACCCTAAAACCGGCTTCCTTATCAAAGGCTGGGCAGAAGATGCCTACGATACATTTAAGTCAGCCCGCGTTTGCCTTGCCCCGCTACGTTTTGGCGCTGGTATAAAAGGTAAGTTGCTGGATGCAATGGTCTGCGGCACGCCAAGCATAACTACATCTATAGGTAGTGAAGGAATGCTATCCGATCCGAGCCAATGGCCGGGAGCGATTGCTGATAGCGATGACGCCTTTATCGAAGCCGCGGTAGAGCTATATCTAGATCAACAAGTATGGCAACACGCTCGGCAAAATAACAAAGCGCTATTACAAGATAGATACGATGGTAACCAAACAGGGCCAGCTCTGATTTCACGTATTAAAGCGCTGTTGGAAAACCTAGCGCAACATCGCCTACAAAATTTCACTGGGGCCATGCTTAATCATCACAGCCTTAAAAGCACCCAATATATGTCCCAATGGATAACGGCGAAAAATAAGCTGGAAAGTACGCTAGACAATCAAGAAAAGTCATAAACTTGTCACAGTGCTGCTTTACTCTGCTAAGATTTTTTAGATGAGTAAAGGACAGAATATGGACAAGGTTTGGGAAGTCTTTTGGCGATTCCTATTATTGGGCTGCACCAGCTTTGGCGGCCCTGCTGCACATATCGGTTACTTTCAAAAAGCCTTTGTACAAGAAAAAAAATGGATCGATCAGGATTCCTACGCAAGGTTAGTTGCCCTTAGCCAATTTCTACCTGGTCCAGGATCAAGCCAAGTGGGTTTTGCACTTGGTCTAAGACAAGCAGGCCTTTACGGCGGCATTGCTGCTTTCCTTGGCTTCACGCTGCCCTCTTTTCTCATTCTCTATCTGCTTGCCACAACTGATACCCAAAACAGCGGTAGTTTTCTAACCGGTGCCGTTCATGGCCTCAAACTCTTAGCTGTTATTGTGGTTGCAGATGCAACGCTGAGTATGCAACGCAATTTCTGCAAAGATAACCAATCACTCAGCATTGCTATCTTTACCGCTGGGGCTCTTCTAGTAGCCCCCTCTTTGTGGACGCAAATGGCCGTATTGCTTATTGCGGCGGCTGTAGGTATCTACCTAAAAAAAGCGGAACCAACTTCAACTGACAAAGAATCAGAAGAAGAAATTACAAAAACAGAACAACCGGCAAAACTGCCGTTAATCATCTTCGGCCTTCTGTTTATTCTGATGCCACTATTCGCCCTTGTTTCTGACTGGGCAGCACTCTTTAGCGCGTTTTACCAAGCGGGTAGTTTAGTGTTTGGTGGTGGTCATGTTGTCTTGCCCCTTCTGCAACAGACCCTTGGCGAAGCGGTAGATCCAGATCGCTTTATCGTTGGCTATGCTGCAGCTCAAGCGATCCCCGGCCCAATGTTTACCCTTGCGACCTTCCTTGGAGCGGATATGCAAAGCAATGCAGCGCTGATGGGGGCTATCGTAGCAACGCTAGCTGTTTTTCTACCGGGTTTTTTACTGGTACTGAGCTTACAAGGTGCATGGGAATCATTAGCGGCGAAACCTAAAATTGCAGGTGCCGTTTGGGGTATCAATGCAGCCGTTGTAGGTTTGCTGCTTTCGGCTTTGTATCAACCAGTCTTTATCACCAGCGTAACTTCTGGATTAGATATGGCATTGGTGATTATTGGCTTCTTTACCTTACAAAAATTTAAGCCGCCGATTTTGGCGCTAGTAGCAGGGTTTGCAATCGCTGGATGGGCCTTCTTCTAACAGTTGTCTTTCTGGTCATTCTAGGTCTGGGCTTTTTAACTCTCTTTTCGGAACTATTTTCAACAAAAAAAGCTCAGTCCAAATCAAAGGACACCATCTTGAATGCGATCAACCTCTAGCTCATAAGTCAGAAACTTACTTCCCAAAAGCTCTCTCTCATATACATTTTTCGACAGCTTCTTTAAAAATTTATATTCAGGTCGCGTGTGAAGGAAATGAATAAAGATCGTTTTATGGCCAAGCTCTTTAGCCCAACGCAGAATCTCACGAAATATCTGCTTTCCAATCCCCCAAAAGCTATCGTCGATGACAATAGCGATCTCGTATTTTCCTTCTTCCAACTGTATACCGCACCAACCAGCTAGTGTGTTCTTAACTTTGATCACTCTAACCTTACATCCCTCAACAGCATCGACCTCAATTTTCTCCTGAATCCATTCAGTCACCATTTCAAGGTTAAACAGCTCATGACCAATCAGATGCTCCCGCGTCGATCGCTTATTTAACACCGGCAAAAACTCTAGCGGCTCAACCTCAGTGAATTTTACGTATTCTAAATAATGCATATGACCTTCATTTTTCAACCAACTCGCTGGAGCTGAAACAGCTTAATCTTTCGCGAAGTTAGATGAGGCTCTTCAATAATTATCTGTAATACAGTTTAGTTATAAATAAGCCGATGTATTTAACATCGGCTTTTGGTTTTCCGTAGAGGGGATATTTAGTTTGAGCTTGGCTCACGCATAGTGACAAACTCTTCAGCAGCGGTTGGATGGATACCAATCGTGCTATCGAAGACCTCTTTAGTTGCACCTGCTTTAAGAGCGATACCAATACCTTGAATGATTTCACCCGCATCTGGACCAACCATGTGAACACCCAATACTTTACGGCTATCAGCATCCACCAGCATCTTCATAAAGGTACGTTCTTCACTGCCGCTGATAGTATGTTTCATCGCACGGAACTCAGATTTGTACACTTCAATATTGTCGTACTGTTCACGCGCCTGCTCTTCGCTTAAGCCAACAGTGCCAATATTAGGCTGACAGAACACAGCTGTTGGGATCAGATCGTAATCTACTTTCTGGTTTGCACCTGCATATAGGTTACGAACCAGCGCCATACCTTCTGCAAGCGCAACCGGCGTTAGCTGAACACGATCTATTACATCACCTACAGCGTAAACAGATGGTACATTGGTCTGGAACTCATCGTTAACCACGATAGCGCCGTTTTTGCCTTGTTCGATACCCAGCTCTTCAAGACCCAAGCCCTGAACCTTAGGATTACGGCCTGTTGCGTACATGATCTGATCGGCTTCGATTACAGAACCATCAGTCATGGTCGCAAGCAGTGAACCATCAGCTTGTTTCTCAATCGATTCAATGTTGTTGTTAAACTGTAGATCGACGCCTTTCTTCGCTACCTCTTTGGCAGTGAATTCACGGATCTCGTTATCGAAACCACGTAGGAACAGATCACCACGGTAAGCCAAAGTTGTTTGCGCACCTAAGCCTGCAAAGATGCCAGCAAACTCAACTGCGATATAACCACCACCTACAATCAATGCGCGCTTAGGAAACTCTTCTAAATAGAACACTTCGTTAGAGCTAATGATGTGCTCTTTACCCGGAATATCCGGAATATTCGGCCAACCACCTACAGCAACTAGAATGCGCTCAGCAGTGTATTGTTTATCGCCTACAGCAACTGTGTGTGCATCGACCAACGTTGCGCGACCGTTAATTAGCTCACAACCCGAGTTCACCAATAGGTTTTGGTAGATGCCGTTTAAACGCTCAATCTCTTTGGTTTTATTGTCACGTAGGGTTGGCCAATCAAACTCCATACCTTTGTGAGTTAAACCAAAACCTGCTGCTTCTTCAAAGCTTTCTGCGTAGTGAGATGCGTATACAAATAGCTTTTTAGGTACACAACCTACATTTACACAAGTGCCGCCAAGGTGGCGATCTTCTGCAATGGCAACTTTAACACCCATGCCTGCTGCCATACGTGCCGCACGTACACCGCCTGAACCCGCACCAATTACAAATAGATCAAAATCGTATTCCGCCACAATCGGCTCCTTTTCTTGTGTCAATCTTTAATGTGCTCACTGTACTTAAACCAGTATATGAAGGCTAATAAAGAAAGTTAAACATCCCAATAGAATTTACTAATTCATTATGAGTATCCATCCGGCAAAATGTTCACTAAAATCCATTTTTATTTTTGTTCAGGATTGCGGCCTTATGAAACTGATTTGCTTTAACGTTAACGGACTACGTTCCCGCCTTCACCAGCTACAAGCGGTTATCGATAAGTATCAGCCAGACGTTATTGGCCTGCAGGAAACTAAAGTGCACGACGAAGCCTTCCCAATGTCAGATGTTGAAGCGATGGGTTATCACGTAGAGATCCACGGACAAAAAGGTCACTACGGTGTTTGCCTGATCTCAAAAAAGCCATTAAGCAATGTCCAAAAAGGCTTCTTAACTGACGAAGAAGACGCTCAGCGCCGCATGATCATGGGTGATTACGAAACTGACGAAGGCAACGTAGTGACAGTTTTGAATGGCTACTTCCCTCAAGGTGAGAACATTGAGCATGAAGTTAAATTCCCAGCTAAGCGTAAGTACTATGCAGATTTACAGAGCCACTTAGAAACAAACTACACACCTGATCAAAACATTGTGGTGATGGGCGATCTAAACATCTCACCAGAAGATAAAGATATAGGTATTGGTGAGCCAAACCGTAAGCGTTGGTTAAAAACGGGTAAAGCCAGCTTCCAACCAGAAGAGCGTGAATGGTACGGTAAACTAACAGGCTGGGGCTTAACCGATTGCTTCCGTCATCAGAATCCAGATGAAGATCAGGTATTCAGCTGGTTTGATTACCGCTCTCGCGGTTTTGACGCTGAGCCAAAGCGCGGCCTGCGTATCGACGGTATTCTGCTAACAGCACCGCTTCTAGAAAAGTGCACTGACTCAGGCGTCGATTACGAAATTCGTGGCATGGAGAAACCATCTGACCATGCACCTATCTGGGCAGAGCTAAGCGTTTAATTCAGTTTTTTCGGGGCTGGTTTACAGAGCAAAAGTAAGCAGCCCTGCTTATGGCAGATCAAAAAACTTATCGTCCATCTCGCTAAACTCAACCAAAGCATCATGAGCAAGCTGACCATTCGGGTTAGATATTCTCAATAAGCGCTTCACCCGTTCATCTAGATGCTGGTAAGAGCATTCATCTCCTGTCCCTAAAAACCTAAAGCCCATCCGCCAACGGGAAAACTCGCGCTCTGCTAAATTATCATTGTTGTAGATGATATCCATATCTCGATGGCGCTTATCTGCTTTGATATCTGCGGCGATCTGATTAATGGAGGCTTCCGGCCCTTCAAGCACTTGAAAGAACAGCGGAGGATCAAATAGTAACAACCCCGTTAGCTCCAAACGCTTATTCTTCGCCCGAGACTGAACCATCAGCTCTCTCAAGCCTTCCAACGTAAATTCATCAACCTGATGACTGATGTAAACAAACTGATGTAGCATCCTTCACCTCAGTATCATTACCTCACAAAACTTTGGCTCCTTATAATCAGACTAGCTCAAGAACAATCTTCTGATAGCGACTTCTGTTAGAATAGCCCATCACTTTATCTTCCACCTTGAGTTATCACTTCAATATGTCGTTTTCTGCGCTCGGTCTATCTGATTTCTTGCTATCTGCACTGTCTGATTTAGGCTACGAACAACCTACGCCTATTCAGCAACAATCTATCCCTGTGACACTAGAGGGAAAAGATGTTTTAGCTGCAGCAGAAACAGGATCCGGTAAAACCGCCGCATTTACATTGCCGATTTTACAAAGCCTAGCGACAGCCCTACCGCCACGAAATAACTTAGTTACCGCACTGGTATTAGTGCCTACGCGTGAACTGGCAGTACAGGTGGAAGAAGCGATCCGTCAATACGGGCGTAACTTCCCAAGAAAGCTTAAGTCTCTGGCGATTTACGGCGGCGTATCCATCAATGCACAGATGCAGGCGATGCGCGGTGGCGCAGATATTGTGGTAGCAACACCTGGGCGACTGATCGATCTTTTCGAGCGTAATGCTGTAGATCTACGTAACGTCAGTACCCTAGTACTCGATGAAGCCGATCGCATGTTGGATCTAGGTTTCGCTGATGAACTGGATGACATCCTTGATGAACTGCCAGAACAACGCCAAAACTTGCTGTTCTCAGCAACCTTCCCAAAAGGCGTACAGGAACTCACCGACGATTTTCTGGATAACCCAGTCAAAATTAAAATCGAGCAAGAGAGCACAATTCCAGAACAATTGGTTCAACGTGCGATTGAGGTAGACCACAACAACCGCACTATGCTGTTAAAACACCTGCTTAAACAGCAAAATTGGGCTCAAATTCTGATCTTTGTTGCCAGCAAACGTACCGCTAACAATGTCGAGATGAAGCTTTACCGCTCCGGTATTCAAGCGAAAACCCTACATGGCGATCTAACGCAGAAAGAACGTAACCAAGCGCTACAAGAGTTTAAATCGGGTGAATGCAAAATCCTGATTGCGACAGACCTTGCAGCCCGTGGTATCGATATTCCAAACCTACCCTGCGTACTTAACTACGACCTGCCTCGTGCTGCTGCCGATTACGTTCACCGTATTGGTCGTACTGCCCGTGCAGGTGAAATTGGAGAAGCGATCTCTTTTGTCGATCATGAAGGCGACGCGCACTTTAAACTGATCGAAAAGCGCACTCAGCAAAAGATACCTCGTGAGCAAGTCGAAGGCTTTGAACGCTCTAAAGAAGTACCAAAAGAGGTGCTAGCAAAAAAAGGTAAAGCGCCTGTAAAAGGTAAGCGTAAGAGCAAGAAAGACAAACTACGCGAAGCGGCTGCGGCTGAGAAGAAAGGCGTCGTTAATCCATGGAAGGGTAGAAGCTAAAGTCCTTTAAGGATCAAGGCTTAATCGGCTCAGCCCTAATTGAAGCCCTCAATGCTAAGTGAGGGCTCCTTTCTACTAAATCAAAGCCTATCTCTTAAACCCGTTCACCAGCTCTTTCATCTCTGCAGCCACCTGAGTAAGCGAATCCACTTTACCTGTAGTTTGATTCACTTTATCGAGGCAATGGGTCGCCAGAGAGGAAATATTAGTAATCTGTCCGTTAATCTCTTCTGACACCTGCGCTTGCTCTTCTACAGCAGCCGCCATCTGCAAAGTCATCTGAGCAATATTACTCATAGCTTCTGAAGTTTGTTTAAACATAGATTCTGATTCCAGAACCTTCTGTAATCCCTCTTCTGCACCTACCTGCCCTTTATCTGCAGTGTTGATAGCATCTTGAGAGCGCTGATGTAGCCCTTGAAGTATTGCGTGGATCTCTTTGGTGGTTGATTGGGTTCTCTGGGCGAGCTCTCGAACCTCTCCTGCAACAACAGCAAAACCTCGACCTTGATCCCCCGCCCTAGCAGCCTCAATTGCAGCATTAAGCGCCAACAGATTAGTCTGCTCTGCTATATCATCAATAACTTGGGCGGCCTTTACTATAGCCTCAGTTTCCTCAGTTAACTTGGTCACTGAATCGGAGATATCCTGAACGGTCGTTTTAAGGTGCAGCATCTGTTGGATATTGGAATCCGACATATTCAGCCCTTCAATGGCCAACTTATCGGCATTATCGGCTTTGTCCGCAACACTCTGAATATGACCGGAAACTTCCGAAATGGTAGTAGACATCTCATGCATCGCCGCTGCAATTTGATCCGTCTCGGCTTGCTGGCGCTGCATATCGATTTCTGACTCCTGTGCAAGCGAGTGTGCAACATCAGCGTTATTAGCAACATTCTCAGCGGAATCTTCTATACGGGTTAACACCGTGGTTAAGTGAGACTTTTCGCTCATAATGGACACCCTGACATCACCCAAAGTGACCGGATCATCAGTATATGTCGCTACGGCAACCGGATGGCTAAAAGCTAAAGACAGTTCGGATTTAAGTGATGAAAGCTCTTTTTTACGACCAAACAACTGTAATCCTACAAATCCCAAAGCCAAAACAGACCACAGATAGAGCCCTGCAGCCTCACTGATAGCAAAACCTACAACGACAGAAACAAGTAACGCAACAACAAGCCCTATTTGATCAAGACGGCCACTCAAAGGACTTATAAATGACTGGCCTTTATTTATTTTGGCGTATATTTTTTCGGCACGTTTTACATCTTCCCTATTGGGAGGTACACGTACAGATTCATAACCAACCACCTCGCCATTTTGGGTAATTGGCGTGACATAAGCATTAACCCAGTAATAATCACCATTCTTACATCGATTCTTTACCAGTCCCATCCAAGGCCTACCGGCCTTAATATGATCCCAAAGAATGCTAAACGCTGCTTCAGGCATATCAGGGTGCCGAACGATATTGTGTGATTTACCGATAAGCTCTTCTTTAGAAAAGCCACTAATCTGAACAAACGCGTCATTACAATGCGTAATAACACCACGCTTATCCGTTGTAGAAATTAGCTTTACGTTTTCTGGGAAGGTTTGTTCTTTGTCTGTGACTGGCAAATTCTTCTTCATTGAAAGCACCATAACGCTATAAAGCAGTGTCCATGAACTACAGAATAGACCAAAATGAGTGACTAATAGCTCAAAAAAAACGAACTATAAATCTCAAAAAGTTTTACGAATAAAAAATATCACTAAATCAAGAAATGATCGTAAAAACGATAAGGTAGGACTGATAGGATCAGTGTGTTTGGATATCGTCGTCTACTTTAGAACACAATCGATCGGCATATTCTTCAAGAGCTGTTTCATACATTTCTCTCCAAGAATTAAAGCTCGTATGCATTGCTATGACTTTATCAAGTTGCTCGTTTTTTGTATCAGGATAAAGCTCTGACTTTATATTGCACTTATGCAACATCTGCCACAGATTTGTAAAACAACTATTACTGGAAAGAAAAGCCCTAGGGAATAGCTTTTCTAGCTCACCATCATCTAAGCTAGCATCATCAAATCTGTTCATTTTGAAAATCCTTTCCCATTAACAGTACACACATAAAGTGTAGGCCTTTATTTATCAGTTTTTCTATAAAACTTAGGTACTCGCCCAAAAGGCCTAAAAATACAGCTCTATTAAGTGAGCGTATTGCACCGTTAAGAGACGCCAAAAGTACGTAATACGCTCTGCTTTTACACCATTCAAAAAATCTGTGTAAGTAAACACCACGTTTATAAGCAGGGATTAACTATTGAGAACAATTACGTCAGAAAATAGCTACTAGATCAGCCTTTGTATTAACAGAGATCCTTATATATGGAATTACATATATATGATTTTGCGTATATAATCTAAACTCTCTTTCTTATCAAACAAGATTAGGTTTTAGCTTTATGGGCATATTCGAACGCTTCCTCACCCTTTGGGTAGGTGTCTGTATTCTGGCGGGTGTCGTACTGGGAAATCTTATCCCAACCTTCTTTGAGCAGATCGCAGCGCTAGAATTTGCTCATGTAAATTTGGTGGTCGCTGTATTTATCTGGGTAATGATCTACCCAATGATGGTCCAGATCGACTTCACAGCGCTACGAGATGTTGGTAAACGTCCAAAAGGTATCGCGCTGACGCTAGTGGTAAATTGGCTGATTAAACCCTTCTCAATGGCGCTATTAGGTTGGCTGTTTTTCCGCGTCCTGTTTGCAGATATGGTCGACCCTGAAAGTGCCAGTGAATATATTGCAGGTATGATTCTACTGGGCGTCGCTCCATGTACCGCAATGGTGTTTGTCTGGAGCCAACTCACCAAAGGCGATCCTAACTACACCTTGGTTCAGGTATCGGTAAATGACGTTATTATGGTGTTTGCCTTCGCACCAATCACCGCCTTTCTGCTCGGTGTGAGTGATATAAGCGTGCCGTGGGATACCCTACTGCTATCCGTCGTTCTGTACGTATTATTGCCGCTGATTGCTGGCATCTGGACACGACATAAACTGGAAAAAGCAGATAACGGCCAGCGCCTAGAATCGTTCTTAGCCACACTTAAGCCTTGGTCTATCCTTGGCCTGCTTGCCACTGTAGTTCTACTCTTTGGTTTCCAAGCAGAAAAGATCGTTAATCAGCCGCAGTCGATCTTATTGATTGCTATCCCACTACTGATCCAAACCTACGGTATTTTTGCCTTGGCCTACTTTGCTGCGAAGTGGATGAAGCTCCCGCATAACATCGCAGCTCCTGCCTGTATGATCAGCACCTCTAACTTTTTTGAGTTAGCGGTTGCCGTGGCGATCTCACTATTTGGCTTACATTCCGGTGCGGCATTAGCGACGGTGGTGGGTGTACTGGTGGAAGTGCCTGTGATGTTGTCGCTGGTGGCGTTTGCTAATAGGACGAGACATTGGTTTCCTACGGCCTAACGGCCGTGGCTTGAATTAAAGGAGTTAAAGCCCTTAAATATCACAACGATGGAACGGACTCTCTTAATGCTAGCAGCATTTGGAATGCGCTTTCTCCAGACATCTTATAGGGATCAAATTCAGGTGTGCCCGAGAACTTTAGATTAATAGGTGCTGTTAGGCTTGATTCCGGTACATAGCCCATCGACCATTCACAAAATTCCCTTGTCGAGATCTCTTTGTAATCGAGCATGATGATATTACTGTGCCGAGGGTCATTTAAAATATTGTAATAGATTTTATTAACCTGCGTGCGGGAGCCTTCGAGGCACTGGAGGAAGTACTTTCGGTTGAAACAGAGCATGCCGGTCACATTGTGCTTTCTGTTATTCTTACGAGCAATCTCTATTATGGCTTCTATGTCCTGCGGAGAAAAATTATCTGCGATTGTGCTCGTGTACACTAACCTTGTTAAGAACATAGTGGCCTCCTAGCTTTGTTTTAGTTAAACATAGTGTATTGAGCATTATTCTCAAGGCGACACTAACAATTTGTGTTTATAAGCTTTAGTTGTAATTGGGAGCTAACATTCAGTACGGAGCCAATTCACCTTATAATAAGTTATAATATAACTTTTCTTGTCAGCATTAAGGCTCTACCCCATGTCATTTAAATTTTTCTACACCGACTACTCTACTGATAAACATGTGCGCTCGGATGAGGCTGTATCTGAAACCATAGATAACGTGATTGAGCACATGCAGAATATGCTGAATGAGCCGGATAACTTTATCGGTTAATCCACCGATACAAATTATTGACTCCCCCTAACACATAACCCATTTTTACTGTAACTGGCATACCCAACGATCTGCTGATAATATAGATACTGTATATATAACCAGTATTTATTATGTTGCGCTTTATTCCTATCTACTCCAGCGCCGGTATCAGTGGTTTTGAATCACCTGCAGCTGAATATACCGAGCTAGCACTTTCACTCGATCAGTTACTTATTGATCACCCCCATGCAACCTACCTAGGCTTTGTTGAAGGTGGCTCTATGCGTGGTGTTGGGATATTTCCAAATGACCTTCTTGTCGTTTCGCGAGCCGAAACAGTAAAGGAAGGCGATGTAATTGTTGCCACGCTAAATGGCAACTTCGTCTGCAAAATCGCGAGCATCAAAGAGAGAAAACTTCTTTCTTCTGCTCCCGGCCATAAACCCTACCAACTATCCGAACAGGATGAATTTTCTATCGAGGGTGTGGTTACACGTTCTATTCGATTATTTCGCCCATTAAAGAAGGGACTCAATTAAGATGTACGCTCTGATCGATGCTTCCGGAATGTATGCCTCATGCGAGAAAATATTTGACCCTACAATCCGAAAGCGCCCAGTTGTTGTCCTTAGTAATAATGACGGCTGCATTGTCGCAACCTGCCCTATTGCTAAAAAAATGGGCATTCCCAAATTTGGTCCCTATTTCAAAATCAAAGACCAACTAGACAGAGCAGGCGTAGTTGCCAGATCCAGTAACTATGAGCTTTATGCTGATATATCTTCACGCATGATGGAACTCTGCGCCTCTTTTGCTCCAGGACAACACATCTACTCTATAGATGAATGCTTTTTACGCTTTGACCACTACATACCACCTGAAGGTTGGTATGAGCTGGGTATGAAAATCAGAAGGAAGGTATGGAAGGAAGTAAGACTCCCCGTAGGGGTAGGCTTTGGCCCAACCCCAACCTTAGCAAAAGCAGCTAATCACGCCAGTAAAAAACTACCTGGCTTCAGCGGTGTTGCCATTATCGATAACGATCAAATCAGAAAGCAGATTCTGCAGCAGATGGAAATTAAGGATGTTTGGGGGGTCGGACGGCGTATAGGCGAGCGACTCAACCTTCTCGGCATCAAAACCGCTTGGCAGCTAGCGCAAACAAAACCCGCACTGATGAAAAAGCACTTCTCCATCTTAATCGCTAATACAGCAGAAGAACTCAATGGTTTAACCAGAATAAGCTGGGACGATGTTCGCTCACCCAAAAAGCAGATTTACTCCACGCGCTCTTTTGGACAACGCATCACAGGACTCACCGATTTAAAACAGGCACTTGCTACACACGCAACCATCGCCGCGCAAAAGCTTAGAGCGCAAGAGAGTGCTACCAGCAATATCATTGTTTTTGCACACAACTCTATCCACGATAAGGAATCATTTTTTAAACGCTCTGCATTCCACCAATTTACCACCCCCACCTGCGATACTGCAGTCATAGTAAAAGTAACAAGCCAACTGGCTGAGCAGATATACCAAGCAGGAATCAGATACTACAAAGCAGGTATAGGCCTGTTAGAAATATCTACTGCAACACCCTATCAGCCAGATATCTTTACCCCTTCCGCTGACCAGCCAGAACTGATGAAGTGCCTGGATCAAATCAACTCAAAATACGGTCGAGATACCCTCCACCTAGCCCGCCAAGGCATTCAACAGAACTTTAAAATGAAACGGGAACTGTTATCTCCAAGGTATACGACAAGGATAGAAGATATTCCTGTGGTTGAATGTTCGTAAACAACAGATACAAAAAAGCCCCGCGGTTAAGCGAGGCTTTTTCGTTTTAATAGATGGCGGTCAGGGAGGGATTCGAACCCTCGATACGTTTCCGTATACACACTTTCCAGGCGTGCTCCTTCGGCCACTCGGACACCTGACCATCCTGCAATTAGTGGAGCTGATACGCTCAACACCAACGCGGCGCGAATTGTATCACAGCACTGACTGACCGCAAGCGGTTTGGTTAAAAAAGGCAAACAATTTCAGTAATTCATACTACAAATATCAAAGGATCAATAAATAGCCTAGTTTTCTTGGTTGTACACTGAACAACTGTGAGTAAACTAAACGCTCAAAAATAAAAAATTATAAATATAAAATCTAAAATGCGGCCTATAACTGACCTTAAAAGCACACTATTCAACTCCCTCTATCGAGCTGCTTTGATTAGCTGCTTATTTGCAGCCATGATCGTATTTGCATTGATCTTTCTTTCTATCGAAAAGGATCTTCGGCAAGAGGGTCAATATCTTGGACAGTTAGTATTTAAAGATCTGCGCCAAGCGATGAATCAGGGCACAAGTTATGAGGAAGTTAATCAGCTCATTGATTCAATGAATGAGGATGCACCCGATATCACCTATAGCATGTATCGCGGAGCAGCCGTTCAGCAGCAGTTTGGTGGTGATCGAGCAATCACCGAAGAGATAAGCCAGCTGTTAGGCAACAAACAGGATGCAACTCAGATCGAATCGCTGGATCAGATTCATTATTACCATGCTTTCAGATTCAAACAGGAGTGCTTAGCCTGTCATACCGAAGCACACCAAGGTGAGATAGCCGGCGTGTTGGACGTGACCTTTCCAGCACACAGAGTCCGCCTTCCTGTAAGCGAAGTTCTGATGGGTTTATTCTTAGTCTTCTCTATTACCGTTATCTCTTCCTACCTCTTTCTATCTCGGGATCTTTTTGCCCATATAGTCAAACCTTTAAAACGCCTAGAAAGAAAGCTCAAAGAGACTGAAGGCCACCACAACCTTAATGAAAAGTTGGCGCTCGACTCAGAGCTACAAGAGATAAATAGCATTGAGCACTCTTTTAACTCGCAACAAGCGTTATTACAGACTGCATTTCAGCAGGTTGAAGAACTATCTATCTACGATAAGTTAACGGGAACTTACAGCCGGCATCAGTTAGAGCGATTACTCGATGAAGAGAGATCTAGAGCTGATCGCCAGAATAGGCCTTTAACCATCAGCATGATTGATATGAATGGCTTTAAGCAGATCAATGATGTGTTTGGTCATCATGCTGGCGATTGTATTCTGATTCACTTCTGCCAGATTCTATCCGAAAACCTACGCACGACAGACAAGGTCATTCGATATGGTGGAGATGAGTTCATCATCCTGTTACCAGACAGTTCGCAGGATGTAGCGAGTGAGCTTATTCAGCGTATAGAAGAGATCGCGCACAGCAGCCCTTATCACTATAAAGGCCAAGGCATCATTGCGAAGTTCAGCTATGGCAGCGTGGAATACCCAAGCGAGTCAGATGCTGATGAAGCAAAAGATCTATTACAGATTGCAGATGAAAGAATGTATTCCGACAAACAACGCAGAAAACAAAAATAGCAGGGATAAAAAAGGCCCGGTTATAGAAAACCGGGCCAAGTAATACCTGGAAGGTATAAGATGTTTAATTAGTCAGCTTGACGACGAAGGAATGCAGGAATGTCTAAGAATTCCATGTCGTCAGTACCAGTCTTTTGCATAACTGGCTGTTCAGATTCTACTTCGCGATGAATCTCTACTGGTTGAGCACGTTCTTTTGGCTGGGAATCACGAGCAGTTCGCATTACTGCCGGCAACTCTAGCTGATCGAAATCAGACGCAGCGCCCGCAGCCGTTGCAACAGCAGATGCACGACCTGTGCCTGTGTTAACAACTTCTACATGCTGCTGTTCAGCTCGCCCCAAGCCTGTTGCAACCACTGTTACCGTAAGCTCGTCAGTAAGCTCAGGATCAATAACAGTACCTACAACGATAGTGGCGTTCTCGGAAGCATACTCTTCAACGATGTTACCCACTTCCGAGAACTCGCCTAAGCTCAGATCAAGACCAGCGGTGATATTTACCAAAATACCACTCGCCCCCTTCAGGTCTACGTCTTCTAGCAAAGGACTATTAATCGCAGCTTCCGTCGCTTCAGTCGCACGGTCTTCGCCACGGCCACTACCGCTACCCATCATCGCCATGCCCATTTCAGACATAACGGTGCGCACATCTGCAAAGTCGACGTTGATCATACCCGGACGGATAATCAGATCAGCGATACCTTGCACCGCGCCTTTCAATACATCGTTACATGTATTGAAAGCATTAATCAGACTGGTGTTCTTACCCAGTACTGGAAGTAATTTTTCATTAGGAATGATGATCAATGAATCAACATTCTCTTTCAGTTCCTGTATACCTTCGTCCGCGATTTTAAGGCGCTTACGACCTTCAAATGAAAACGGCTTAGTTACTACAGCAACTGTTAAAATACCTAGGCTGCGCGCAACTTCAGCTACGATTGGCGCTGCACCTGTACCTGTACCACCGCCCATACCAGCCGTGATAAATACCATGTCCGCACCATCTAGCATTTCAGCTAAACGCTCACGATCTTCAAGTGCAGCCTGACGACCAACTTCTGGGTTTGCACCCGCACCAAGACCTTTTGTTAGTTCGCCACCGATCTGGATAACTGTTTTAGAATGCATGTTATCCAAAGCTTGGGCATCTGTGTTTGCACAGATGAACTCAACACCATCTACTGCAGAGCTAACCATGTGCTGAACAGCGTTACCGCCGCCACCGCCGACACCTACAACTTTAATTACGGCGCTTTGAGGAATGCTATCCGCTAACTCAAACATACCGATCTCCTTCCAGATTATGCGCTTTTATAATTGAACAGCGCTTAGTTATTTTCTATTCCGATTAGCCTTTGACTGGGATCAGAAATTGCCCTGAAACCACGTCTTCATCTTGCTTAGCACGCTTGCTTGTTCGACCAGTTCGATCTCTGCAACCTCAGGTTGTGCAGGCTCGCCGCCCTGATCTTCATGCGCGTACTGAAGTAACCCGATACTTGTTGCAAAAATTGGGTTACCTAAAATATCTTCCATTCCACGAACACCATGCGGTGATGCCAGGCGAACCGGCATGTGGAAAATTTCCTCTGCTAACTCAACCGCACCTTCCATTTTGGAAGTACCGCCAGTTAACACAATACCCGCCGCAACCAGATCTTCAAAACCGCTGCGACGCAACTCTGCTTGTACTAGATTGAAAAGCTCTTCATAACGCGGCTCAACAACTTCAGCAAGCGCCTGACGCGACAATGTGCGCGCTGGACGATCACCGACCCCAGGTACCATGATGGTTTCATCAGGTCCTGCTAGCTGCGCTAGAGCACAAGCATATTTAATCTTTATCTCTTCCGCGTGCTGCATAGGTGTGCGTAAAGCCATCGCTATGTCATTAGTCACCTGATCACCCGCAATAGGGATCACAGCGGTATGACGAATCGCACCACCTGTAAAGATCGAAATATCAGAAGTACCACCACCGATATCGACCATACAAACGCCGAGTTCTTTTTCATCTTCAGTCAAAACAGAGTAACTGGATGCAACTTGCTCCAGCACTAAGTTATCAACCTCTAAACCACAACGACGTACACACTTCTCGATATTCTGAGCGGCATTCACCGAACCTGTGACTAGGTGAACTTTGGCTTCTAAACGTACGCCCGACATGCCTAGTGGTTCACGAATACCTTCGGAATTATCGATTTCATATTCTTGCGGCAAGATATGCAGAATCTTCTGATCAGCAGGAATCGCTACTGCACGGGCAGCATCTATTACGCGATCAAGATCGTAATCTGTTACTTCACGGTCACGAACAGCCACAATACCGTGAGAGTTAAGGCTATTAATATGACTACCGGCGATACCTGCTGTTACAGAGTGAACTTTGCACCCTGCCATCAACTCAGCTTCTTCTACTGCACGCTGGATAGAACTCACTGTTGATTCAATATTCACGACCACGCCCTTCTTCAGGCCGCGAGACGGATGTGAACCAATACCAACAATATCGATTGAGCCGTCGATATTGATCTCTCCCACAAGGCAAACCACCTTGGAAGTCCCAATATCTAGCGCAACGATCATATTAGAGTGAGCAGTCATATATTCAGTGCCAACAATATTATTTCAAGCAACCTTAATTTTACTTATAACTAAAAACAAACCAACCTTTTTTCGATGAATTTTTTTAAATTCTGAAAGTTTATTTGCCCGTAAAATCAATTCATAAAAAAACACTATCTTTTCTTATCGGCACCTTGCGGAAATTGTTGAGAAAATTTTTTCTATAAATTTCAAACAACTACGCTCACTTACTCCTGCATCAGGCTCGATTGTTTTAAATATAATCAACCGTTTCAATAGGTTAAAAAAACAACAAAAATCAAAATTTAATTTTGATTAATTAGCTATAAATCAATATTCAATATTGATTATTAATAAAAATATCAAAATTAAGTTTTGAATAATCATATAAAATCAAAATTTAATTTTGACTGTTTACAAACAAATCAAAATCCATTTATGATTATCTCCCCATTAATTAATGCTCATTAAACAACCAATATAAGCGCGCAATCCTGTATGAATTTTGTTCAATGCGCTCGAATTCGTCTCAAAAAAGCAATCATTTCTTGATGGTATAAGGCGGATATTCAAACCCAGAACACAAGTTCAAAACCGGACTCAGCAAAGAGCCCTAGAAAGCACAAAGAGGATAAAACTAAGAAAGGGGTAAACAGCTCAGAAAGAGCTTTATTTAGTAATGATAGGCGCTATCGATTTCACGCCAATTTGAACCGCTGTTATCTAAGTAAGTACGAATGGTCGTTTCACCATCTGCAAGGTAGCTACTGTCGAGAAAGTTATTCAAAACAGCCTCTCCCTGCGACGCGGCAGCTTTCAAGCAGAAGGATAGATAACGAGGGAATGGCAGAATATCGTTTCGCCATAGGTTACCCGCATAAAACTGCCCTACACGCTCATGATATTCTTGCTCGCTGCGGCATTTACTATAGCGGTAGTGCTGATCACTTGAGCCCGTGCACATCAGCCCGGTCGAGCTTTGACCATCGGCAAAAGTTTCAACTTCCACCCAGTTAAATCGATGTTCGCGTTCGAATAGCGCTTCATACTCTGCTTGAGTACATTCAAACTGGCTGCAAATAATTTCACAATCGGATGCAGGTAAAGTCGAGCAGGAGGCTAACTGTAAAGAGTCAGGGTCAGCCTTATGTCGACTGATAAACACAACTCCGACTTTATTGAAGATACGTTTGTAACCCGGAACAGTTACGATCCTGAAGTTAGTTAGGCCAGGAATAGTTTCCCTCGCGGAGGCTTCAGATAGAAGAGAGCCATATCCAACAATACTTATCATATAGCTCTCCTATCAATGTTACTGATCAGATTCTAAAGCGCGCTCAACAAGCTCAGTATTAAGCTTCTTCTTGCCATCTGCACCAAGGCTTTGCAGCATGGTCACTTGGCTCACCAAATTACCACGCCCCGTTGATAGTCGCTTATTAGCAGTATCAAAAGCGGCTTGCGTTCTTTGCAGGTTACGCCCTACTTCATCCAGAGCGTCAATAAAGCCAACGAATTTGTCGTACAGCTCACCACCTCTGCGAGCGATCTCTTGAGCATTTTGATTCTGATGCTCGTAACGCCAGATATTGTGGATAGTTCTTAACGTCACCATCAATGTCGCAGGGCTTACCAACATGATGTTGCGATCAAAGGCTTCTTTAAACAGATTAGGTTCTTTCTCTAACGCCAACAAGAAAGCACCTTCGACCGGGATAAACAAAAGCACGAAATCGAGAGAGCGAATACCTTCTAGCCCTTGGTAAGCTTTATCGCTCAGTCCTTTAATATGACCACGCATCGAGATCAAATGCTCACGCAACATTCGCTCGCGCAGGTCTTTATCTTCTGTAGAGCAATATTGTTCATAAGCCGTAAGGGAAACCTTTGAGTCGACGATAACATCTTTACCATCCGGAAGATGAATCACCGCATCAGGCTGGTAGCGTTTACCTTGAACTGATGCTGATACTTGCAGCTCAAACTCGTAGCCTTTGCGTAAACCCGATTCCTCTAAGGCACGTTCTAGTACAACCTCGCCCCAGTTACCCTGAGTTTTGTTTTCGCCTTTCAGGGCTTGGGTCAGATTGATCGCATCTTCACTCATCTGCTGGTTAAGCTGTTTTAGATGAGATATCTGCTCATAGAGGGCACGACGATCTTTGGACTCTTTATCGTAAACATCTTCAACACGACGCTTAAACTCACCCAACTGCTCTTTCAAAGGCGTCAGTAGGTGCCCCATATTCTCTTGATTGCTCTGAGTGAATCGTTGAGCTTTCTCTTCAAAAATACGGTTAGCGAGATTCTGGAACTCTTGCTTTAACTGTTGGCGCGCTTGTTCTAACACTTGAAGCTTTTCAGAATGCGCTTCTTGAGTCGCCTCATATCTTGCTTCGAGATCCGCAATCACTTCATTACGATCAGCCAACTCAAACTTTGTTTGCTCTAAGCGTTTATCAAGTTGATGCTTTTCTGTAAGTGTGTCACGCAGTCTTGGTTCTAGCGCATGCAAGCGCTCTTCGATACGTGCTTTTTGGATAGAGACTTCATGAAAGGCAGATTGCTGTGCAGCCAACTCCGTTTCGAGTTTCGCCTTTAACGAGATTATTGTTGTCTCGCTTTCAGCAACCTGCTGTAAGAGGTCTTCTTTTTGGGAAGTAAGATGCCTGTATATAAAGAAGAACAGGCATCCTGTAATCAATACGCCCAGCAGCAAACTATTCAGATCAAATGAAGCTAGCAGCTCAGGCATAGAAAATTACCAATAGAGATATAAAACGACTAGGGAAACCGCAGAAATAATCGATGACAGAAACAGCGTTTTCAACTCACCCAACATAGGCTGAAGAATAACTAAATGAACCACTGGGAAAGTGATAAACATACATAGCAGTGGAATCCACCAATCTAGGTTGCTGAAACCGTACGCCATAGAGAATAACAATGCGACAGCAGCAAGGTTACCCGCCATAACGATCGTCATCAAACCGTTACGTTTATGCGCGAATTCAGGCTTATCCTCTTCAGGTAGTTTATTGATAGCACCAGCGCTTAACGCACCAGACATAGAGAACACACCTGAAACTAGAAAAATGATAAGAGGATCGATACTAGGCACACTAAACTCCAGAACATT
Source organism: Neptuniibacter sp. QD48_55 (assembly GCF_047778115.1). Classification (GTDB taxonomy): domain Bacteria; phylum Pseudomonadota; class Gammaproteobacteria; order Pseudomonadales; family Balneatricaceae; genus Neptuniibacter. The sequence goes on along the minus strand of NZ_CP180555.1, from coordinate 1,183,059 downwards.
GTGGATCATTTAATAACTACGCCCATGACAGATCTTTTTTCAGGCGCTCATGGCGGGCTATTGTAAGGCTTTTCAGGCCCACTGTTAAGAAATGGCTCCCTTTTGCATCTATTATTAGATGAGATTAAAATCCCGCCTCAATTCCATGTACACGGATTTTTAATGCAGGTTTTCAAAAGCTTACGCAAACTGCTCAACCGTCATTTCAAGAACATGAAATGGCAGGCTGTACTTGCGCTGCTTCTATTATATGGCCTAAGTAGCTGGTTACTTTTGGAATGGGCGGGTGAATCCAACCTCACCGGCTCGGACTATATCTACTGGTTAATCGTAACGGCTTCGACTGTGGGCTACGGAGATCTATCTCCCGAAACAGCAACAGGCAAAGCATTGGTTGCGTTCTACATTATTCCTTTCGGTCTTGGTCTATTTGCACTCGTCGTCGGTAAATTTGCTGCATTCAGTGCTTTTCAATGGAGAAAAGGTGTTATGGGTCTTAAAGAGCTCAACCTCTCAAATCATATCGTCGTAGTTGGCTGGAACGAAGTTCGCACCCTGCCTCTTCTTAAACTTCTCCAAACAGAAGCCAAGAACAACCTTAATCGAGAGATCTGTTTGTGCGTCGCCGATGAGATGGAAAATCCGATGCCAGGCCACATCGAATTTGTTCGTACCGTTTCACTAAACGATGATGAAGGCTTAAATCGTGCAAATATTGAAGATGCCTCCACAATCATTATCGATTGTGCGCATGATGATCAAACACTGAGCGCGGCTTTAAATATCTACAATCGCAATCCTCAAGCACACATCATCACCTACTTCAGGGACGAGAGCTTGAGTAACCTGCTCAAACAACACTGCCCTACCATAGAGTGCACGCCATCTGTATCTACAGAGATGTTAGTAAAATCAGCAATGGACCCGGGCTCCAGTATTTTGCACCACGAACTTCTCAACACAACCACAGGGATGACCCAGTTCTCGGTTGTCGTACCTGAAGGTTTGCCAGAGATGTCTGTGCGTGATCTATACGTGCCATTAAAAGAAAATTATGGCGCGACCCTGATCGCAGTTGATCTAGATAACGACGGTAAACCTGAAGTGAATCCATCACTCGATAAACGCGTTAGATCAGGCTGCACCATTTATTACATTGCACAGTCCCGTTTAAAAGATTTGGACTGGGCTGCAATTACCCAACTTTCATAATTTTTAGGAGTCTCGCATGGACGCTCTACTTATCGGGCTTACCAACTTTGCTATCTATTTCGGCCTTTCACTGGTTGCCCTACTACTCTTCAAAGTCATCTATACCTTCCTGACTCCTTATGATGACTGGGCACTGGTTAAAGAAAAAAACATGGCTGCTGCCTGCGCGCTTTCCGGTGCAACCATTGGTTTCACCATTGCCCTTTCTAGCGCCATCAGTAACTCCGTATCTTTAGTAGATTTTGCTGTATGGGCTGCTATCGCACTGGTCGCTCAGTTAATCGCTTATCTAGTTGTACGTTTGTTTATGCCGAAAATCACCCAACGCATCCAAGATGGAGAAACACCTGCCGGTATCGTGCTGGGCGCGGTATCCATCGCAATCGGTATTCTTAATGCTGCCTCTTTGACCTACTAAGGAGGCATCAAGGATGAAACGTACAAAAATAAACCATCTGCAAAAAAGTGATTTTGCATATGATGCTAAATGGCTGAAAAACGGCCTACGTCTATCAGCTGTCGCTACTGGTGCTGCGCTACTGAGTGGCTGTGATTCTGAAGATGGTTACATCTACCAATCGGTCACTGCATGTGAACTGGATAACCCAGGCTATGACGATAGGTGTGAAAGTGCTTATCAAAAAGCCCTTGCTGATTGGAAACGTACCGCACCTCGATATCGTAGTGAGAGCAACTGTGCTTACGATTTTGGTAACCACCAATGTTTTGAATACTCCCCCTACTTTATCCCGCTAATGACGGGCTTTATGTTGGGCGAGAATCATCGAACAGAGGAAGACTTCGATCTCGATTTCGACCGACCTAGAGGCTTAGGCTATAGCACCCGAAGAGGTACTCCTGCTTTTCATCGTTGGGTAAGCTCATCCGGCGACATGTTTGGCGATTACCATAAGAACAAAGTTAAGGTCAGCTCTTCTGCATTCAAAGGCAGTAAAGGTAGTGCTCGTGTTATGGGTCGTGGTGGTTTTGGTAAAACCATCTCTAGTCGCTCTTTCGGTGGTTAACCTGTAGATGCTAAGAGTCACCTGCGCCGAGCGGCCTGATTGGCGTGAAACTGCTGAACAATATGGCTTCCATTTTCATACCATGTATGGGGAGCCATATTGGGATGAATCTGCCTACTATCAGTTCTCTCTTGAACAGATAGAACAAGATATTGAAGCACCGACAGCTGAGATTCATCAGATGTGTCTGGCAGTGGTTGAGCATGTGGTAGGTAATGAGGAACTGCTACGACGCTTTCAAATCCCAGAAGCCTTTTGGGATGAAATTGCGCGCTCTTGGTTTGCCCACGAAGACAGCCTCTACAGCCGCATCGATCTATGCTATGACGGTAAAAGCCCTGCCAAATTCTTAGAGAACAATGCGGATACGCCCACCAGCCTTTATGAAACGGGGTTCTGGCAATGGGTATGGCTTCAGCAACAGGTTGATCGCGGCAAGTTGTCTCGCAATGCCGATCAATTTAACTCCCTGCAAGAGCGACTGATCGAGCGTTTCAAAGCACTCAAAGTTCGCCAGCCTTCACGCTTACTGCACCTAGCGAGTTGCAAAGACACGATCGAAGATCGTGGCACTGTACGATATCTGCAAGACTGCGCCCAACAAGCCGGCCTACTAAACGACTTCATCTATGTTGAAGATATCGGCATCAATGAAGATCAGCGCTTTGTCGATCAGCTAGGTAAACCGATCAACTGGCTATTCAAACTCTACCCTTGGGAGTTTATGCAACGGGAAGAGTACGGCGAATACATTGCTCAAAGCGGTACCACCTTTCTAGAGCCGATCTGGAAAAGCTTAGTCTCCAACAAAGCACTACTGCCTTTATTGTGGGAACTCTTTCCAAATCACCCTAACCTACTACCTGCTTATTTTGAAGATGATCCCCGTGCTGCAGAACTTACGCATTATGTACGCAAGCCGATCTTCTCTCGCGAAGGCGCCAATATCAGCATCGTTAATCAAGGCGAAGTAATAGCGAAGGCCGAAGGGCCTTACGGTGAAGAGGGATACATCGTTCAGGCTTGTCATCCTCTGCCTAAATTTGGTGACAATCATACGCTGATCGGCAGCTGGCTAATAGACGATCAACCCGCCGGTATTTCCCTAAGAGAAGACAAGCACCCGATCACACAGGATCTTTCGCGCTTTTTACCGCATATCATCCTTTGATAACGATGAGTCAGTCGTAACGCAATCAGGCTAGAAAATGGTATTATGCGCGGCAATATTTAGATAACGCCCAGTAAAAGCTGTTTTTTCAGATTGGGTCATGACTTTTATCACCCTCGACAACGTTAAACTAACGCCGTCGAACCTAGATTAGAGAAGATTTAAGTGGAATTTTTGGTTAACGAAGCAATTGAAGATTATGCCTTTCAAAGCACTACAGCTGAGCCTGAATTGCTGCAAGAGCTGATCGATGAAACCAACAAAAACATGGGCTGGCCGCAGAAGCTATCTGGCCGTTTAGTTGGCAGAACGCTAAAACTTCTTGCTCAGTTGCACCAACCAAAGAACGTACTAGAGATTGGTATGTTCACTGGCTATTCTGCTTTATCCATCGCAGAAGGCATGCCAGAAGATGGCAAGATCATCTGCTGCGAAACCAATCCTCGCGCAATCGACTTTGCCAAAACGTTCTTTGATCGTAGCCCTCATGGCCACAAGATCGAAGTAATCTTCGGTAAAGCGATTGAAACCATCGAAACACTGGATATGGAGCTAGACTTCACTTTCATCGATGCTGATAAGCGCAACTACCTAAACTACTACCACAAGGTTCTGGAAATGACGCGCCCAGGCGGCCTGATCATTCTGGATAACATGTTGTGGTCTGGCAAAGTACTACAGCCAGAATCTGACATTGATGACGTCTTAGTCGATCTAAACAAAGAGATCGCAGCAGATCCAAATGTAGAAAACCTTTTCCTAACCGTTCGCGACGGTATGAATGTGGTACGGAAACTACGTTAATGCGACACCTAATCAGTGCGATTAATTCAAACGATCCTCAGGTTACTCTAAACAGCAACGAAGCTGCACCTGAGGAAAGTTATACAATCGAATCTGCAGATGCGGTGCTAAAGCTTTATCTCGATACCGATGAGAAAGCACCTTTAATGGCGGCACTACAACAAGTCCGCAATGCCATTATCGAAGATTTAGACCAAGTAGAAACTGTTGCTGAGATTTACGGTCTGATGTATTGGTTACTCGCGGATCATGGCATCGATAATCGCGGTGAATCTCTAGAAGAAACAGCCGATCGATTAGGCGATATCGATATTGAGAACGATACTGATCAATATGGCGAACTAATTTTCCACCTCAAAGATGCCGTAGAACGCTTGTACGATATAGAACTGGATTAACAGCACCGTTGTACGTTTAAGGGAGGCAGTATGCGCAGAGGTCATAAAATACTATGGGCGTGCCTCCTTTTAACTTTCACTTTTGTAATTGCCCTACCTTTAGCCGCTTACTTTTTCTCTCCAGTTATTGCACACAAAAGCCTGCAATATTGGTTGGAGCAAAATGACTTCTCCGCTGTTGAACTGGATATGCAAACGCCTAGCTGGAACGAGCTGCATATCACTAATATAAAATTAGAAAAACACACCCCTACTCAGATCATCAGTTATCAATCCAGCGATATCACTCTGCAGTTTAACCCTTATACACTCTGGCAAGAGCAGCGCCTCAAACTGCTATCAATGCCGCGCTCAGATATAAAGATCACTTACACCACCGAACAAAGCAGTGAGAGTAATAATGAAGTGGTCGATCTAAGCCAAGCGCTACCCTCGGTTTGGTTTAATCAGATCCCCATTGATGCCATTCGGATTGGACAAGTTACTCTGGCGTTGGATTACCCAGACAATCAAAGCGACTGGCAATTTATCGGCGCACTACTGTTTGAAGACGACAAACTGTATAGCCGCGTTAAAGCCTTAAGAGACGAGAAGGATTTTGGTTGGGGCGACCTGAATCTGAATAAGCAAAATCAATTTACGTTTCGGTTGTTAGAGGATGAGGAGCCGTTCTTTAATATTGCAGGTGATCTCTCGTTTGATGACAAACTGACCTTAACATCCGCGCAAGAGATCCAACTGGCGGGTTTACAGAGCTGGCGACAAAAACTCGAACTGCACAATCTACCCATACCTAAGTTAGAAGGCACAGTCGAGCTACAAGGGAAAATTCACTTCCCGCTACAAACCCGTTTCTCGCCAGATGAACTGTTAAAAAGTATCCAGATTGATCAAACCGGTAAGGCAAAAATAACTGCGTTTAACCCAATTCCGTCGCTGGAAAAAGCGTCTGCCGAATTAGAGGGTGCGCTTAAATTCTCCCTTAAAGAAGCTGAAATCACGCTTAACTCCGACACCAATATACAAGTCCCCGAGCTAAAGCACCCTAGCTTAAAAGAACCGATGCAAAACCTGAAAGCGACCTTACAAAAGCCACTCGCGATCAAAGCCAATATCGGTCAACTGCTTTTAGATGGTGCTTTGATACCAGATGTATCACCTCTACATTTAGATATTGAAGCCGGTGTGATTACGCTAGAGGGGATTAATATTTCACCTATACGCTCTAAATTAAGTATCGATTCCATTGATCTGGCTAAGTCTAATATTTCCGGTTCAATTGCTATCCCTCAGCTAAACCTGAGCCAAGGGAAAACCAAATTCCCACAGTTGAACCTGAGCTCTAAATTCACATGGGATAAAAATCAGTTAAGCAATCACTATCAGGTATCCAGCAACGCTCCTATAAAGCTAGATCTAAAAGGCCGTGCAAATACCACCTTAAGTAACGGCAACACTAAGCTAAATTGGTCCGTACAACCTATCAGCCTCAAAGGGATTGATCGCTCATTAGAAGCCTACGCCCCTATCCCGAAAGAGCTAAGCGTGCTTAAAGGCACACTCTTCCACAAAGGCAGTGGCAACTTAAACAACGGCAAGTTCTCGGCACAATTCAACAACAGCATCAGAGCTGCAAATCTAAGCTGGGATGAAACCTTAATCGAAGGGCTTAATTTAGATTCAACTTCCCGACTCTCTACTTCAGGTAGATTACGCGATACAGGCAGCATTAAGCTGGATCAGGTTACAACAGGAGTTGAAATCAAAAATGTGCAAACAAGTTATCAGTATCAGCAGCGAAACAGCGGTGACCTGCTTAAACTGAAGGGTATGCAGGCTGAACTTTTTGAGGGTTTAATTAGCCTCTCAGATTTCGAGTTCAACCCAAGCAAGCCCGATATCACCAGTCAAGTTAAGGTAGACAATATAGATCTTGGCGCGGTGATGGCTTTGGAAAGGCAGCAAGGCTTATCCGGTGAAGGTAAATTGGGGGGAAGTTTCCCTCTAGCTTACAAAGATAACGCTTTTAGCATCACTGATGGTGTAATCAAAGGCTTGCCGCCTGGGGGCAAAATTTTGTTTGAGCCGACCCCAGCAGTACAAGCCTATGCTGCGGCGAATGTTGGCTTAAAAATGGCGATAGAAGCGCTTCAGAATTTTCATTATGAAGAGCTGGATATAGGGCTTAACTATTTAGCGGATGGTACGGCCTTATTGGAAACCCGTTTAAAAGGTAGAAATCCAGATTGGCAAAATGGCCATCCGGTAGATTTCACGATTAATGTGGAAGAGAATATTCCTAAGTTAATCAAAACATTACAGTTTGCAGATAAATTGACGAAGACAATCGAGAAGCGTTACCGTTAACGCAAATTGAAACCAAATTTGAGGAACAACCATGAAATTAACCCATTTACTCCCACCTTTTGCGTTAGCAATTGCGTTGGCTGGTGTGAGCGGTTGTTCACCCCGCGTGGAAGTCGCGGTACCTAGCGAACCTATTACCATTAACCTCAATGTTAAAATTGAGCACGAGATTCTGGTCAAGGTTGATAGGGAAATTGATGAACTGCTCACAGAAAACAGCGATATTTTTTAAAGGGGTATGATGATGAAACAGTTTCGAACTCTATTCAGCATGATAGCCCTAGCGCTATCAATCATTGCAACACCTGCTTGGGCTATCTCTAAAGACGATGCTAAAGCTCAAGGTCTAATCGGTGAGCGTACCAACGGCTATCTAGGCATAGTGACATCTAAGCCTACAGGCGATCTAAAATCTCTGGTTGATGGCATTAATAAAAAACGCCGCGCTGCTTATGACAAAGGTTCTAAAAAAGCAGGCGTAGAACGCACTGTGTTTGAACTACGTATGGGTCAACGCCTTCAGGACCGTACGCCTGCAGGACAGTTTATCCAGCTACAAAACGGCAAGTGGCGTAAGAAGTAGTTTTCAAGACTTAGCCGAAGAGGCATGCCTCTTCGGCTAATTTTTATCCAAGTAACACTCGCAAAAAAGAAAGGGACGTTCAAATGTCAGCCCATAGCCCAAAACTGATTGCAGCGTTAACCGCTACGTTACTCAGCACAGGCAACGCATCAGCTGATACCATAGCCTCCTTAGCCAAAGACGCTAATGAGTCTAATCCATGGACGCTCAATCTTTATTTTGAGAATGATCTGTTTTCCGAAACGGACCAAAACTACACCAACGGCATTAAAGCCTCTTGGGTCTCCCCCAATATCAGCAACCATCTCGACGACCCAAACCTGCCAGAATGGGTAGGTAAAGTTGCACCTTTTTTACCAAGATTTGATCCACCCAATCCAAATGGCGAACCAATCCAACGTAATGTTGTGGTGAGTCTAGGCCAACAGATCTATACCCCCGAAGATCTCGAACGTTTTAGCGTCGATCCCAATGATCGCCCCTACGCTGCTTGGCTCTATGGCGGCCTATCTTTTCATAGCAGTACTAGTCGACACATGAACACTGCGGAATTAAATGTTGGGATCATCGGCCCCTGGGCCTTCGGCGAAGAAGCTCAAGACTTTATTCATGATCTGCGTGGGTTTAAAAAGTTTAATGGCTGGGATAATCAGCTTAAAAATGAGCCCGGCATTCAACTTGTTTACGAACATAAATATCGCTTTTTGGAAGGTCCGATCTCTCCTCTGTTTGAATACGATACGATCCTTCATAGCGGTGGTAGCCTAGGTAATGTCGCGACCTACCTCAATGCAGGTGCAGAAGTACGTGTCGGTTGGAATCTACCCCAAGACTTTGGCACATCAGCGCTGCGTAGTGGTGGCGATAATAGCGCCCCAGGTTTGGGAGATGGACGCTACCAGCGTGGTAGCCGTGACAATAATTTAGGTGTTCATGCTTTTGCATCCATGGATGGACGCTGGGTGTTAAGAGATATATTCCTTGATGGCAATACCTTCAGAAGCAGTCATTCGGTTGATAAAGAACCTTTAGTTGGCGAAGCCGCAGTAGGTATCGCCGCTCTATATAAAGGCTGGAAACTCTCGTTTGCCAAAGTACATCGTAGCAAAGAGTTTAAAGGCCAACCCGACGGCCATTCCTTTGGCTCACTGAGCTTAAGTTACTCTTATAGTCTTTAAACAAACTCTTCAAAAACAGCTCATAACAAAGGCTCCCTTAGGAGCCTTTTTATTCAGTGTCCTTAACCAAGACAAAGCTACAGCAGTTTTAAAATCTCATCCTTCGACATAGGCTTTGCAAAGTAATACCCCTGCAGATATTCACAGCCCATCTGTTTTAGATAGTCAGCCTGTTCGAGTAACTCCACCCCTTCAGCGACCAATTCCATCTGCAGGCCTTTAGCCAAACCCACAATAGAGTTAGCTATGCAACGATCGTTATCGGCATCCGGTAAGCCATCAACAAACGACTTATCGATTTTTAACTTCGTGACAGGCATATGCTTTAAGCGCGATAACGAGGAGTAACCAGTACCAAAATCATCAATCGCCATACGTACACCCAGACTAGATAGGGCCTCTAATTGAGAGCGCACAAAAGCAGAGTTTTGACCAATCAATTCCTCAACGATTTCCAGCTCGATTTTGCAGGCAGGGAGATCGTGTTCCTGCAGTAAAGAAGCAATCTCTTCGGAAAGCGCCGAGTTATGTAACTGCTCAGAGGCAATGTTCACCGAAACCCAATCGACCGATTTACCATGCTGCTCAAATGTCACCAGATCTTCACAAGCTTTCCTTAACATCAAACTGCCCAAGCGTTCCATCAGACCGAGCTTTTTAGCAGTTGGTAGGAATTCAGCAGGCGAAATATATCCTTTTTCGGGGTGAGGCCAACGGACTAACGCCTCTAAACCCACAATGCTTTCTTGTTTAGCACAGTATATAGGCTGGTAAAAAGGTACGAGCAGGGACAGCTCAATCGCTTCAGCCAATTCATGCTCGAAAGTACGCTTACTTTGCAACTGTACCAACCAGTCTTTAGCAAAATACTGTACGCCACCACGCGTGCTATCTTTGGCTCGTCGCATTGCAAGCTCAGCACAGCGCATCGGGCTAGTAACAGGCTCTCCTTCTATCGGGTAAATCACCACTCCGGTACTGCAACTAACATTGACGAACTCTTCGTTACATATCTTCAAGGGTGTATGGCTTGTGAGTTTTAGCTGATGGGTAAGCGAGTTTAAGTGATCTGTATCCTCAAGATTAGGAATCCATACCGCAAAGGTATCTCCACCCACACGTGCTAAGCGACAATCAATACGTCGGGTTAATTTCTCTAGACGTCGAGCAAAGGCCACCAACAAATGGTCAGCTACCAGATGACCGTATTGATCATTAATAGAGGCAAACGAATCAAGCCCGATCCAAAGCAACGCACTCGGATATTCACTTTCCCTACTCTCTTGCTGATTAAAGTCCAATCGCTTTTGAAACTGATTACGCTTTTCTAAGCCCGTGAGTGGATCGTACTGTTCCAGAAATTCTAGCTGCGCTCGATCTCTTAGCCACAACTCGTGCTCATTAATCATCGAGATATGATCGGCCAGAGAAGCAATATAAGACATCTCGGGCATATCCCAAACGCGCTGTTCACCAACCTGTTCAAGGCATATCACGCCTTGTAACTTTCCTGAGGAGAAGATCGGAGCATCCAACATAGAACAGATATCGTTGGGGATAAGATAAGAATCGGCAAACTCTTTGGTACGCGAATCAGTAATCGCATTATCGGCATTGATTAAGCGATCTTCTGAGATGGCTCGAAAGTACTTCGGGAAATCAGTCTGGTAAAGAGCTGCCCCTTGGTAATACTGATCAGTTTCATGCAGATACAAAACCTCGCACACAATCCTCTGCGCATCAGAATCTAATTTCCAGACGCTTACACGAGAAACATTCAGCTGTTCTGCACAAGATTGAATTATATGCTTTAGCTTAGAGATCCTGGGATGCTCGATAAACCCTTCCCCATGACTCAGTACTAATAACGATTTGTGCAGACTAATTAACTTTTCTACTGCTGGCATGCCCCTTCCCTACAGTGAAACTAACCTACTGATCTACATCAGGAAAAAAAACAGAGTCTTACCTACAATAGTAGTTGATGTTTCCTCAATGCCAATACATAAGCATTAAGTAAGGAAAAAAAGATGCAGCTTTCACAAAAACTTATCGCTATCGAAGTACTTTTTTTCACAATTCTTATGGGAGGGGTAGCTCTCACTATCTACTTCTTTGCCCTTCCTGAAATACGTAATGTGGAAACGCAATATCATTTAACAGATATAAAACGCATTCAAAATGGTATTAAGAATGAGCTGGATTACCTAAACAGCATGTCGACAGACTGGGCAGCTTGGGATGATACCTATCAATATTCAGATCAACCTTACAAAGCGTTTGAAACCGCCAACTTAGTTCCAGAGACACTAGAGGATCTTCGATTAGACCTACTTATCCTAATCAATAAAGAAAATAGAATCTTAAACAAACTAGCAAATGACAACATTGGCGATCCCGAAAGCTTGCAACTTCTACAAGGCAGCGAGTGGAGTAATAATCACCCAGCTTTGCAATATATCGGGGACGATAAGCAGGGAATCTTTGAGACAGAGATCGGGCCATTGTTGCTTGCTAGGCAACCTATTTTGACCACCCGAAAACAAGGCCCTCCTCGTGGCTACCTAATCTTCGCTAAACTACTAAATGACTCCTTAGTGCAGGAGCTTAGTGAAGAGTTACAAGTAGATATTTCTATCAGCATGGCCACTAAAAGTACGCTTACGCCATCGGTAAAATTTATTTCACCAAAGCAATCACATTCTAGAGGCTATATCCAACTGATGAACAGTAGTAATACAGTCATTCAATTAGATATTGATCAGCCTCGCCCTTTTTATCAGCAAGCAATAAGTGCTCTGCGCTATTCATTATTCACAGCGTTAATACTCAGCAGCATCGCCTGCTTGATCACTTACATGATCCTGCGAAAAGTGCTGATTAACCCGATTATCCAACTCCAGCAACAAGCAGATCGTTTCAAATACAAAGGGGAGAAACAGCCTTTCACGGCCTTAGAAAGCAATGATGAGTTAGGACAACTATCCACAACGTTTATTGCTATGGCCAAAGAACTTTCACAACACTTTGGTGAACTGACACAGGAACGAGACCAGCTTCAAGATAGTAGTTATACCGATGCCTTAACAACGCTTAAGAATCCGCGTTTTCTATCAGCCTTTCTTAGCTCTGAAGCCAACAAGAAACCACCTGCAGACTGGACCTTTTTCACATTAGATTTGGACTTCTTTAAACAGGTTAATGATAACTACGGCCACGATATTGGGGACGTGACACTTCAGCAATTTTCTGCACAGTTAAAATCGTTCTGCCGTGACCAAGACATTCTAGTGCGCAGTGGAGGTGAAGAATTTACAGTGATCTGTTATCAACTAGATGGAACCAGCGCCAAAAAGCTTGCCGAAAGGATTCGCCAAGGTATCGAGAAATTTGAATTTGGAAACCAACAGAAATTTAACCTCAGTTGCTCAATCGGTTTTTTCTCTATCCATATATATACCCCCCAAGCAAACACCCACGTTTGGAAAAACATGTTAAAACTATCTGACATTGCTCTGTATGCGGCTAAATACAGTGGTCGAAACACATGGGTTGGTTTGCAAAATCTAAGTCACTGTAAAGATGGACACTATCCAAACGACAGCAGTGAAGTACAGCATTGGTTAGAAAGCAAAAAGTTAAAACTCATCACACCTCCACACACTGAAGAACAATTACGTTGGGATAAAGAAACTCCGACAAATTGTTCAGAATAAAATTGTTAACACATTGCTTATGAGCGTTATTACGCGATAGCGCGCATAAGCAATCCGCTCAACGCCCGAAAAAATGCCTCCTCTACTCCCCTGAAAGAAACGCTCCGATAAGAAAACACAGTTTCCTAAAATAAACTTTTGTTTATTTTCTATCACAAAATGAGCAAAAAACGGGTATCATTAGCCACTTTTTGAGCACACCATAATCAACTGATCACAGGTAAGTTAAAAATGCCGACACAGAATCAGGCTCCGCTTTCCGTTCTGGAGCAAAAAGATGCCTTTATAGCGCGTCACATTGGACCTTCCGCAGCCGAGCAACAAGCGATGCTTGCCGAGCTTGATGTAACTGATATGGATCAGTTGATCAGCCAAACCGTACCTGAGTCTATTATGCTCAAGTCACCGATTGGCCTACCAGAAAGCCGCTCTGAAGATGAGGTACTAGCGTACCTAAAATCTGTTGCGCAAAAGAACAAAGTAAACACATCGATGATCGGTATGGGTTATACCGACACGATCGTACCGAACGTTATCCTACGTAACGTTTTGGAAAATCCAGGTTGGTACACGGCGTACACGCCATACCAACCAGAAGTTTCTCAAGGCCGTTTGGAAGCGATCCTTAACTTCCAAACAATGGTACTAGACCTAACAGGCCTAGACCTTGCCAACGCTTCCCTACTGGATGAAGCAACTGCTGCCGCTGAAGCGATGACGCTATGTAAGCGTATGTCTAAAGCGAAAAAAGCTAACACATTCCTAATCGATAGCAACGTTCACCCACAGAGCATCAGCGTTATCCAAACACGTGCTGAACCTCTAGGTTACGAAGTAATCGTTGGTGACGTAAGCGAGTTGATCGATCAACACGAAGTATTCGGTGTACTAGTTCAGTACCCAGGTACTTACGGTGATGTGAATGACTACGCTGAGCTAATCGAAAAAGTTCACAGCAAAAAAGCCCTATTCTGTGCAGCTGCAGACATCATGAGCTTGATCATGCTGAAATCACCAGGCGAGCTAGGTGCAGACGTTGTATTCGGTTCTGCTCAGCGCTTTGGTGTACCAATGGGTTACGGTGGTCCTCACGCTGCATTCTTCGCGACTCGTGATGCTTACAAGCGTTCGGTTCCTGGCCGTATCATTGGTGTTTCTGTTGATACACGCGGTAACAAAGCACTGCGTATGGCGATGCAAACACGTGAGCAGCATATCCGTCGTGAGAAAGCGACCTCTAACATCTGTACTGCTCAGGTACTACTTGCCAACATGGCAGGCTTCTACGCGGTTTACCACGGCCCACAAGGTCTAAAAACAATCGCTAGCCGCATCAACCGTCTAACAACGATTCTTGCGAAAGGCCTACAGGCTAAAGGCGTTCAGCTACTAAACAACAGCTGGTTCGATACCCTATCCATTCAGCTAGATAACGCTGAAGAGGTTTACCAAGCTGCACTAGACGCTGGTATCAACCTACGTAAAATCAGCGATAACAAGCTTGGTATGACCTGTGATGAGTGCACTAACCGCGACATCATCAACACCCTTTGGGATTGCATCCTAGGTGCAGGTCACGGTCTAGACCTAGACAGCATCGATGCAGAGATCTCTGCTTCTGGTGAAACATCATTTGATGCAGCACTAGTACGTGAATCAGAGATTCTTCAGCACCCAGTATTCAACAGCTACCACAGCGAAACAGAGATGCTTCGCTACCTTAAGAAGCTGGAAAACAAAGATATCTCCCTTGCTCACAGCATGATCGCGCTTGGCTCTTGTACTATGAAGCTAAACGCTACAGCTGAGATGATCCCAGTGACGTGGCCTGAATTTGGTCAGATCCACCCGTTCGCACCAATGGATCAAGCACAAGGTTACAAACAGCTAATCACTGAGCTAGAAGATCAGCTAAAAGCGATCACTGGTTTTGATGCGATCTGCATGCAGCCAAACTCTGGCGCACAAGGTGAGTACGCGGGTCTATTGGCAATCCGTAACTACCACCAGTCAAACGGTGAAGCGCACCGTAACATCTGCCTAATCCCAACATCTGCACACGGTACTAACCCAGCATCAGCAGCACTGGCTGATATGAAAGTGGTACTAACAGCATGTGATGAAAACGGTAACGTAGATGTAGCTGACCTGCGCGCTAAAGCAGAACAGCACAAAGATGACCTTTCTTGTTTGATGATCACCTACCCATCTACACACGGTGTATATGAGGAAGATATCCGCGAGATCTGCCAGATCGTTCACGATAACGGTGGTCAGGTTTACATGGACGGCGCTAACCTGAATGCTCAGGTAGCGATCAGCCAGCCAGCAGAGATCGGTGCCGACGTATCGCACATGAACCTGCACAAAACATTCTGTATCCCTCACGGTGGCGGCGGTCCAGGTATGGGCCCTATCGGTGTTAAAGCACACTTGGCACCGTTTGTGGCTAACCACCCAGTACAACAGATCGAAGGCCCTAAAGCTGAGAACGGCGCAGTATCTGCTGCACCTTGGGGTAGCGCATCTATCCTTCCGATCTCTTGGGTTTACATCGCACTGATGGGCGGCACAGGCCTTCGCGCTGCAACTGAAAACGCGATCCTAAACGCTAACTACCTAGCCAAGAAACTAGGCGAAGACTTCCCTGTTCTTTACTCTGGTCGTAACGGCCGTGTTGCACACGAGTGCATCATCGACATGCGTCCACTTAAAGAAGCGTCTGGCATCACAGAAGAAGACGTAGCTAAGCGTCTGATGGACTTCGGCTTCCATGCGCCAACAATGTCCTTCCCTGTTGCAGGCACATTGATGATCGAGCCAACGGAATCTGAATCTAAAGCTGAGCTAGATCGCTTTATCGAAGCGATGAGCACAATCCGCGAAGAGATTCGTCAGGTTGAAGCAAACGAGATCGACGGCGAAAACAACCCACTACGTAATGCGCCACACACTATGGCAGACATTATCGATTCTGAGTGGAACCGTCCTTACTCACTTGAAACAGCAGCCTTCCCTGCTGATCACCTGAAAGGCAGCAAGATCTGGCCAACAGTAAACCGTATCGATAACGTATACGGCGACCGTAACCTGTTCTGTTCTTGTATTCCGGTTGAAGATTACGCTGAGTAATTCCGAATTACTTATCTGATCTAATAAAATAGGCCACTAACTTAGTGGCCTATTTTTTTTGTCTCACTTCACCATTACTTCAATACTAGTTAACTAGTAAGTCAGTGCATAGACATAATGGATCAGCTCGATGCACTGAATATCGAATTAATTACAACAATTACGTCTCTCTAAAAGCTCTATTTAAGCTTTGCGTAAACGGCTCAAGTAAATAATCCATTGGCGTGCGAGACTCAATCAAGATCATCACCTCTGCCTGCATCCCTGGATATAAGGATTTCCCATTGAGAGCCTCATTTACATCATCAACAATAACAGTCGCTTTGTAGAACGCCTCACCTGTACGATCATCTGTAAATCTATCAGCAGACACTTTTATAACCTTAGCCTGTGCTGGCTGATGATTTCTGCTATTAAAAGCGGTAAACCTAACGTGTGCAGGTAATCCGGGGCGAACAACATCGATATCCTTCGGATTAATTCGCGCGTCTACAACCAATTGTTCGCCGGAAGGTACAATACCTAACACTTCAGCCCCTGGAGCAACCACGCCTGTTTCGGTATGAATCTGTAAACCAACAATGATTCCTGCTATAGGAGCTCTAATCTTGGTTCTGTCTAAAACATCCTTTGCAGCACGAAGCTTATCTTCCAAATCAAATAACTCTGTTTGTACAGTTCGAAGCTGCTCAACCACTTCATTTAGGTGTTCTGCATTTAAGGTACTAATTCTTAGCTCAGTTTCACCGATTCCTTTTTCCGTGCGAACGATTGCAGCTAAGTTTTTACTTCGCTCTCCTCTAACTCTGGCGGCATCCTTTTTTATAGCCAACAAACGCGACTTGCCCATAGACATCCCTTTTTGCTCTAGATAGTCATAAGCATCGATTTCCTCCTTTGCCAACAAGAGTTGCTCATATTGAGAGTGAACAGCGTTTTTGAGTCCCTTAATCTCTTCCTTAGATTGAGCAATGCGTTGCGCAAGAATCCCTTTTTTCTGTTCCAGTGATGCTCTGCGCGAGGAGAATATATTGGTTTGCGCCGTAAGGATTGCCTTAATATTTTTGTTGCCAGAGTTAATCAGGCTTTCTGGATACTTAACTTCTGATAAATCATCTCTTTCAGCTACCAGCCTTGACTGTAAGGCTATAGATGACCAATACCTATCCTCAATCAAAGACAAACTTGCTTGTGCTTGCGTATCATCAAGGCTCACCAGTATCTGTCCCGTTCTAACCTGATCTCCATCTTTAACTAAGATCTTTTTTACAATTCCCCCTTCTAGGTGCTGCACTATTTTTTGTTTGCCCTCTGATCCCACCTCACCTGTTGCAATAGCTGCACTGTCTAATGGAGAAAGTATTGACCAACCTAAAAACAAACCGAAAAAGGTAACAACAACGCAAAAACCTGCCACTGTATATTTCGATATTAATGAAGAAAGCTCTTTATCCATCACCGTCTCCCTACTTTTGAATCGTGTATGAAATAGCAGTTTTTGCAGACTTACCGATAGGAACAGCATTATTTCTTGGTGTACTTACACTAGCCGGTTGCACTTTCAATACTTCATCTCGTGGGCCAAAATTGGCAACCATTCCCTCTTGCATAAGCAATACAAGATCAGCATGTTCCAATACGGAAGGCCTGTGAGAAATCACTACAGTGGTAATATTCTTCTCTTTAACGGCTTTCAGAGCCTTCATTAGCGCACCTTCACCCTGCTGATCCAAGCTGGAATTGGGTTCGTCCAGTACAAGTAACTTAGGCTCCCCATATAAAGCTCTGGCTAAACCTATACGCTGTCTCTGCCCGCCAGACAATGACATACCATGACTGCCGATCTGGGTATCATATCCTTGCGGAAGGCGCATGATCATTTCATGCACCCCTGCCATTTTAGAGGCATTTATTATCTGATCAGTAACGCCATTGGCCATTCTGGCAATATTTTCTTTCACTGTACCTGCAAACAGCTCAACGTCCTGAGGTAGGTACCCTATATGTTTGCCTCTATCATCAGAGTGCCACATGGACATATCCATACCATCTAAACGAGCAAAGCCAGAATTGGGTTTCAGATTGCCTAATAAAAGTCGTACAAGTGTTGTTTTGCCTGAGCCAGAAGGCCCCATGATTGCCAATAGCTGTCCGGGGCCAACCCTGAAGCTAATTCCTTTCAAATATGCCTGTTGAGAACCTGGAAATGCGTAACTTAGTCCCTCAATAGATAGTTTGCCTTCAGGGTTAGGCAATTCCATTTGATCGTCATAAGCAGGGGTAGCTAGAAGTTGTTGTTTTACCCGAATGTAGGCGTCCCAAGCTGAAGTAGCAGAACGCCATGAATTAATAGATTGTTCAACAGGCTGTAATGCTCGGCCCACAAGAATAGACGCAGCAATAATAGCCCCAGCAGAAATTTCACCATTTATAGCAAGTAACGCTCCCATACCCAGAATCGCGACTTGCAGCCCCAAACGAATAAAACGACTTACAGCTCCTAACCAACCGGTAAACCCCAGAGCGCGCTGCTGACTATTAGAAGATTCATCATTCATTTTTTGCCATGAAGAGACTATTTGAGGGACCATTCCCATCGCTTCAACAACGTCTGCATTTCTTGATACTGAATCTGAAAAACCATACGCTCGTGCGACTAAAGCATTCGAGTTCTGCTGATATTTTCGGGTCAGTAACTCATTAACTACGGCAATCATAAAAATAAATAGCGCCCCTCCTAGAGCAAGGAGTCCCAAAATGGGATGTAACAAATAGAGCACTAATAGATACAAAGGCATCCAAGGAACATCCATTAACGAGAACATCGAGTTTCCAGTAATGAAACTCCTCACTGTTCCCATATCTCTCAATCCCTGACCTGATAATTCAGATTTAGTTTGTAAACTTATTTTTACTACTGAAGGTAATAACAAGCTTGAAACTTTTTTATCCATCCAAAGGCCTGTTTTAACTGCTATAGCAGAACGAATTGCCTCAAGCAGGCAGAGACACAAAATTGCTGAGATAACAATGATTGTAAGGAAAAAAAGCGTATCCAGACTACGACTACTCAAAACGCGATCGTATACCTGAAGCATGTAAAGGGGGGATGCCAATAAAAGCAAATTGATAAAAAAACTCAAAACCAAAGAGAAAATAATTGCCTTTCGTACTGATAAAATTATTTTTAACACTGGATGGTTCATCCTAAACACACTCATTATTACCAACTAGATGGTTTGCTATTTTTTAAGTAACTAGAGCCGCTGATATCTCAAGCGGCCCTAAATTACTTTAATCAAGCAACAAAAATATCATAAGAGAACAGCCCATCACCTCCGTCACTGCCACTAGCATAGTTAGTAACAATTACCGTATATTCACCATCAGCAGCTAGAGTAAAGGTTTCATGTGGATCACCATATGGACCGGGGCTATAGATTTCATCATCAGAGAAATTCACAACGCCTGGATCAGAATAGTCAATACCTGCGTTAGAGCCACCAGAGAAATATGTAGATGGGTCCTCAATTGTTCCCTCTACAATCCAAAACGCTGGATCATAATTCAGTTCAGTACGTTCAACAGTGATCGTTATTGTGTCACCAGCATCCCCACTGACCTGCCAATAATCGCTTGTTGTTGGACTTGGGTCATACCAATAACCACTACTTGATACAAAACCACTCCCTGATTCACCCGCATTCAATGATCCTTCATAATGATCAGGCAGGCCGAAACTCACATCGATATTATCAATACTTGATGTTGAAGATGTTTCAAAAGTAGCCCAAGTAATACCTGTCAGATTCACTTCTACATCGGTTCCTGTTAAACCACCTGAACTCCAACTTCCATTATCTGTGACAATTGAAAAACCACTGTTATAAATGATATCTAGAGACAACAGATCAAATGTCTCACCTCCAGCAGTCATCGTAATGTCGTTGTCTCCAGCATTATATCCACCATCGTGCCAAGACAAGACTCCAGTACCATCTACATGATTTCCTGTGGCGGTAAAGCTAAAACCAGCTTCGTCATAACTAAATGGAACACCATTGTTATAATCTTCAAAACCTATTAAAGAATCGAATGTTATAGTTGCATCACTTGGGGCCGTATCAGTTACACCTAAAACTTCAATGCTTAAAGTTGCTGTAGCTGCCCCACCATTCCCATCTACGACTTCATAAACAACGCTTGTAGTGAAGCTTTCTCCATCATTTAGAGCCTGAAAATCCTCACTCGGGTCAAAGGTAAAAGAACCATCAGCCAACAATGTAAAAGTACCGCCATTATCACCCGCTACATCAGTTTGAGGCGTAACTGTCAGAATGTCAGATGCATCTACATCTGAATCGTTGATTAGAACATTTCCAGATACAACTGTGTCCTCGTCGGTAGTGGCTAAATCATCCATCGCTACAGGCATGTCATTCACACCGTTAACCAACACACTCAAAATTGCCGTAGATGTTCCCCCATTACCATCGGAGATATCATACGATATGCTACTTGTCAGGCTTTCACCTAAAGCCAATGTCTGAAAATCAGAACTAGGATCAAAAGTAAAAGAACCATCAGCCAACAGTGTAAAAGTACCACCGTTATCACCCGCCACATCTGTTTGTGGAGTAACTGTCAGGGTGTCTGACGCATCTACATCTGAATCATTGGTTAAAACATTGCCAAAAACAGATGTATCCTCATCAGTTGTTGCAGCATCATCTGCAGCCACAGGCGCATCATTTACGCCATCAACCGTTAAGGTTAACGTACCTGTCACAACACTGCCGTTGCCATCAGTTACGGTATAAATAACGGAATCCGTAGCACTTTCACCTATAGCCAGATATTCGAATCCACCATTAGGATCGTAGTTAATAGAACCATCAAGATTCAGGGTAAACAGCCCCGTAGAGCCGGAAGTATCTAAACCGGTTACAGAAAGAGTATCGCCATCTAGATCTAGGTCGTTTGACAGAACATCAATATTTAATAGCGATGTATCTTCATCAGTAGAAGCTGCATCATCTACGGCAAGAACCGCATTGTTGCGGCCATCTAGATAGAAGGTGTAGTTAGTGAACTGAATCGCTTCGATATTTCGCAGAATATCAGTGCCATCATCTCCGGCATCAAGAATAATGGTATTACCTTTGCCGTCGGATAGTTCTAATACGCCATCGTCATTAACGTAAACCTGAACTTCACCATCGTAGTAAGCGATGTCAAAACCATCACCACCATTGATATAGTCGTCGCCAGCACCACCTTCTATGAGGTCATCGCCATCACCAGCATTAACTTTATCGTCCCCATCGCCAGCAAGAAGAACATCGCCTTCATCGCCGCCATTTATCTTATCATCCGAAGTTGTGCCTTCGATTAGGTCTGAATCATCAGTCCCTGTTAGTACTTGATCACTCATCATTAACTCCCAATTTTTATCCATATTTAGGTCATTAATGAGGCACTGGGGTAACCAGATCTTTAGGATGGATGTATTAAATCCAAGGGAACTTCTACTGCACATCCATGTCCTAGGCTCGGCCTCAAGCCAAATCGCAAATTAGCATATGCTGATTTTATTGATGCTACACTCTAGTTGAATACAAAAAAATGCAGACCTCACGAAAGCCACATATAACTAATTGTTTTTAAATACAAATATTTGCCCTCAATATAGCTATATTATTTTTTTTAATATTAAAACAAAAAAAGCAATAAACTTTTCATGTTTAAATAACAATGCCCTCACCTAACTTAACATTCACTCATTCCCTGAAAACCTCATAGGGAAAGCAAGTCTTAAAAGCAATCACTTAAAAAAGATAAAAACTCTAAGCCCTTCTTTCCAAAGCTATTCCTATAGCTACTGTGAAGTGAATTATTGGATAGGAATTCGAAAAAAGCCTCCCCCCAATTGAGTGGAATATTAAAACAAGTGTTTTAAGCAGTTTTTTTTCAGCTAAATAGCAAAAACGTAAAACGTCTAAGAAACCAGATAGTGTCTATAGTTTCATTGAAATAATGAATAAACACTCAATAGAAAAGGTAGGAACAAAGGAACTTTGTAATGGACTACCTCAAATTTAATGAACTCATAGAGTCCATCTACCAATCAGCAATTGATCCCGAATCTTGGGAAGAAACCCTGCTTCTGCTTAATAAGTACTTTAACTCTAATGCCACCGGAATATTTGTGAGTAACAACAACGCCCTAATGTCCACCCAGATACCATTTTTAGGTGTGAGCGAGGAAGCACTTTCAAGTTATAACAAAGACTATGCTCTCTTAAACCCAACCTTTGCTGAACTTGAAGACCTTCTACCTGGACATTTTTTTTCTGAACAGCTATTCAATCAGTTGAATCAGGATAGCGACTACTATCACAATACCGCCTTCTACAACGAATGGATGAAACCGCAAAACTTTGATCACACTTCAGGCGGAGTATTGATAGCAGAAAAAAACAATCTGGTTTGCTTTACCCAGATGCGATCCTTCGAACAGGGCAAATATAGCGATCAAGAAATACTGTTACAGAAGACCCTAAGCCGTCATATATGCCGTGCATTAGAAATGTCTTCTATGTTTCAAAAGCTCGAATATAAGTCTAGTTGTAGTAACTTACTGATAAAAAACATAGGGCTTGGTGTTGCGATCATCTCGAAACAGGGAGACTTAATTGAGATGAATGAAACCGCTAGAGATAGTTTTGATCGGTGCAAAAGTTTATTTATCCATAATGGCCGAATAACTGCCAAACTAGCAGAAGATCGAGACAAGCTTTGTAAATCATTAGAACAAATTCAATTACTTAGAGTTAGTAATAAAGAATTACCTGTTAATTTAAAATTAACTGATGCAAATAATTTTTTTATTAACCTTCTCCCTCTACCAATACAAGAACTTCCTCTATTTAATGATGCAGCAGCAATTGTGATCATCAAGAACAGTACAGCACCAACTCCAATTAAATTAACTCACCTTACCTCTTCATATTCCCTTACTAATAGTGAAGCCAGACTCGCTCAACAGTTAGCAGAAGGAACCGAACTAAAAAATGCAGCAAGAATCATAGGAGTCTCATATGAAACTGCACGGTGGTATTTAAAATCGATATTTGAGAAAACAGATACCCATCGTCAAACGGAACTGGTACTAAAACTAAATTCTGACCCTGTAGGAAAAGTTTAAATTTAGATCTATTACCCCCTCAGTATTTGGTAATGATTTATGCAAGCGAATCTTACATTTACCCGCATAACAAACATGGATATATCTAAAGCTGATTTGATAAATACTCCACCAGCATCCGCACCTTAGGGGAAAGATGGCGGTTATGAGGATACAAAGCCCAGATACCTTCAGGCTCAGGTTGGTAGGTCTCAAGCAGAGGCACTAACCTTCCTTGCTCAATATGTTCTTTCACGTAGTAATCTGGCAGTTGCACTATCCCCAGTCCTTTTAGCGCAGCATCTAACAGCGCTAAACCGCTATTGCAGCGGAATCTGCCTTTAATCCGTACTTCCCTCTCTTCGCTTCCATCCAATAAGCGCCAGTAATCCAATGTGCCTTTTAGGCAGTTGTGCTGTTCTAACTCAGAGATAGAGTCGGGGCGGCCATGGGCGTTGAGGTAATCTTTTGAGGCGCAGATAAACTGTTGTCTGGCACCGAGCCTTTTTGCAATCATGCTGGAGTCTGCCAATTTACCTAGGCGGATCGCTAAGTCGTAGCCCTCTTCCACCAGCGCCACTTTCTGGTTAGTTAGGTGGCATTCCACTTCGAGTTCTGGGTACTGCAACATAAAGTCGTTTAGCAGTGGGATAATTTTGGTTTCGCCAAAGGTGGTTGGGGCGGTCAGTTTTAGTTTTCCCTGTGGGCGACTTTGTAACTGGCTTAATGCTCTTTCTGCTTCGTCTAGGCCATCTAACAGTTGGCGGCAGTGTTGATAGTAGATCTTACCCTCTTCTGTAACTGATACCCTGCGGGTTGTGCGATAAAACAGTTTTGTCGCAAGGCGCTTTTCTAATGCGCTGATCTGTCGGCTCACTTGTGCAGTAGAGATACCTAAGCGCTGCGATGCTGTTGTGAAGCTTTCTGTCTCTGCTACGGCAACAAATTCGGTTACCCCCTCCCAGCCAAACATTATTACAACCTCGTAAAAGTATTTTCATATTTAGCTAGATTATAGCGATTTATGAAAAAACTATAATGTTTAGCACATTGATCCTTATTGATTAAAAACGCTGTCCTAAATAAAGAGTAGAGCCATGATTAAATCCAAAGCAGCCATCGCTTGGGGGCCTAACCAGCCACTATCCATCGAAGAAGTTGACGTAATGCCACCGCAAAAAGGTGAAGTGCTTATCAAGATTGTGGCGACAGGTGTTTGCCATACCGATGCCTTTACCCTTTCTGGTGAAGACCCAGAAGGCATCTTCCCTTCCATTTTAGGCCATGAAGGTGGCGGTATTGTTGAAGCCGTGGGCGAAGGTGTGACCAGTGTAGAAGTGGGTGATCACGTGATCCCGCTATACACACCTGAATGCGGCGAGTGTAAGTTTTGCAAATCTGGCAAAACCAACCTTTGCCAAAAAATACGAGAAACACAGGGTAAAGGCTTAATGCCCGATGGCACCACTCGTTTTTATAAAGATGGTCAGCCGATCTATCACTATATGGGCTGCTCTACTTTCTCTGAATACACAGTACTACCTGAGATCTCACTGGCGAAAGTAAACAAAGCGGCACCGCTTGAAGAGGTTTGCCTATTAGGCTGTGGCGTGACAACCGGTATGGGTGCGGTAATGAATACCGCCAAGGTTGAGGAAGGCGCAACGGTTGCCATCTTTGGCTTGGGCGGCATTGGTCTGTCTGCTGTGATTGGTGCAACCATGGCGAAAGCGAGCCGCATCATCGCCATTGATATCAACGAAAGTAAATTTGATCTAGCTAAACAGCTAGGCGCAACCGAATGTATTAACCCTAAAAACTACGACAAGCCGATTCAGGATGTCATCGTTGAATTAACCGACGGCGGTGTGGATTACTCGTTTGAGTGTATCGGTAATGTTGATGTGATGCGCTCTGCCCTTGAGTGCTGCCACAAAGGCTGGGGCGAGTCGGTGATTATCGGTGTTGCCGGTGCAGGTCAGGAGATCTCTACCCGTCCATTCCAGTTGGTGACTGGACGCGTATGGCGCGGTACTGCCTTTGGTGGTGTTAAAGGCCGCTCTGAGCTTCCTGACTACGTTGAACGCTACTTACAAGGTGAGTTTAAGCTGTCTGACTTTATCACCCACACCATGGGACTAGAGGACATCAACAAAGCGTTCGACTTGATGCACGAAGGCGAAAGTATTCGCAGCGTCATCCACTTCGATAAGTAATTGTCTTAAGTAACCCTAACCGAAATCCGCCCTAAGCCTATTCAGGGTGGATGTGAGTAAACTCAATGCAGATTGAAAATTTAGCTCAATTCAAAAGCTTTGGTGGTTGGCAGAAGCAGTATCAGCATGATTCCACCAGTTTAAGCTGCAGTATGCGCTTCTCTATTTTTCTTCCGCCGCAAACACTGGCTGGAGAGAAAGTACCGGTGCTGTATTGGCTATCTGGCCTGACATGCACCGATGAGAACTTTATTCAAAAAGCTGGAGCACAGCGTATTGCTGCGGAGTTAGGTATCGCCATTGTCACACCCGATACCAGCCCTCGTGGTGAAGGCGTAGCGGACGATCCCGGCTATGACTTAGGCATGGGTGCTGGCTTTTATGTCAACGCTACCCAAGCACCGTGGCAACAGCACTATCAGATGTACGATTACATTGTGACTGAGCTACCTGCCCTGATTGAAGCGAACTTCCCTGTCACAGAACAACGAGCGATTTCCGGCCATTCCATGGGTGGACACGGCGCGTTGATGATCGCTTTGCGCAATTCGCAGCGTTTCTCATCTGTGAGTGCATTTAGCCCGATTACCAATCCGATCAACTGCCCTTGGGGTCAGAAGGCATTTGGTGCGTATCTTGGTGATGATGTAGAGGTTTGGAAACAATACGATAGCTGTGAGCTGATTAAGCACGCTAATAACTTTATGCCGACACTGATTGATCAAGGTAAGAAAGATCAGTTTTTGGATGAACAGTTAAAACCGGAAGCGCTGTTAGCTGCGGCTGGGGATAACCCTGTGGAGCTGCGATTACACGATGGCTACGACCATAGCTATTACTTTATCGCCAGTTTTATAGAAGAGCATCTAAGGTTTCATGCAAAGCACTTTTAGACGTTAAAACTGTATTAGCTAAGATACGTTAGTGATTTGGTGGCGCTTGCGTATCTTAGTATCACATTACAGAGCTTTGATTAATTTACGTTTAAAACGCCTTCATCACTGTCGGCAAAGCGCAGTGCTATTGCTAGTAGATCGTCCTTAATTTCGATAAAGCAATCTACGAGTTCTGGGTCAAAATGATTGCCTCTGCCCTCTTCGATGATCGCCACTGCTTGTTCATGGGACATGGCATTTTTATAAACACGTTTTGAGATCAGGGCATCATAGACATCGGCGATCGCCATTAGCCTTGCAGAAAGCGGGATCTCTTCGCCTTTTAAGGCCTCAGGGTAGCCTGAACCATCCCACTTCTCTTGATGCGAGTAAGCGATCTCTTTTGCGACCTTCAAGAAATCCACTTCAACACCCAACTGAGCTTCCGCTTGTTCGATCGCTTCTTTACCTAGGGTGGTATGGCTTTTCATGATTTCGAACTCGTCATCCTCAAATGGCCCTGGCTTTAAAAGAATATGATCTGGAATACCGACCTTTCCGATATCATGCAAAGGCGCTGATTTGAACAGCACATCGATATAAGCGTCGGTTAAGAGTTCGCTGTATTTAGGTAAGAATCTGAGTTTTTCAGCCAAGGCACGAATGTAAAATTGCGTACGGCGAATATGGTTACCGGTATCGGAATCTCGTGTTTCCGCTAACGAGGCAAGAATAAGAATGGTGACATCCTGCACCATTGTCACTTCTTGAGTACGACGACGAACCTCTTTTTCTAAGAACTCATTTTTATCCGCTAAGAAGTCTTTTTGTGCTTTCAATTGCAAATGGTTAGACACCCTTGCCATCAGGATCTCTGGATTAACGGGTTTCGTTAGGTAATCCACCGCTCCTAATGCCAGTCCTTTGGTTTCATCGCGGCTTTCTGTTTTAGCTGTTAAAAAGATGATGGGAATATCTGCTGTGTTTTCCGTTTCTTTGAGGCGCTTACAAACTTCGTAGCCATCCATCTCGGGCATCATGATATCGAGTAGGATTAGATCAGGCGGGGTTGCCGAGTTGACTATATCTAGTGCTTTGGCGCCGGAGTTACTCACTTTAACACGGTAGTGATCTTTTAAAAGCGCAGACATAAGCGCCAGATTATCTGGCGTATCATCAACAACAAGAACAGTAGGTTTTTCTACCCACTGAGACTGCGTCTTGCTCATTTACGTACTCCATCATTGCTTAATAAAGCGTTGGATTATGCAAATATGTCTTTCTAGCAGGCCGTTTAAAACAGTATAGCTACACCCTTAACTGGGACTAACTACAGCCAAACACTTAAATATCTAGAGATTGTTGATAGCCTCTTCCATCTCCGAAAGACGTTCTAATGCCAGATCGAAATCAAACACGTTAATCGCCTTCGCAACTGGCTCAAGTAGCTCTAAAGCCTTGCCACCTAATTCACTCTCAAGGGCTTCTATAACCTCAAGCGCTTCACTATCACTCTCTAAAAGGTAATTTCGTAATTTAGGGATAGATGCAATTAGTTTTTCTGCATTACAGTTTTGACCTGATGCCAAACTAGCCGTAGCTATAAGACCTGATGCCTCTATATTTTCCACGACTAACGCGGCCTCTTCAGCAACGTCTTTAACAGCGCCTTGAATGTCAGCCACTTTAAAGTTTGCTTCGGCGCATAAGCTTTCTAACTCTTCTGCTAAAACTTCCAACTCTGTGGCACCAATGGTTGCAGCAGCGCCTTTCAAAGTGTGGGCACAGCGCATCGGTGCGGTAGGATCTTCATCTTCAATCGCTGCGGTGAATTGAGCATCAAAATCTCGGTGGTGCTCATAAAACCCTTTTAACATTTTAAGATAGAGCTCTTGGTTTCCCCGCATACTGGAGAGTCCCTTGGCTGTATCAACGTGAGGTATTACTGGAAAGTCTAAGTCTTGGGTAACCGGAGCAGACTCGATAACACGAGAATTACGTTTTGATACACAGGCCCAACGCTCAATGGTTGCATACATCTGATCAATATTGATCGGCTTACCAATATGATCATTCATGCCCGCATTCAGCACTCGCTCTTTATCGCTTGTTAAGGCATTGGCGGTCATGGCAATAATTGGCAGGTGTTTCACTTTCTCCATCTGCCGTATTCTTTCGGTTGCCTGAAAACCATCCATCACCGGCATCTGGCAATCCATCAATACAATGTCGAAATTTGTTTCCATCGATAAGATATCAACAGCTTCCTGACCATTATTAGCAACCTTTACGCTGATTTTTGCTTGCTCTAATAGCTCTGTAGCCAGCTCTTGATTCATCTCGTTATCTTCAACTAACAAGACTGAGAGCCCGGCTAGATCAACACGTTCTTTTTCTTTCACAGCAGAGCGGTGATTTTCGACCACTGTGCCTTTGTTCAGCGATGTGCCTATGGCTTCAAGCAAGAACGAGGCAGTCACAGGTTTGGTCAGAACAGATTCTATCTCCACCCCGCGTTCGCTTGCTTCATCGATAGCATCCTCACGGCTATAACCAGTCACCATAATGGCGGGCGGACAGATAACGCTCTCATTATTCATTAATTCATACAGAGTGGTGACTCCATCTTTTTGCGGCATTTGCCAATCGATTAATAAGAGGTCATAACGATTTTCAGAGGATTGATGTTCAATAATGATCTGCTCTGCTTCATCACCATCGCTGGCAGTGTCAGCCTGCATACCAAAACTGTTAATAAGATTAGCGATAATGTCGCGAGCAGCAGCATTATCATCAACCACCAGCACTTTGACGCCATCAAGCTCTTCTGCATGGAACATTCGGCGATGCATAGGATCTTTTTGTAAGCCTAAACGCGCCGTGAAATGGAACGTAGTGCCTTGACCGACTTCACTTTCCAGCCAGATCTCACCCTCCATCAGCTCGACTAGCTTTTTGGAAATTACTAGGCCTAATCCAGTACCGCCATATTTACGGGTGGTTGAAGTATCGGCTTGAGAGAAGCTCTGGAACATTTTGCTTTTCTGCTCAAGGGTCATGCCTATGCCAGTATCTTTAACCGCACAATGGAGGGTAACGTGCTTGGACTCCATCTTTTCCACATGGATGCTGATTACAATCTCGCCCTCGTCAGTGAACTTCACAGCATTGTTGGCAAGGTTAGTCAGTATTTGGCCGAGTTTTAGTGGATCACCAATCAAAGCGGTAGGGATATTAGCAGGGCTATCAAACAGCAGTTCTAAGCCCTTCTCTTCCGCTTTCATGGCAAGAATGCTGGCGATGTTTTCCATCACATCATCAAGGTAGAACTCGGTCGATTCGAGTGTCATCTTGCCTGCTTCAATTTTAGAAAAGTCTAAGATTTCATTGATGATCCCAAGTAGGTTTTCCCCTGCGCGATTGACCTTCTCGATGTAATTTCTCTGTTTAGTATTCAACTCAGTTTGCAGGGCAAGATGGGACATGCCGATGATGGCATTCATCGGTGTTCTGATTTCATGGCTCATGTTAGCGAGGAAATCACTCTTAGCTTGGGTTGCCTCCTCAGCAAGCTCTTTCGCTTTTAGCATCTCCTGTTCAGCCGCTTTACGCTCAGCTATGTCACGAAGGCTGACAATCAGAGCGGGCTTATTCTTTAAGCTGATAGGTACTAAAGAAACTTCACAAGGCACCTCTTTACCTGATGTGTTTTTGTGAACCCAATCAAATTGGTGAGGCTCAGTTCCAAACAGAGCGAGTTCCATGTGCCGCTCTATCTCTTGAGATGAAAGTAATCCGTCTGGTTGATATTCAGGGGATAGCATTTCAGGTGTGCATTTTAGTAGTTCATTAACATCATCAAACCCAAAGATATCTGCAGCTCTTCTGTTCGCATGGATAAAGCCCTCTTTTGGACTTAGAACCAGAAGGCCATCGCTGGAGTTTTCAAAATAAGCATTCACTTTCTCTTCGGTTTCTTTTCGATCAGTTATGTCTTCAAGCATCCAAACGGTGCCTTTAGACATATCATCGGCGTCACGAACTTTGCCGCTCAAATGACACCAAAACAGGGTGCCGTCAGCTTTAACCATCTGCACTTCTTGTTGATGAACCTTACCTTTCGCAAGTTCGCCGTAGGCATACTCACCGATATAGTTGAACGTTTCCTCATCTGGGTACCATTGCAGGGTGCTGTGCCCCATAAGGTCTTCCATAGGACGTTCAAACAGCTCTGAGAGTTTATTATTCGCTTGCTGAACCACACGGTCCTTGAGCAGTACGATCGCCCTTGTCGCCGACTCTAGGATCGCTTTCTGCTCAATAGCTGCCTCATTAAGAGCATCTTGCGCTTGTTTTCTTTCCGTAATATCACGGTAAACAACCACCGCACCGATAATTTTATCGTCACTAAAAATTGGCGTGGATGTGTATTCAATCGGTAAGGAATGACCCTGTTTATGCCATAAGACTTCGTCTTCACTAGATCGAGCGACACCATCAGTAGCCGTATGGCAGATGCTATGTGAATCCTCAGCATAAGGTTTCCCATCTTCATCGGCATAATGAACCAGTGTTTGGAAGCTTTGACCTAAAAACTCTTCCTCGGTAAACCCTAAATAGTCATAAGCAGCTGGATTGGCAAAAGTGATTCGCCCCTCGGTGTTTAATCCCACGATGCCGTCTTTTACTGATTCAAGAATTAGACGGCTACGTTTTTCTGCCGACTTAATCTCTCTCTGCTGCCCTTCCATCTCCGCCGTTTGCTCTTCAAGCAATGTTGCTTGGCGTTCCATTTTTTCAGCTTGCTCACGGCTCTCATTAAGCAATAGCTGGGTTTTATTACTCCTTTCAATGATCTCTAAATTCATGGCCAATATAGGCAGTAAACCCTCGATAAAGGCTTGTTCTGTTTGGCCAAATTCAACAAAGCTAGCGAGCTCAACCACCGCAAGCAGTTTGTTATTGTGGATCACAGGGAAAACAGAGATATTCTTAGGCTTCGCTTCGCCGACACCCGAGCTGATCTTGATATAGTCTTCTGGTGGGTCAGTTAAAATAATAGGGGCCATCTCTAAAGCACACTGACCAATCAACCCCTCACCAACAGCAATAGTCTGCTTAAGAAATTTGCGCTCTCTAAATGCATATCCCTCTAATAGCTGAAGTGCTTTCTCCTGCTCGTTAAATAGATAGAAAACGCCGTGGCCTAGATGAATCAAAGGCGCGATCTTTTGCAAAAACGATTTAGCCAGCTCATTGGTCGTTCTTATCTGCTGGAGCTCAGCACTGATCTCCGAAATATTAGTTTTGATCCAGCGCTGGTTTTCAACTTGTAACAGTTCATCTCGCAGCTCTGTAGCCGCCTCAAGCAACTCTTTAATCTCTTGAGGCTGACCAGCTTTAGAAATCTCCTGTTGGGCCGTCTTCTTATTAGCTAAAGCGGTTAAGGTTCTTTTCACCAATCCTATCGGTCTAAACATCGCCTTGAGTGTGGCTGAAACCATCAAGAAACTAGCAATTACGACGAAAACTAAGAGCAAGCCTCCTTGGGTATTAAAGAGCTTTTCTTGCTCTTCTGCGTGAGTTAGTAGGTCTCCTTTAACACCTAGGAGCTTCTTTCTGAATTCTGCAGCAACTGAATCTACTTGCTTGTGATATTCCTGCACACCCAGTGCTTTCACATAGAACTGCTTAGCATCGGAAATGCGATCTTCCTCTAGGAGGCTCTGAAAGTGTCTTAACTGTTGGCTATATAGCGTAAAGTGATGAAACAGCAGCTTATTAAATTCGGATAGGCCTTCTCGACCCGAGAGTGAAGGCGCGATAGATAAGTTAAAGATCTGTTTGGTCTCTTGCAGAGCGGTATAAGCTTCGAGGTATCGGTCCTGATCGATTGGATAGGACACCAGCATTTCTGCACTGATTAACTCGATCCGAGAAAGGTTATATCTAAACTCATCAACCGCATGCAGGCTGTTACTTAAATGCTGCACCTGACCGTGGAGTCTATTTTTTTCTGTATAGTGCCAGTAAAGAAAGGCAGAGAGCGTAATACCAATACTTAGAACAATAAAAAACGCCCAACGCACGCGAGCTTTTAACGAAAAACCACGCAGAAACGACAACAATTTATACATCGGCACACTCTTCTTATGTCACAGACTCAGCGAGTAATCGCTGTTAAGCACATAATCAAAGCGTAGATATAATTTCAGTTTTTTCGAGTTTATTCTGGAATTAAGCCTCAATTAAAATCGATAAACCTATCCTTAAGCATCGTCATTACTTATTGATTTTAAAGAAGTCATAGAAACAGGACAGCGTTCACTATCAAAAGCGCCGCCCCCTAAACGAAGGTTTGAAAGCAAAAAACTTAGAGATAGAAAAAGTGCGCGTTATGAATAAGCTTATTTTTCAAGACTGCTGTGAAGAATGCCGATCCAAACACTTGTTGACAGAAAACCATTAGTCCAACTTTGCCATTTAGGGGATAGACCCTTTAACTGCATCTGGCCCAAGTTCATCCCTTTATCTTGCATCGCTTTTACTTCAGCCAACGTGCCTTCCAGCATCATTTTAAATGTCTTCAATTCAGCTTTATTTGATACAGGGCCATGACCTGGGATAACAATGGTTTTGTCATCAATGAGTTCAAGCACCTGACCCACATTCTCTGCCATGCGGGCAACATTACCGCCATTCTGGATATCTACGAACGGGAAAAAGCCATTGAAATAAAGATCACCCATATGGACGGCATTGGCCTTTTTGAAGAAAACGACAGAATCGCCATCGGTATGACCACCAGCTAGATGAAGTAACTCGACCTCTTCATCATTAATGTAGAGCGTCAGTGCTTGTTGATAGGTAATAGAAGGCAGCGCATGTTCGGGATAAGGCTCCGTTTTCATATTGAAGAGCTTAACCTCTTGAGAGGTAAGCAATCGCTCACGAACATTATCATGCGCAATGATCGTCGCATGATGACCAAAATGGTGATTACCCTCTGTGTGATCGCCATGCCAGTGGGTGTTGATAATGTAAGTCAGCTTATCTTCACCGCCAAACTTTTGCAGGGTCTTCTGTAATGCTGGTGACATCGAACGGTAATCGTCATCGATCATCAACAAGCCTTGGTTGCCCGTTAACAACCCAATATTGCCGCCCTTTCCTTTCAACATCGAAATGTTCTCGGTCAAGGTCTGCACTTTATACTTAGGGGATTGTTGGTGGTGATTTTCAGCACTAACAGGCATCGCAATGCTCATACTAAGCGCAATAGCTGTGACAAGACACTTAACCAACATCAACTTTTCCTTATGTAACATTACGATCCAATTTGGATTCCATACTGGAAACTAACTATAGCTCATTAATGATAACGATACTCAATAATGGACCAAAATATTGATCTAGTCCCGACTAAACCAACCGCTTCGTAATTGGTTTGAGTGGAAACTCCAAGCCACAAAACGAGTAAGTTTTTGCCCTTGATACATCTCAATAGTGATTACTTTTTTAGCTTTTACATTTTTTAAAGCTTGGTAAACCATGGGCAGGTTATCTTTTTTGGATATCAAGCAGGTAAACCAAAGTGACTGCTCAGCAAATTCAGCACTTTCCTTGATCATCTGACGTACAAAAGCAATTTCCCCGCCTTTGCACCACAATTCTGCTCCTTGCCCAGCAAAGTTTAGTACTTGATCATTACCGGAAGATGTCTGTTTGCCACGATTCAAATTTCTAATCTTCCGTTTAGTCCCTGCTGTCGCTTCTTGAAGCGATGCATGGAACGGCGGATTGCACATAGTAAAGGCAAAGCGATCAGACGGTTTAATGATCTGCTGAAAGACCTGCTGAGAAGATGGTTGTAGTCGACACTTAAGCTTCCCTTTCAAAACCGGATTGGCTTTGACGATCTGTTCCGCGCAAGCAATAGATACAGGGTCAATATCACTACCGACAAACTTCCAACCGTAACTCTGACTGCCAATCAATGGATAGATACAGTTAGCCCCTGTACCTATATCTAGACCCTGAACTTGAGCACCTACCGGCACTTTACCGCCATTCGATTCAGCCAAAAGATCGGCAATATAGTGAAGATAATCAGCACGACCTGGAATTGGCGGGCAGAGATAACCTTCAGGAAAATCCCAAAACTGAATATTATATTCAGTGCTTAATAACGCCTGATTGAGTAGCTTTACCGCTTTAGGCTCTGCAAAGCGAATAGAGGTTTCGCCTCTTGGCGTTTCATAGGTGTATTCAGCTAACTCAGGAAACGCTTTAACCAAACGAGGAATATCATAAGGTGCCGCATGCGGATTGCGCGGATGCAAACTAGATTTTCGTTTGGTCTTTTGAGTAGGCGTTTTTGAAGATGAATTGTTTGATCTAGCCACAACGATGCCAGTAGAAGATGGAAAGCAGGAATTGTAACAAGATTATTGAGTTACTAGTTAAACAGCGAAAATAAAAGAAAGCCAACCCTTACCTTTCACAGACCCCGACGTATGTTCCCGGTAAGGACTGGCATCTTTCCAGCGAAAAGAGATCCTCTCTATAAATTGGATACCATGCGAACACGATATTCGTT
Source organism: Neptuniibacter sp. QD48_55 (assembly GCF_047778115.1). Taxonomy (GTDB): domain Bacteria; phylum Pseudomonadota; class Gammaproteobacteria; order Pseudomonadales; family Balneatricaceae; genus Neptuniibacter. The sequence goes on along the minus strand of NZ_CP180555.1, from coordinate 1,148,597 downwards.
AGCGACAATGCGCCATTGTGGGACCTCATCCATAACACCCACTTGATCTAGGTAGCGTAGCGATAAGCTACTCGCCAGATCACATTCTCCTGCCACATCAACTGATGGAAGCATGGCATCCGCAACATGTACTGCAGTTAACGGACTAAATTCTGTTGACGAAGATAGATGAGGGACATGGTGTAACATGACTGCCTCAACAACCTGCGGTGGTAGATTCCATAGTGCCAATAAGGCTGCTGCAACTTCACCATGGAAGAATCCAAATGCCGCTTTTTCAACTAAATAAATTGGCTTTTGTTTTTTAACGGCATAGTTAATCAATTTTTTATACTGTGCCGGATCATGAGCAGCCATAATCATGACACCTAGATCGTGTAACAAGCCAGCCAAGAATGCTTGATCCTGCACTGCCTTGCTCGCACCTGCTCTTCTGGATAACGCTTGAGCTAAACGTGCCACCAATAAAGAACGCTGGCCCATTTTCTCAAAGGAGAACTGATTCCAATCATCTCCCTGCTTAAATTGCTTATTTAACTGGCTGCTCAAAGCCATACTTCTAAGGTTTCGTACCCCCAGTAAAGAGATTGCTTCTCTCAGATCAGAAATCTGGCGATTGAAACCAAAGAAAGCCGAATTAACCTGTTTCATGATCTGCGCAACAACCGATGGGTCCTGCTCAATAATCTCACTAATCTCAGTTAGATCAGCAACATCTGAGTTAACCGCTTCAGTCAGTTGGCGATACATACTGGGTGGAGATGGCAAACAACCCACTGTAGATACATACGCCTGCAAAGAGGAACGGTTCAGCAATTTCACCAACTTAACCTGATATTCCAACTCCTCTCCAACTTGTTTGATAGAAACGTTGTTAGGATAGATTCGATGTGCAATTTCAGCAGCTTTTGCTTTATGTCCTGCATTCCAAAACTCAGCGCCTAGAAACACTCTAACAGCCTGAGGCTGAATGCGAGCTAACTTAGCCATCAATTCTATATCGACTACTGCACGCATAGAGCAAGGCAGGATAACCGCATCAAATGTGTTTTGTTCTAACTGGTCGATTAAGCTCTGTTTAGAATCTAAACGCACAAACGCCCAATTAAATTCAGATCCCTCTATCTCACGACTCCAGCCCGCTAAGCTGCCCTGTTCGTCCAGCATCGCGATTCTAAATTTTTGTGAAGAGCCTTTGTTGATAGTGCTCATAAGGTTTACCTGCACATTTTTCGATTAATCATTACTGCTGTTACCAATCACTGTCGCTCTATATGCCTCAGTAACTGTGGATACCTTAATCCTAGTGCCAATTAACCTTATTAAAAGCGCGTTTTTAGTAAAATTTTATCTATTTTGTACATAATTTTTTGAACATTGTTTTAAAAACACCTTAAACCTCAGTAAATCCTTGGTTTTCTGGGTATTTAGGTGTTTTTAGTAAAATTTTATCTAGTTTTTAATGAGAAACTTTCACATTGAAAAGCAATAAAAAGATAGATTTTTTGATGGTAAGAGGAAAGGAAGCTAAATATCACCTCCCATGCGAAAGGTGATTATTGAGATCTTTTTAGCTAATCGTGACTCTGTTTCGACCAGCTTCTTTAGATTTGTATAACATTTTATCTGCGGTGTTTAGCAACGCATCGGGGCTGTCTCCCATCTTGTACTCTGCTACACCAAAGCTAACCGTGATATCAATTTGATTTGGGAATATATGATCCTGCACCAACAATCTAAGCTTATTAGCTAACTTCTCGGCCCCGCCGATATCCATTTCAGGTGTCACTAACATAAACTCTTCGCCACCCCAACGGCCAAGGATATCTGATTCTCGGATATTAGTTCTCACCAAGTTACTAATCTCTATAAGCACTTTATCCCCTATCTGGTGACCACAGTTGTCATTCACGGCTTTGAAGTGGTCAATATCAAACAGCATAACGCAGAAACTACCACCATAGCGCTCTGCTCGGGCGACTTCAGCTTTGATCACTGCATCAGTTTTTAAACGGTTAAATAAGCCAGTTAAGTGATCTGTCTGACTAATACGCTCTAGCTGTTTATTCTTCTCCTTAAGAATCTTGTTAAATTGCCTGATACTTCTAAATCGAACAACAAAGATCATGGAGATTAGGAAAAAGACCACCAACAGTTGCCACAACAAAGTTTGATCGACTTTGTTTTGTACCGTCACGCTATACCAACGCTGTAAAATCTCGTTGGATTTTTGTGGAGGTAAATTATCCACCGCTTTAGAAAAGATGCTTAATAAGAGCGCATCATCTTTTCGAACTCCAACCCTCAAAACACTTTTGTATTCAGTAAAGCCTGCCACTTTTACATTTGAAGTTGCCACTTCCTGAATATCTCTTAGCATACTGATTTGCGTACCAATGGATGCATAAGCTTTACCAGTAGAAACAAGCTTAATCGCCTCTTTTTGAGTTTGCGTATAAACCACTTGGATCAGAGGGTAATCTCGGCGGATAAGCTCTTCATAAATATAATTTTTCGGCATTGCCAGCACTTTGCCTTGCAACGCAGACAAGCCATCGATAAAAAGAACATCCGAGCGACTGACCAACGCAACAGCAGCCGTCACATAAGGCGCAGTAAAATTGAGATAAGCACTACGCTCTGGGCTTTCGTTCAACATCGATAAGATATCGCACTCTCTAGCCTTAGCTTTGTGCAAAGATTCACTCCAGCTTTTAGTCGGCACTAGCTGAATAGGAATCCCCATCATCTTCGAATACTCTGCCATAAAATCAGCAGACAACCCCACATGTTTACCTTGAGCGTTTATAGCCTCAAAGGGTAACCAGTCGGGATCAATACACATCGTAATCTGTTGTTTAGAAGCGAGGTATTTCTTCTCTTTGTCGGAAAATAATAGCTGTTCTACGGCTAGAAGATGGCTGCTAAATAGGAAGAAAAGGAGGAATTGGATTACCCTCATACTATCCCTCATACTATCCCTCATTGCCTTTGAATAAAGGTTCAGATGGGCGTGTCCAGATGTAACAGAGAGCGAAGATAATCGTGGCAACAACAATCAATTTTAAGCCGTAGTGAAAGGTTTTAAAAATCAGCGGATAGCTAACCATAGCAAGCATCATCACTGTTGCTAACCATTTAGCCTTTAACGGAATTACTCCGTCCGTTTCCCAGTCTTGGATTATTTTGCCGAATAGCTTGTTTTGCAGCAGCGCCTGATGAAGCCTTTCGGAGCTTCGAGAAAAGCAAAAAGCCGCTACTAAAAGGAAAGGCGTTGTTGGCAGTAAAGGTAAAATAACCCCGATCAAACCGAGAAGCACGCAAATAAATCCGGCGATCAAATATAGGGTACGTACAATCGTTTTTCTCAACAGATACTCCCTGTACCAAGCCACCTAGAAAGAATATATCAATACAGCAGTACGTATGTCGTGGACATGTAACTATAAGATAGCAGGAATTTAGTAAATACGGTTAGATTACATGAACAATTGCTTGGGAGAAAATGCCCTCAAAATAACTAAATCCCTTTAGTTTCCAGTTAAGGTAAAAGAATAAGCGATCTTGATGTGATGTTATCTACCTTAAGGCCCCAGTTTCTCAACTCATGACGACTTAAAATCATCTTTCCCTGACTCTGAAAATGAATTGGGATCTGATGGCTATCTTTAGGTAACACCAGTAATTGCTTAGCTAAATTTGCTGCATCTTGGCCCATTAAAATACCACTAACCACCATCCCGGCCATGACTCTTCCTTTTCCTATCGCTTGTTCATGAGCTGTTATGGTCATCACAGGCGCGTTTGCCGAAACCCATCGGCTTAAATCATCAAAGCTAACGTACTCTCCATTCTCTTCATGCATAGCCGCATAGCCCGCAATCAAAATAAGATCATATCCTTGTTTCTTGCTAAGTTTAATGTGCTCTTTCCATTCAGCTGCATTGGAAACCCTGACAACATCAGCACGAATATTCTTAGCAATATTAAAATGTGATTTACCGCCTAAGTCATAATGATAAATTGCATTAGCTGTTAAGCTATCACCCAATAAAATGAGTACCTGGTGCAGGTTAATACGTGTGGCACGAGCAAACTCAACGATTGAGCGCTTTATCATTGGACGCTCAACGACACCGGTAATATTCTGAGAATTGAGAACCCAAGGATAATCACGACGAATATCCGAGTTGATGCCGCAAAAAACCACAGGGGTTGTTTTCGCTATCCGCTCACCAAGTAAACTAAAGCCATTATCATCACAGATAATGACTAAATCGGGCTTCTGTTCCTGAAACTCACTAAAGGCCCTCGCGGCACTGTATTTAAACATCCCTTTGGGTAAGCGTTTGGTATCCATGTGATGAATGAGTAGCTGATATTCATCACCTAATTCCTGTTTTACTCCTGCTGTTAGGTCTTCTACCCACTTCATCTCTTGATGGTAACTGTGGATCAGCATTATTTTGGTTTCAGCCGCAGCCGCCCCTGCTGTCCCAAGTGTTACCAACAGCCAAAAAATCAAAGATACAACTTTTCGCATATCAACCCTGTATGCATTCAATAGGTTACTTATAAAATATAGATGATTATTTGAGATTAGGTGGGAAGGTAGGCGCTAAAAGCCCAAAGGGATCTTTTGGAAGGATAAAACGAATAGATGGGATCGTTACTGTACTCTCAGAACAAAGGGGATCTCACAAAACAGGAGCCTCCCCAATATTTAATATTACTTACCTTTGGCATTAAGAGCTTGCAGATTATGGCCCATCTTATAAAGCAGCATATCGCGGTCGATCGGTTTTAAAATCACTTCATGCACACCCTGCTTCATTGCTTCTTGCGCATTTTGGGTATCACCCGGCTTGGCCAAAACCATAATGCGTGTGTGTGTCATTTCAGGATCATTTTTGATCTTATCGATCACAAATAACGCACTCATATCGGGAAGTGTTAAATCCAGTAAAACTATATCCGGCTTCCAACTCTGAAGCAGTTTGAGTGAGTGAGTCGCACATCCCGAAACCTGTGCCTTATAGCCACCTGAATCTAGAATTGCTTTAATCTGATCTCGTTGTTCACTCTCGTCCTCAAGCAGCAAAATGTTGCTATCGTCAAACACAACGGTATCGCTAGTTTGCAGAGTCTCTTTTTGCTGTTTTGTGAGGCTAGTTGAACGATCCACCTTCGCTTGAAGGCTCTGCTTAACAGAAGTTTGTTGCAACTCTACCTCACGCAGATGCTGCTCTTTATGCTGATCAAACAAACTCCGCATATCGGCATGATGATCTTCATGCAATCCTCCCTCTTCGATTACTTTCTCCTTCATCCTATCCATAGAGAAAGAAACCAGATGCATTAGCTTTTCATAACTTTCAGCATTGAGGTCAGAGATCTCTTCATTGCAGGAGATGATCTGGTCAAAATAGTCGCATAAGCTTTCCACTGAGAAATCATTATGCTCTGAACTAGATTGCTCATGCAGGGCACGACGGATAAAGCGTAAGCGAAGTAGCAAATGATATGGGTCGTATAGTGGACGAACAATAAAGTAGTCGTCAAACACGTCCTTATTGCAGATAGAAAAGGCTTCTTTGAGATCTTCACGACTACAAAAGACAATCTTCTTGAAAAGGATTTTCTCAATGTTCTTCTTGGCGCTAATCAGATGGAGATAACAAATTTCATTTTCCTGAATCGTGTGTAACCCCATCAATAGAACATCTATCTTATGCTCTACGATCAGGGAAAGAGCATCCTCTTCATTGTGGGCAATATAGAAACGTGGAAAATGCCGTTTCACCATATTACAAAGAGACTCTAATTCTTCTGATTGTTTAATTATCAGTAAGATTGAAAAACGATTCTCTGACGCCATTACTTCCCCACTTAACTTCATACTTAGGCGTGATTAAATTCACTTTACCTAAATTAAATTTAGGATACTTCTCCTAATATGAAAGTTACACCCTGACTTTCGATAACCAGTACCTGTTTATTATCGATCTCTCGTTCTATCGCTAATTCGACTAATTCATAAAAAACATTTCTGTGAAGTAGACCTTTCATTCCAAAACGAACATCAACATAAGGGGATGGTTCAGAGGTTTCGCTACACTCTTCAACCCAAAGCGAATGCTCTTTACCGATAACAACTTTATCCCCAGTTGTACTTACAAATTGGTACTCAGGTCCATTTTCGCCCTCTTGTACTTGGACTTCGGTCATCAGAAAGGGGGCATCCTCTACTTCGATCCCAACTTTCTCCACCGGCGTTTTTAAAAAGTACTTCCCCTCTTCTAGCCAAAGTACTTTAGAAAAGAGTTTCACCATTGCGGGCCGACTGATAATTGTGCCTTGGTAAAACCACTTACCATCACGGGCGATACACATATCGATATCACCGCAAAAATCAGGGTTCCATTTATCTAATGGCGGTATGCCCTCGCCTGATTTTTCAATCACTTTACTTGCTTCAGATAGATCAAAACCTGGTTGGCTCAACTCACTACTCCCACCGTTTTTCTATAGCCTATTAAATTTGCTCAACTCTAACCAAAAAACTTTCATCTTATAACTTAAACACATGAATAATATTAATTGTTAGAATAGCCAGCAATTAAAGCTTAGAAAGAAATTGAAAAACTACAATGAAACAGGATTTAAGAACAAAATTTGCTGACGACCGCCGCGGAGTATATCTATTTGGTACTACACCTCCGAAAGATGGTACTGCAGAAGAGACCGCTCAAGGTATTGCGGATAAACTGCTAGAGCGTCTACAGCATGTCGATTTTGATGGTCTGATTGTTTATGACATTCAGGATGAAAGCAGCCGTATCGACAAACCTCGTCCGTTTCCATTTATGCGCACCCTAGATCCACGCGCATACTCTAAGCTAATCCGTGAAAAAGCAGATAAGCCGGTTATCACATACAAGAGTGTTTCTCAGCGTGATAAAGAAGCATTTATTGCTTGGCTAGATGAAGCATGGAACGAATACGGTGTTCGTGACACTGTGCTTGTTGGCAGCCCTTCTTCTGATGGCGATATCCAACTTAGCTTGAATGATGCTTACGCTGCGCTTGCAGAACATCCAGCAGAGTTTCAGTTAGGCGGCGTAACTATTGCCGAGCGTCACGCTTCTAAACGCAATGAACACGAGCGTTTGGTAAGCAAAACAGAACAAGGTTGTGAGTTTTTTATCTCGCAAGCAGTTTACGATGCTCAAGCGACTATCGATATGTTGAGCAGTTATGCGCGTAAATGCCGCGAAGATGGTGTTAAACCAAAGCGTGTTATTCTGACCTTCACACCATGCGGTAGCACTAAGACGCTGGAATTTATGGAATGGTTAGGTATCTCTGTACCAGAAGCTACTCGCTTCCGTATTATGGATGCCCATAGCCCACTGCAGGAATCTATTCGAATCTGCCGTAACAATTTAGAGCAGATTCTAGAAGCAGTGATGCCGCTTGGTATTCCTGTTGGTTTGAATATCGAGAGTTTGACCAACCGTAAAGAAGAGATCGACGCATCGATTCGTCTATTTAAGCTACTTAAATCGGTCGTAGATCTTAAGTTAGCAGAAGCGGATATTTGATCCCCTGCGACTATTAAGATAGAAAAAGGCCGCGATTAATCGCGGCCTTATCTTTTCAGCCCTTCACATAAGTGTTTTGTTTATTTTCAACAACATATGTGTTCGAGCGAGATCTTCTTGCACTTTGCGTTTATATTCTTGTGAATCGGAAGAAAGAGCAGACTTTTGCCGAAGCACAGTCCAATCCTCTAAGTCGTTATTATTTTTCAGTAATGCTTTAAATGCTTCGGGAAAATCAGATTCCTGAGCGATGCCAGAAATATCCACATCTCCCTTTAACAGAAAAACACTCTCACCCTCTTTACACTGAACACGAGATTCACTGAAATTAAAAAGATGGGATGCGTATTCTGGCGAAAAACACACCGGCATGTCTGCAGCCTTTACCCCTTGTGGAGCGAGCTGAAGTTGACCTTCAGGTTCATTTTTTACTGCAAGCACGTAGGTTGGTATTTTCATATCAAGCACTCCTTTCCTGTTTGAACAACAGTTTCTTCATCTATGAATCAACTCCCCCTGGTTCCATACCGGGGAACAGGTGCCGAAAAAGATAAGAACTATCATTTTTGACAGTAAGCAGTTTAGACACTGAACAATGCAACTTCGTGACAAAAGCAGATTTATTAATATATTTCACCTGCTTTCAGAAGACCTTTCGGCTAGAAATACGCTCGAACCCTCTTAAATAAAGCCCCTACAAAACATCATGAATAGCTGAATTAGACAATTAATATATTAAAGATTATTAAAATCACTAATAGTAGCGATTAGCAGGCATTGGTTGTTGCAAAACTGTTTCTTAATAGCAACGGATTGTTGCAAATTTCACACTTGCTCAGCTGAGTAAAAAACAGTATTTTTGACGGACCGTCATTTATAGGTAATAGAAATAATATGAGCCCCAAAGTTATTCACGAAGCCGATTTAGAAGCCCGTGAAGAAGAAATTATGCAAGCTGCTATACAGATCATCAGTGAATTAGGTGTAGCTGGGCTCACTATAGATAAAGTAGTAGCAAGGCTGCCTTACTCTAAAGGCACGGTATACAACCATTTTACCTGTAAAGAAGACCTATTAACTGGTCTATGTAACCGCTGTGTAAGACGACTAGGGGCGCTATTCGAACGCGCCTTTCAATATGACGGCAGTAGTCGCGAGAAGATGCTCGCCGTTGGGTATGGCTATATGCTCCATTCGCAGCTAAACCCTACAGAATTTATGTTGGTTCTTTCTGCTAAGACACCGTCAGTTCGGGAAAAATCAACCGAAAAGCGTCAAGAAGAGCACCTTATTCTAGAAAATAAGCTATTGGGGGGTATGTTGGAGGTGATCTCTTCAGGCCTTGCAAGTGGTGACTTATCGTTACAACCACACCTTTGCCCTGCTCAAGTAGCGTTTTCTTTATGGTCTATGAGCTTCGGTACCATTGCCTTGCTTCATGAGACCCTTGATCGCTGTAACGTTAGAGCTGAAATGCAACTAGAAAGAGAGCTAGTTAATCACTCAAATATTTTACTGGATGGCCTGAATTGGAAGCCTTTTACCCAAGACCATCCGTGGCATGAGAGCATTCAACGCTTTAAAACCGAACTTTTTGCTGATGAGGTTAAACAGCTTCAGCAAAAGCAGTTGATGTGCAGTTCTTAAAAACTGCGATGAATTAAAAAACGCGGTGCTTGCACCGTTTTTTAAACCTTAGTTAATGACGTTTCGTCATTAAAAAGAAATAACTAATATTGCTTAACCGCAATCAACCCCGCAAGGGCCCTTGGAGCAGGAAAATGAGAGATCGCCTTTTCCGATTCGTGTTGAACCACCCTATTTGGGTCGTTCTCTTCTCGATAATGTTCGTCGTTGGCGCAACTTACGGCGCTAAAAATCTGGTCTTCAAAAGCGACTATCGCGTGTTTTTCAGTGATGAGAATCCTCAACTGACAGCATTCGAAGCGATGCAGAAGATTTACAGCAAAAGTGACAATGTTGCTTTTGTTATATCACCTGAAAGTGGTGAAGTGTTTACTCCTAAAACCCTTGCGGCGATTCAAGAGCTGACGACTGAATCTTGGCAGGTACCCTACTCTACCCGCGTAGATTCGATTACCAACTATCAGCATACATGGTCTGAAGAAGACGACATGATCGTTGAAGATCTGGTATTAGACGCTGAAACGTTGACTGATGCGGATATGCCAAGGCTTAAAGAGATCGCTGTTAATGAACCGCTATTGGTAAACAAACTGATCTCTCCAGAGGCTCATGTCACGGTTGTAAACATCACCGTACAACTACCCGGCGTTGACCCAGTTGTTGAAGTACCTCAGGTAGTCAGTAAAGTTCGTGAAATGCGCGATGAATTTGTTGAAGCGAATCCAAATCTGAAAGTTCACCTTTCAGGCATGGTAATGATGAACAACAGCTTTGCTGAAGCATCTATTGAGGACAACGCGACGCTTGTGCCTTTGATGTTCTTAGTCGTCATCATCGGCATGGTACTTCTGTTACGCAATTTTAGCGGTACCTTAGCAACTGTTGTCGTGATCATCTTCTCCATTGCTGCAACCATGGGTTTAGCTGGCTGGACAGGCTTTTACCTAACAGGACCATCTGCAAGTACCCCAATTATGGTACTTACGTTAGCTGTAGCAGATTGCGTGCATATCCTAACAACAATGTTCTACGAGATGCGACAGGGCGTTAAAAAAGAGAAAGCGATTCAGGACAGTCTACGGATTAACTTCCAGCCAATTTTCTTAACCAGTTTGACCACTGCAATCGGCTTTTTAAGCCTGAACTTCTCAGATTCCCCTCCATTCCGCGATCTGGGTAACATGGTCGCTGCAGGTGTAATGCTTGCCTTTATCTTCTCGGTAACAGTATTCCCTGCAATGCTGCGTTTACTGCCTGTCCACGTTAAACCGATGGAAGAAGGCAAAAATGACTTCATGCACAAATTGGCAGACCTTGTAATCTCGAAGCGTCGAGTTCTACTTCCAGCGATGTCAGTTTTAATGATTGCGGCCGTTTTCCTCGTTCCGTTAAACAAACTGAATGATGACTTCGTAAAGTATTTCGATGAAACCGTGCCATTCCGTCAGGCAACAGATTACATGCAGGATAATCTATCAGGCATGACGGCAATGGAGATCTCCATCGATACCAAAGAAGCTAGTGGGATTAACTCCCCTGCGTTCCTAAAAACAGTCGGAGATCTAACAGAATGGCTACGTGCTCAACCTGAAACTGATCACGTGAATACGTTGAGCGATATTATTAAACGCTTAAACAAAAACATGCACAGTGACGATTCTGCGTATTACAAACTACCGGATGAACGTGAACTATCAGCGCAATACTTATTGCTGTACGAAATGTCTCTGCCTTACGGTTTGGATCTAAATAACCAGTTAAACGTGGATAAGTCTTCTACTCGGATCATCGCTACGTTCAATAATATGACCAGTACCGAGCAGATTGAGTTGGAAAGCCGCATCTATAACTGGTTTGCAGAGAATGCATCAAACTATGAAGTGGATATTGCAAGCCCTAGCCTTATGTTTGCACACATTGGCCAGCGTAATATCTACAGCATGTTGATTGGTACATCTTTGGCCCTTGTACTGATATCTGTACTGCTTGGCTTTGCATTACGTTCGGTGAAATTCGGTTTCATCAGTCTGATTCCAAACTTAGCGCCAGCGGCAATGGGCTTTGGTGTTTGGTACTTGATTGATGGCCAAGTAGGTCTAGCACTTTCTGTTGTTGCCGGCATGACACTTGGTATCGTGGTAGATGATACGGTTCACTTCTTGAGCAAGTACCTGCATGCACGTAGAGACCGCAACAAGAACAGTAAAGAAGCTGTAGGTTATGCCTTTGCTAGCGTAGGTAAAGCATTATGGATAACCACCTTTGTATTGGTAGCAGGCTTTATGGTGTTGGCTCAGTCCACCTTTAAAGTGAACGCCGACATGGGCCTACTAACAGCACTGACTATTTTGATCGCGTTAATTGTGGACTTCCTATTCTTGCCACCACTTTTGATGTTGCTAGATAAAACAGCTAAGGAAGAGCAAGAAGACGCAGAAAGCGATGACTCTGCACAAAACGACCCGACACAAACTGGCCCTGTACAACCAGCCAATGCAGCACTAAAAAATTCTGAAGGAGATAAAGATGACTCTGTTAACCAACCCGCTTAAATCTGTATGCATTGCAGGCATGATTCTCACTTCAGGCGTTGCTATTGCTGAAACCGCTGAAGAAAAAGGTCTACGTATTGCAGAAGAAGCTAAAGCAAGCGATCTTGGCTGGACTGATATGCAAGCGCAGATGAATATGATTCTGCGTAATAAACAGGGTCAGGAAAGCGTGCGTGAGATCCGCATGAAGTCTTTAGAAGTTGATAACGATGGTGACAAAAGCCTATCGGTTTTCGACAAGCCTAGAGATGTTAAAGGTACAGCGTTTTTAAGCTTCTCCCACCCTATTGGCGCGGACGATCAGTGGCTGTACTTGCCTGCTCTTAAGCGAGTAAAACGTATTGCTTCGCGTAACAAGTCCGGCCCATTTATGGGTTCTGAATTTGCTTACGAAGATCTATCTTCCTTTGAGGTAGAAAAATACACATACAAGTACCTGCGCGATGAGCCTTGTGAAGGCGGTACGTGTTTTGTAGTAGAACAATACCCAGTAGATAAGAACTCTGGTTATACCCGACGCGTAGTGTGGTTAGATCAAGCAGAGTACCGCCCGTGGAAAATCGATTTCTACGACCGTAAAGATTCTGAACTTAAGACGCTAACTTATCATGAATACAAAGAGTATGAAGGTAAGCACTGGCGTCCAGATCTAATGAAAATGGTGAACCACCAAACAGGTAAAAGCACCGACCTTACCTATGGTTCTTATCAGTTCAAAACGGGGTTAACTGATAAAGATTTCAACAAAAACACGCTAAAACGAGCGCGCTAAGATGATTAGGCAGACGTTCACGACTGCACTGGCAGCAGGGCTTTTAACAGCCCTGCCTGCTCAGGCAGAAACCTACTTTGAGTTGTCGGGTAAAGCCACCGCCGACTTACGCCTATTTACTCAAAGTGCTCAATTTTCAGGGCAGGACTATGACACCAATTTATCATTCTCTTTAGAGCCGGAGCTTTATTGGGAGTGGAACGATGGTGCTGATAGCTTAACCTTCACCCCTTTTCTTCGTGTAGATGAAAATGACACCGAGCGAACCCACGGAGATATTCGTGAGTTAAGCTGGGTGCATGTCTCTGACGACTGGGAACTTCGTACTGGCCTACGTAAAGTCTTTTGGGGCGTTACTGAATTCCAGCATCTCGTTGATGTGATCAACCAGACAGATGGTGTCGAAGACTTCGATGGTGAAGATAAACTTGGTCAGCAAATGATCAATCTATCCTTAGTCAAAGACTGGGGCATCGTCGACCTCTTCCTTCTACCTGGGTTCCGAGAGCGAACTTTTGCAGGCACAGATGGCCGCCTCCGCGGAGGTCTAGTAGTCGATACTGATAGAGCAACCTTTGAATCCAGCGCAGGCAATAAACATATAGATACAGCAATTCGCTGGAGCCATACGCTTGGTGATTTTGATTTAGGTGCTTATTGGTTTAGAGGAACCAACCGAGATCCTAAACTACAAGTCCAGTCAGTGAATGGCCAGACGATCTTAGTTCCCCATTACGAGCAGATGAACCAGATTGGTTTTGACTTACAAGCTACGTTAGACAGTTGGCTTTGGAAGTTAGAAACCATTCATCGCGACACTAAAAGTGAAAACTATTGGGCTGCTCAAGGTGGTTTTGAATATACCTTTTACGGTATTCAAGACAGCTCTGCCGACATTGGCGTTTTACTGGAATATGGCTGGGATGAGCGAGGTAAATCAGCTGACGCTGCTATCCAAAATGACCTGTTCATGGGTGCAAGGCTCACTCTAAACGATGCAGCAAGCACCGAAGTATTAGCCGGTATTGGCCATGATTTGGACTACTACAGTAATAGTATGATTATTGAAGCGAGTAGACGTTTTGGTGATAACTGGAAATTAAGCTTAGATGGTCGATTCTTTTCGGCTGATAACCCAGCAGACCTGAGTTATAGCCTAAAACAAGATGACCACCTTCAACTGACTGTTGAACGTTATTTCTAAGGTTTTATTCCTGTGGATTATTGGCTGCTGGAGCAGTGAGTGCCCCCTTCAATTCCTGCTCCAGCCTGTCAATCTCAACGAGCTGCTCTTGTAACTCTTTATAACGCTCCGGATCCCAAACTATATGTTTCTTTTCCCGATCTATTTCATAGCGCGCTTGATATAAGAAGTCCATTCCAAGCAAACCATCGGTTCCTGAGCTCCGGCCCTGATAATCTAATACACCAGCGGTAACCCCTTTCGCTTTATAAGGACCAATCTCAAAGCGATCAAAATGTATTTTTTGCGTCTCAACCACACTACCATCAGCAACCCTTGCTGCAGCACCCTTGCGTAACTGAGCGTTCAAAGAACTAATAGCTTGCTTATGGACAACTGTGTAGGAAGCCCCTGTATCCATAACCAGAGACAACTGGGTTGAACGTGCTCCATAGAAAACTTTTACTGGTACCACTATGCGGTTCGCATGGAATTCAAAAGGCGTGAACCACTTTTTCATTGCATCTTTGATACCTGATCTTGCTTTATCAAGCTCAAATTGACGCTGCTTAGCATTAGCACCATGATTGAATGCTTGGAGTTCAAGGGGATCCAGCTTGTCTTTTTGCTCTTCGCGAGTTTCCACCTTTTCACGATATTTAGCAGGAATTTTAGAGAGTCGATCCACAAACACTTTACGACCATTATCATCTACATATTCATAGATCCGCGCTTCAGCCAAGGTCGGCATAATCAATAAAGCGCTTAATAACGGTGTTAACAGAAGTTTTCTATCCATGATTCTCCTTCCTATAAGTGTTTAGTTAAAAAATTGGCTAAGTCCATTCAGCATAAACAGAACAACAATAGCCATAAAAACTAAAGCAAACCGCATGACTAAACAACGCGTACAATTTTTCTTAGCCATCAACCTTAGCCTCCTGCCAATTTGACGGTAAAACCTTCTTTTTCCAGCAACGTTTTCAGTTTATCTCGCTGATCACCTTGGATTTCTACAATCCCATCTTTCAATGCACCACCGGTACCGCAAACTTTTTTAAGCTTTTTAGATAAAGCTTTAAGCTCTTTTTCAGGCAGAGGAATACCCGTAATAGTCGTTACACCTTTACCCTTTCGGCCTGAGGTTTCGCGGCGGATACGGACGATGCCATCTAAATTATCCAGTCTGTTTTTATCCTCCAGCTCTGCACATACGCATTCAGATAAAGCTTCACCACAGCCAGAACAAAGCTGCCCTTTTTCTGTGGAATAAACCAAACTGCCTAATTGATCTTTTAATGAAGCCACTGGATAAGCCTTTTCTCGATGTAAAAACCTTATTATATGAGAAATTCCTGCTGGCCCCTAACTTAAGCCGCCAATTTGTCGAGCGAGGTAGGTCGCGTAGTTATCTGTCATGCCACTAATAAAATCTAAAGCGCGCATATAGGCTTTATAAAGGGGCAGCTTCGGCGATGGAGCGTGAATCCCCATCAAACTGATAATGCGATCGCTACGATAGCTCAAACCTTCGCCCTGTAATTGATAGTTGTCATATACAGCATGGCAAAATGCCTCGAGTAATACCCCCAGGGTTGTATACGCACCAACCTCCAGCTCAGTTTTTCGGGTATCTGGGAATACCTTTTCTCGTGCTAATTTTTTAGCTTGATAAAGCCCATCTCGCACGCCGGGATCGCCATCAGCTAAGAGCTCACCAGTGTATTCACCGTGCATAATCAAATGTTGATTATCCATATAGGCTTGGACAGCAGAGCTGACCATATGCTTCATTGCCATCCCCCTCAATGCCGAAATTTTTCGGCGTGCAGACGCTTGAGAGGTAAAGATCTCAGCTTCATAAGAGGTATCACCACAAAGTGTGAGCAAGATCGGTTTGATCTCATCGAAGGTCAAAATATTCAGTTCAATAGCATCTTCCAGATCTAGAATGGCATAGCAGATGTCATCAGCAGCTTCCATCAAATAAGTCAGCGGATGGCGACACCAGCAGCCTTTAGACTTCTCAATTAAACCTAATTCTTTACCTAACTTATTTAGTATTTCGACTTCGGTTTGATAGGCGCTGAATTTACCTTTATCCCCTGCATAATCAGCACTCCAAGGATATTTTAAAAGCGCGCCAAGGGTTGGATAAGTTAAACGCAAACCGCCATCAAACAGGTGATTTTCAATACGCGTAACAACTCGGAAGCCTTGGGCATTACCTTCAAAGGTCATCAGATCTAGGCGTTCTGAGTCGGAAAGGTTTTCCAGCAGTGCACTGTTTTCTTGGCGTTTAAACCAATCCCTTATTGCATACTCGCCCGCATGCCCAAAGGGAGGATTGCCAATATCATGTGCTAAGCAGGCCGATTGTACGATCATTCCTATATCGTAGGCCGTTGCCCACTCCGGAAGCTGATCCTGAATTAACTCCCCTACGCGTATACCTAAGGTTCTTCCTAAACTTCCCACCTCAATAGAGTGGGTCAAACGCGTGTGGATATGATCATTCAAGGACATCGGATGAACTTGTGTTTTTCGCCCTAACCGTCTGAAAGCACTGGAGAAAATTATCCGATCCTGATCTTTATGAAAATGGCTTCTCCCAAACTCATCTTCAGTTACTTCTGCATGGCCGTAACGCTTGGTTGTGAGTAACTTTTGCCACTGCATTTCCATGTTGTACTCTCCGCTCAGCAACTTCATTCAGACTCATATTGTCGGCCATTTACAGGCTTTCCATATAAGCTTTTTGGTTAACCATACGCGTAATTGATTACGCTTCTGCTATCAGCTTTTTAGCCTCCTCGCCAATCGCTTTTAACGCTTCTTCTGTTTTTTCAGTCAACTTTTTGGAAAAGCTTAATCGAACAAAATTACGATACTTACCTGACGCAGAGAAGATAACCCCAGGCGCAATGCTCACTTGTTTTGCCTCTAGCCTTTTATTTAGTTTTATTGAATCGACTGCTACAGGAAATTCCACCCAAAGCAGATAACCGCCTTCGGGGTAACTCATACGAGTGCCTTCTGGGAAGTAACGTCTGACAAGGTCGATCATCATATCCCGGCTATGGTGATATTGAGCTCTCACCTTTCTAAGGTGGCGCTCGTAATATCCCTTAGCAATAAACTCAGCAACTGCTTCCTGCTGAACTGGAGGGTTACTCACAGTCGAAACAAACTTCTTATGCAGTACCCTTTCTGTGCATTGACCAGGCGCGACCCAACCTAATCGCAAACCATAAGCAATGGTTTTAGAAAAAGAGGAACAAAGCAGAACACGACCTTCTTCATCAAAGGATTTAATCGTTCTCGGACGAGGTGATTTATAGAAAAGATCGCCGTAAATATCATCTTCGATGATCGGAATATCATACTGCTGCGCCAGTCTCAGCAGCTCTTTCTTACGGCTTTCAGGCATAGTATATCCAAGTGGATTGTTGCAGGTTGGGGTAACCTGAATAGCCGCGATAGGCCATTGCTCTAATGCCAATTCTAATGCTTCTAAACTGATACCCGTTTCAGGGTGCGTAGGAATCTCCATCGCTTTTAATCCCAGCGCTTTAATCGCCTGAGTCGAACCATAGAAACTGGGTGAATCTGTTGCTACAACATCACCTGGTTTTGTAGTTGCTCTCAAACTGCAAACTAGAGCTTCCTGACAACCGCTGGTAATAATGATGTCATCGGGATGAAGCTTACATCCCGAATCTGAAGCTAGTCGCGCTATCTGCTTACGTAGCTTCTCGCTCCCCTGAATCTCACTGTAATTGAGAAATTGTTCTGACTGTAATCCCGCTGAATTGGTTAGCGCTTTCAGTAAGGGCTTTAATGTCGGAGTATTAATTTCGGGGCTCGCAGTCCCTAAAGCAATGTGTCCATGTCCTTTGGCACTATTTAGAAGATGATAAACCTGCTCCCAATGTGACACTTCTAGGGGACGCTGTGCCGGTCGGCTCACTTCTGGTAATTCCGGCGCCTCTCCTCTGGACTTTACGTAGTACCCAGATTTAGGCCTGACTTCAACAAACCCATTCTCTTCTAGGCGAAGATAAGCTTCTTGAACTGTCGAAATACTGACTTCTCTCTCTTTGCTTAACGATCTTATAGAAGGCAGCTTGCTCCCTACAGGGTAATACCCTTGCTCTATACGCTTAATCAAAGCTTCTTGGAGCTGTTCATACAGTTTCATAAAAAATGACCATTACAGTGAAATATTACAGTACAGATAAAATAAAAATTAGCATCACAGAAATAATTTTACAAATCTGTAACGCCTAAATAATAATTTTCTAAATCTGTATACCATTTACCGCCTAATTTAACATTACTCCATGATCAGAAATCAATATCTGTACATATTTTCAAGTATACAAACAGACCTTAAACACTACAGATAAAGGAGTACAAACAATGCAACGCCACTTAAAACTATCAAGCTTGTTATTAGGAGGGCTGCTGCTTAGCGGTTGTGATAGCAGCTATCATGCATTTGACGGTAAAAACGGCTTCAGCTTTACACCGATCAATAGCGATGAATACAGCGTAGAATACTTTGGGGACAAAAAGAGCAGTCAGAAAGATGTCGAAACAATGTGGCATCATGCGGCAAGAGAACTGTGCCGAGGCGGAGCATATCAGCATCAGATCTTTTCGCGCACTTCTGAAAAGCAAGCGTTAAAACAGTACGGTGGCGGAAACATACTCCCCCCAGAAAGCACTACCTATCAAGTTAAAGGGGATATCCTCTGCCTTGCTCCTAATTTAGCAAACAAGGCAGTAATCAAGGATAGAGTATTACTTGGCAAACACTTTTCCTCCGATCAACTTGAAAGCGGGAGCGCCACGAATTAATGCTTCACGCGCAAACACCATCTGACATCCCGGACATTCGCAAGGAGTCTTGGTATGGTCTTCATTGATACGCTCTTTGAAACACTTTACTAAGGCTCCTTTTCCTCCTTTACGATACTTGAACAACAACGCCTTACATTTAGCGCAATACACATCTACCGTAGTTGTTGGCCCTTTCTTATTAGGCTTTGCCATACTTCCTTTATTTCCTTAAAAACCGATCCCTTTGCTGACCCAGATCGTTATTAGCCAAATACTCAGTAATTTAGTCCGCTATTATCTATTCTCTCCAAGAAAATTGGCATAAAAAAAGCGGACATAAATGCCCGCTTTAAAAACCTAGTTTCTTTTACGTTTTAAACTGGTTTACCAAAGTTGTTAAGCGCTGTTCGAGCTGCGACATTTCCGCAGTGGTCGCAGATAGCCTATCGGCATTACCACTCGCTTTCTCAGAGATATCAGCAATGTGCTGAATACTTCTGCTTAGCTCATCTGCCACAGCTGTTTGCTGTTCTGCGGCAGTCGCTATCTGAGTACTCATGCCACTGATATCACTAACTGACGTAGTTATTGTGTTTAACTGATCCCCAGTATGACTCGCTTTTTCAACTGTGCGATCTGTTTGTTCACGGCTACGCTCCATCTCTTGAACAGCTTGACGGGCACCTGATTGAAGCTTTTCAATCATCGATTGAATTTCATCTGTGCTCTGCTGTGTTCTGTTGGCTAGCGTTCTTACTTCATCCGCCACAACAGAGAAACCACGGCCTTGTTCACCCGCCCTTGCAGCTTCAATCGCGGCATTTAAAGCGAGTAAATTGGTTTGGTCTGCAATCTCTTTGATGACATTAATAACCGTACCAATGTGCTCAGAATCACGATCTAACTGACCGATAACATCAGCCGCATTATTCACGCCGCTTTGTAATGACTGAATTGAGTTGATGGTTTCATTAACAACGATCTGACCACCCTGCGCGGAATCATCTGCAGTTTGCGCAGAGTGCGAGGCATTGGTTGCGTTTGTAGAGACCTCTTGCACAGCGGCAGCCATTTGGTGAATTGCAGCAGCCACCTGCTCGGTTTCTTGGCGCTGATCATTAACCTCTTGCCTAGTATCATCAACTACGCCAGTCATTCGAGCCGTTGCTCTTGAAAGTTCTTCGATTGAAGATTTAACTTCAACAATGAGTGACTGAATTTTAGCTGCGAAAGAGTTAAATCCATGCGCTAACTCACCCACTTCACCTTTAGCACTAGTATCTAAACGCTTACTAAGGTCACCTTCCCCTTCGCCTATATCTTTCAGAGCAGCCGCTGCAGCCGCCAATGGATTGGCAATACTATTTGCCATCATTACTGAGACTAAGCCGAAGACAATCACAAAGCCGCCACCGATCATTAAAATAAACAGCATGGTATTTGTGATCTCAGCTTCTAGTTTTTCCGTTGCCGCAGCAACCTGATCTTCAATATCATCTATATAGAAACCGGTACCTACCATCCATTCCCAATTATCTAGACCAATGGCATAACTCAACTTATCCACATCAGCATTTTTAGATGGTTTAGTCCAAACGTAAGTTAGATAACCGCCACCTTTTTTAGCGGCTTTAATTAGCTCTTCAATGATCAGTACGCCATTTTTATCTTTAAGCCCCATCAGGTTTTTACCCCGCAACTGTGGCTTCGGACGAGTAGCTAAATTGGTGCCATCATACTTGTAGGCAAAAATATAACCGTCACCTTTCTCGCCATACGTCAGCTCGGTCAAGATATTCAATGCTTGCTCTTGCGCGTACAGATCCTCTTTACCTGTCCCCTCATAAATATGCTTAATTGATGATGTTGCTAGATCAACATAGCTCTTTAATGACTCTTGCTTGCTCGCCATTAATTCAGAGCGTAGCTCCTCAATTTCATGCTCACCGAGCGCTCTTAGTTGAAAATTTACAACGACCATGACGACAGCTAATACCGCAATCAACGGTATTAGTGTTAATAAAAGCATTTTATGTTTTAACGCCATATTGCCCATGAGTTAACCCACTCCAACTCTTGTCTTGCGGCTTAGGGCATATAGGTATGCACCTTAGAATGTCCGTATTTCAGACCGCATTTATAGTTATTGTTACGCAAAGCAGTGTTGTCTAATTTGGTTTTCTTAACACAGTCTATGCGGCTTTTAGTTCTATACAGTTTCCATCTGGATCTTCGATGTAAACTGAACTACCAAAGCCTGTTGCACCATTTCTCTTCTCAACCCTTCCATAAGGCACTCCCTCCCTCCCCAGAAAAGGAAATAACACTTCGGGTTCAAATGGTTTAATCCTCAAACAAAAATGATCTAGATTTGAGTGCTCGCTCCGTTCTTTAACCGGCTTAATATCAATTAGAGAGTCTCCAGCTCTAAGTTGATATAACAGAGGGCTTTCTACCTTACGAATCAGTTCACAGCCAAGCACACGGACATAGAAGTCTAAACACGCTTCCTCATTGAGGGTGTTTAGAACAATGTGATCTAGCTTTTCAATCGTAAAGCTCATAAGCGCCTCCAATAGAGCGCAGTATTCAAATCATAGAAACGGCTCAACAGTACTTAGGAGTTACATACTCTACTACTATAGAACGAATCTCAAAGATAGCAAAACTCTTTTGATATCAGACAATTGCTTAAAAGATAACCAATAGGTAAATCACCCGAAATGAGTGGGAAATAACTGAGGTGACGGCGGGTTTGATAATTAGGTAATATGCCAACAAATAAATCTAATTGTTGATAAGACTATGTTTAAAAAATTTCTCGCTATTTTCACACTTACGTTTTCTCTTATAAACGTAGCTTTAGCCGATCAAGCTAACCCACAGGTTGTTATGAAAACCAATTTGGGTGACATCAAATTAGAACTTTATCCGGAAAAAGCACCGATCACGGTTAAGAACTTCCTAGATTATGTGGATAACGGATTCTATGAAGGCACTATTTTTCACCGAACTATTGCAGGCTTTATGATTCAAGGTGGTGGTTTCACTCAAGATCTCGAGCGAAAAGAAGTGCGTGATCCAATTAAAAATGAATCAGCAAATGGCTTAAGCAATTTACAGGGAACAATTTCAATGGCACGTACCAATTTCCCTGACAGTGCTACATCACAGTTTTTTATCAATGCAGTGAATAACTATAACCTTGATGCACGCGGCAGACGCCCGGGCTACGCGGTATTTGGCAAAGTTACTGACGGCCTTGATCTAGTGGTTCGTATCAGCCGCAGTCCAACAGCGCCAAAAGGCGGTCACCGCAATGTCCCACAACAAGCAGTGATCATCGAGAAGATTGAACGTTTAGGTTCCGAATCAAAGGCGAACTAAACGAAGACGGTTAGCATTACTTACAACTGTCACTGAAGACATGGCCATAGCAGCACCTGCTATGGCCGGATTCAGCAAAATACCTGCCACAGGGAACAAGATTCCTGCCGCAACGGGGATAGCTAAGCCGTTGTAAATAAATGCTCCAAACAAGTTCTGACGAATATTTCGAACCGTTTGTTTAGATAAGTTAATGGCCTTTTCTACGCCTTTTAAAGAGCCTGAAATCAAAGTCACGTCAGAACTCGCTATCGCAATATCAGAGCCAGAGCCAATCGCATATCCAAGATCAGCCTGTGCTAGTGCCGGCGCATCATTAACGCCATCACCGACCATCGCCACGACTTCACCTTGCTCCTGCAAACTTTGAATAACGGCCTGCTTTTCATCAGGTCTTACATCCGCGAAGACTTGATCAATCCCCACTGACTTTGCCACAGCATTCGCTGTTTTACTGTTATCCCCAGAAAGTAACACAACGTTTAAACCTGAAGCTTTAAGCGCACTAATTGCCTGTTCAGAATCGTCTTTAATCGGGTCTGCAACACCAAACAATGCAACCAACTGGTCATTTTGAGCGACAAAGACAAGGGATTTAGATTCGTCACTCCATTTAGAAACCACTTCTGCTACTTCGCTACAATCGACTTGGTTTTCATCCATCCATGCGTAGTTTCCCAGATACCATCTGCCAGAACCGGTGTCGGCAATGACCCCTTGCCCAGATACATTCTGAAAATTCGTAACGTCTATAGAAAGTTCTGCATTTGCAAATTGCTTCACCAATGCAGCAGCCAACGGGTGTTCTGAATGAGCCTCAATAGCTGCCACAGTTGCTCTAACTAAGGCCTTATCACCACGCAGAAACATCTGATCTGTAACCTCCGGCTCACCTCGGGTCACCGTACCAGTTTTATCTAACACAACGACTGAGATTTTTTCGGCTAATTGCAGAGCATCAGCATTACGAATCAAAATACCGTTTTGCGCGGCTTTACCGACAGCCACCATAACTGACATAGGTGTCGCCAATCCTAAAGCGCACGGACAAGCAATTATCAGCACATTCATCATAGTAATTATGGCGTAGGTCAACTGAGGCTCTGGGCCAAACCACCACCAAATTAAGGCCGTAATAAGCGCCAAAGCCATGACGACGGGAACAAAAACAGAGGCAATTTTATCTGCTAATTTACCAAGTTCAGGCTTGCAATTTTGGGCTTCTCGTACTGCTTCGATGATCTGTGCAAGGACGGTTTGAGAACCAATCTGCTCCACTTTAATAAGCAAACTACCTGATCCATTCAACGTGCCACCCACTACAGAATCACTTACCTCTTTATTCACCGGCATTGACTCGCCGGTTAACATAGATTCATCTACGTAACTGCTACCAGATAACACCTGACCATCAATTGGAACCCGTTCTCCAGGCCGTACGCGGATCACGTCACCCAAAGCAAGGAGTTCAACGGGTACTTCTTTTTCCTCACCATCACGCACACGAAGCGCTGTAGCAGGACGAAGATTCATAAGGCTTCGAACAGCATCACCGGTTTTCTTTCGTGCTCGCGCCTCCAATGCCTGCCCGAGTAGAATAAAACCAAGAATCATCACAGAAGCTTCGTAATAAAGGTGGCGCGCTTCCATAGGCAGCTCGATACCGACTACAGAAACGAGCAATAGACCGGTAGAGTAGATCCACGCAGCCCCTGTCCCTAAAGCGATTAAGCTGTCCATATTAAATCGGCCCAGAAAAGCCGATTTATAAGCTCCTTGATAGATATGACCCGCACAGAAAAACATCAAAAGCAGCGCAGCAACACCTGTCACAGCTCCTATCCATAACCCTGACGTTGTTGTGATATCAGGCATCATGCCAAGCCAGCCTTGAAGCATTAACAGAGCCCCAAAAGCCAAACCAATAACACTGCGCTTAAGCGTTATCTGATACTGTCTGTTTTCTCGCGCTTCAATCTGTTCGAAATCAGTTTCATCAGTAATTTCTTCTGCACCATATCCAGCACTTTCGACTGCAGCGATAACCTGCTCAACACTAGATTTTGAGGAAACACTTAAGCTTCGATCAGCAAAATTAACCGCAAAGTCCTCAATTACATCTGCTTGCTGTAAGCCTTTTTCCAATGACCTAACACAGCCTGCACATTTAACACCTTGCAAAGACAACCGATAAATCATGATGAAACCTGTCGTATGGTTAATAGATTGAGAAATTACGTGATGAAATTTCCTTAAGCATAAACCCTAAAGCTAACTATAGGGTCAAGGATATATTAGAGAGGATATAAGATGTAAGGCGTCTACGACTGCTTTTCCATAGCAACATAACTGCCACTGAGACGCATAGCGACTTGGTCTTTCTGTTTAATTTCGATCACTAAATCCATCCGAGCACGGCCCTTAGCCTGCATTTTTTGATCAAAAACAGCTAATGCTTCGACATTAGGTAGTTGGCATTCTGCGGTAAAATCAGAGGTTACCGGTAGGAAATACTCGAGCTTACTCTCTCTGATAACCACATCATCGTTTCTGCCCTGAGCGCGAAGATACAAAGTCACAGCACTCCAACCACAGAGTGTAGATAAAGTTGCTAGAGATCCGCCAAAGCCTGTGCCCTTATCGTTTACATTAGGCGCAAGCGCTGCAGACATTCGCAAGCACTTGCCATCCCAATCTAAAGGCTTTACTCCCATATGATTAACCAATGGGATTTGTGATTTAAGCCAAGTAAGAAACTCAGTAGTACTGTTTGCTTCACTCAAAGGGTGCTACCTATACGCCAGTCCATTCAACGACATACTCCTGCTGATCATGCACAGGAGCCTTACGTAATTTCTTTGGTGTTCCTAGATAGATATAACCAATAATCGTTTCCTGCTCAGTTAAACCTAAGCCTTCACGTACAACTGAGTTATAAGCCATATCACCTGTTCGCCACATAGCCCCTAGCCCCTGAGCATAAGCAGCTAAAATCATATTCTGAGCGGCACAGCCTGCTGAAACCTCCTGCTCTAACACAGGAATTTTAGGACTATCTTTGACTGCAGCAATCACAACTAACATGCATGGCGCTCGAAGAGGCATCGCACGAATTTTATCTTGTTTTGCATCAGGCAGTTCAGCATCGTTGGCTAAAGCACCGCGGAGAAAAAGCTCACCAAGCTTTGCTCTCGCTTCGCCTTGCACAGACAAAAAGCGCCATGGACGCAGCGCTCCATGATCGGGCGCACGTAAAGCCGCTTCGTAAATATTCTTTAACTGTTCTTCGGTTGGGCCTGGCTCATTCAAAACCGGGCAAGAAACACGATTATGTAATAATTCTAAAGCTTCCATATTACCCTCTACTGGCGGCTCAAACGCAGATTATCAATATCTTCAGAATCACTACTTCTGAATGGATTAATATCTAAACCACCACGGCGAACATAACGTGCATAAACATTCAGGCTCTGTGGCTTACAGCGCTCCCAGATGTGCATAAAAATATTTTCTACACATTGCTCATGGAAGTCGCCGTGTTCGCGGTAAGAGATAATGTATTTCAACAGCCCTTCTCTATCGATCTCTTTACCGCAATAACTAATACCAAGCGTTGCCCAATCAGGCTGTCCCGTTACAGGGCAGTTTGATTTGAGAAGATGGCTATAAAGCACCTCTTCAATATCATCTTCGCCGGTTGTTAATAGCTCAGGCGCAGGTGTGTATTGGGTAATCTCAACATCATGATTATCGATACAGAAACCCGTGAATTGCCCAAATTCTGGTGCTTGATCAGGATGGTATATGCGAACCTCTACGCGTCCACCAGCGGCTGCTGAAAGATCTTCGATTAAGCGCTCTTTTACTTCGCTTTCAGAGGAAAATTTACTGAGATTGAATGAGTTCAAATACAGCTTAAACGACTTGGACTCGATAATATTTTCAGAATCAGCGAAGACCTTAAACTCAGCTAAACGCACCTCGGGTTTACCACGCTGATTCAACCAAGACATCTCATAGGCGTTCCAAATATCAACACCTACAAATGGAAGATCTTTACGTTCTACACCTTGCTGCTTCCAATTGACGTCGCGTGCAATTGGATACAACAGATTTGGATCATAGCTGTTAACGTATTCGGTACCTTGCCCTAATGGCGAGCAGGCAATTACATCATGTTCTTTCATTTAACTACGGATACCTTTACCGTTTTGTAGCAGATATAGGGCATATGAAAATAGACCGGCGATAAACAGAATAATCATGCCGAAAGCAAACCCTACATTTATATCACTTACACCTAGAATACCGTATCTAAAGGTATTCACCATATACAGAATCGGATTTAACTGAGAAACCCCTTGCCAAAACTCCGGCAGTAACTGTATCGAATAAAACACCCCACCCAAATAGGTTAAAGGGGTTAACACGAAGGTCGGAATGATGCTGATATCATCAAACGAGTTCGCAAAAACAGCATTGATAAAACCGCCTAAAGCAAACAGCACTGAAGTTAGGAATACAATCGCAATAGTCACTAGAAGGTTCTGAACCTGAAGATCGGTAAAGAATAGAGACAATATTGTGACAATTAAACCAACGCCCAACCCGCGCGCCACTCCACCTAGAACAAAACCACTCAAAATCACCCAGTTAGGAACAGGCGAAACTAGTAGCTCCTCAATGTTTTTTTGGAATTTAGTGCTATAGAACGATGACACTACGTTGCTATAGGAGTTAGTAATTACTGACATCATAATCAGGCCTGGCACTATATATTCCATATAGTCAAAGCCCCCCATCTCACCGATCCGGCTACCAATCAGATTACCGAAGATGATGAAATACAGTGTCATAGTGATGGCAGGCGGTAGCAGCGTCTGAGCCCAGATCCGCATAAAACGCTTAATTTCGCGTCGAACAATGGTCCAGAAAGCTACCAATAAATCTTGGGTATTCATGCCTAATCCTAATCCAAACTTTTATCTACCAACGCAACAAACAACTCTTCCAATCGATTGGATTTGTTACGCATACTACTCACATTCACACCCTGCTTTTCCAGCTCAACAAAGAGCGTATTCAAGCCCTGATGCTTTTCTACATCCACTTCTAACAGATGGTCACCTTGCAATCTGATTGGATAACCCGAGACCAATGGTGCAGCTTCTAAGTTCGAATCGAGATCAAGTAGGAAAGTTTCAGTATTCAGCTGCTGTAACAGAGCTCGCATACTGGTGTTTTTAACGATATTGCCCTGATCGATAATCGCAATATTGCGACAAAGACTTTCCGCTTCTTCTAAGTAGTGTGTCGTCAGAATGATTGTGGTTCCCGCCGCATTGATCTCTTGTAGGAACTCCCACATGGAGCGTCTTAATTCGATATCTACACCAGCTGTTGGCTCATCCAGAATCAAAAGCTTTGGATCATGCATCAATGCTCGTGCAATCATTAAACGACGCTTCATACCACCGGATAGCATGCGAGCAGCACCGTTACGCTTATCCCATAAACCTAGTTGTTTTAGGTAATAATCTGCTCTCTCTCCAGCTGCTTTACGGTTAATACCGTAATATCCCGCCTGAGTAATTAAAATATCCCGCACGTTTTCAAACATGTTGAAATTAAATTCTTGCGGCACAACACCCAGATATTTTTTGGCTTGAGTTAAGTCCTTATCTAAATCCACCCCGAAGATCGATACGCTGCCGGAGGTTTTATTCACCAAGGAAGAGACAATACCCAAGGTAGTCGATTTACCAGCACCATTAGGGCCGAGTAAGGCGAAGAAATCCCCTTGTTGAACATCAAAGGAGATATCCTTTAATGCCTCAAAGCCATTTCCATAGACTTTACGCAGGTTTTTTATAGAGAGCGCTAACGTCATTTATCTTTCCAAAAATATAAGCAGGTAATTATCCAAATCGACTTAAAACCTAAGCGAATTGAATCTCTCTTCGTAAGATTTCAGCAAACTGTGCAAATACAGGATTAAGTCAGGTGTAAGGCTGGCTGCAATGAGCCTGAGCTTATAAAATAACCCTGTCCATTATCTGGAGAGCAAAATGACATCTTACCAAATTCATCACCTGAATTTCTTAAAAATTGCTTACAATAACTTTATTAATCGAGATCCATTTAAATCAGAAACACCAACTCAAGATGATTTGGATTTTATCGAGGAATTTCAGCAGCTGATTGAGAATTTCGAATCGCAAGAAACCGGCGTTTACGAGCAAGGTGCTGATTTCATCGATAAAGCTTTCCGTCGTTATCCAGAGCTAGCGCACCTTATTGCTCGTGACCTTCTTTGGTTCTTTGGCGGTAATAATCTTCACAATATGACGGATGATGAGATCCAGAAATTCCAACAGCTTGATGAAATGCGCTTTGAAGCCGAAGAAAATGATCAAGAGTTTGATTACATCAATAAGCGTGCGGGTTTATTTGGCCAAAACTAATTAGTTTCAATCAGCCATGTAATGCCTATTCGAATGAGATCTCAACTGCCTGATTCATAACAAAATCAGGCAGCTCTTCAGCAGGCAAAGGCCGACTAAAATAGTAACCCTGGATTAGATGACAACCATGTTGTCGCAAATAAGATAATTGCTCACTGGTCTCAACACCTTCAGCCAAAGCCTCCAAACCCAAACTTTGGGCCAATACAATAATCGCCTTAACAATGGCTTCGCCTTCAGGGTCAGAGCCAATATCACGCACAAAGCTTTGATCTATCTTTAAGGTATTCAGCGGTAGTTTCTTCAGATAACTTAGGGATGAAAAGCCTGTACCAAAATCATCCATAGACAGAGAAAGCCCCATCTCACGGAATTTATGTAGTTTAGGGATAGTAATCTCTGGCTGTCTAAGCAAGAAGTTCTCGGTTACTTCTAAATCCAGCAGGTCAGGTGAGATTTGTGTTTCACGCATAACGCGCCTTACCGAAGGAAGTAGGCTCTCATGCATTATTTGCTGACCGGCAATATTCACACCGATACGGATATCCATTCCTTGATCGTGCCACTCTTTACCATTTCGACACGCTTCTCCTAATACCCACTCACCAATAGGGACGATAAGCCCCTGCTCTTCAGCAAGCGGGATAAATTTAGCTGGAGAGATCATACCCGCCTCTTCATGCTGCCAACGCAACAGGGCTTCAACCCCCATTACACTGCCATCACGCGCATCAATTTGCGGTTGATAGAATATTCTAAACTCTTCCTTCTCAAGCGCACGGCGAAGATCATTCACCAACGAGAAACGCTCATAACGCTGACTGCCCTGCTCATCATGGTAAAAACGTAATTGATTTTTACCGCTTTCTTTAGCATCAAACATTGCCACATCAGCATGCTGAATCAGACTAATCACATCCCGCCCATGCTCAGGGAAAAGTGAAATACCAATACTGACCGTACTAAAAATTTCATAACCATCGATAAAGAAAGACTGTCGAAACGCTCTAAGAATGTGTTGAGCAACCAGTTCGACTTCACGAACAGAATTTCGCCCTTCCAGCAGAATAGTAAATTCATCACCACCGAGGCGCGCCAAAATACCATCATTAGCGATCACTGTTTGAATACGTTCAGCGGTTTGCTGTAACAACTCGTCCCCAACAGGATGACCCAGCGAATCATTAACATCTTTAAAAGAATCTAAATCGCAGAAAAGCACAGCAACTATAGTGTCATCAGCTTCACAATGCCGAATAGCGTGTTCTACTTTTTCGTTGAAGTACAAACGATTAGGGAGCGCCGTCAATGGATCGTGGTTTGCCATCCAAATAAGACGCTTTTCAGCATGGAGACGTTCTGTGAAATCCAAACCTATAGAGAGTATCTGCGCATCAGCACCTGGAATATTCAGAACAGAGTGCAACCAAGATATTTGCAGCATCTGACCAGTATTCGACCTGATTGAAGATTCAATTTGAACTTTAGATTCTTTACGGGTGATCAAACTATCCAACAACAACTGATGCTGATCATGTTGTTTCGGGTCATGATTTAGATCTAGAAAATGCATCAGTCTCGCTTCTGATGCTGAAAGCCCAAGCACTTCCTGCCCAAATCTATTTAGGGTGACGATATTGCCACTATTATCCAAAGTTAGAATTATCGTTTCGGCTGTATCAAGCAGACTAGTAACAAAATCCCTTTCTGCCTCCAACTGAACTGAGCGCTCAGTAAGGTTTTGCGCCCTTTCGAGTAATGATGTCTCAAGCCGCTCCAACTGATTGGCCAATTCCAATGTACTATCTTTTAAAAGGTCTAATTCATCTTCATAGATAGCTTTACGCTGCATAGCACCAAGGCGCTGCCTCATTTCAGCAAATGCACTGCCAGCCAATAAAGGTAAGAGTACGGATATCTCGGTAATCATATTCAGCGGCGAACGAATCATTGCCAACTGAAATAATGCCGCCAAGAATAAACCTAGGCCAGAGACCAATAACTGCTGAAAAAGCTCTGCCTGAGCTTCTTGATAATTTTGAGTATGATCGTCAATTAAGATCCAGTATGCAGCACCCGGCTCAGCACCAAGAGGCGGTTGAAGAATGATCTGATACCTTTTCTCACCATGTTCAACTTCAAATACACCACCCTTTGGCGGAATACTCTTTTCACTTACCAACTTATTGAGCAAAATTACATTGTCAGACTTTTCAGTAAGATATTTGAGGTCCAACTTCCATAAACGAGCCGCTTTTACTTGGTTTTTTGGCTGCACAGCCAAACCAATATCCCTGCCGCTTTGTTTTTTAAAATCCAGGATGACATCACGCATTTCTCGCCCAACCACCATAACGCCCACATTGTCATTTTCGAGACGCACAGGCATAGCGACGTAGCGCAAACATTCTTTGACACAATAAAAGTAATTGTATGGTGTTTCTTTAGACAAAACTTGAGAGATCACAGAGAAAGGCAACTTAACCGTAATTCCCTGCTTATGGAGTGCTTGGCCATATTGATCATATAGATAAACAGCATCCATAGCCCCATTCATCAATAGTCCAGGGAAATAGCGCTCAATAGATTCAATATAGGCACCAGCAGAAGCACCGCTAGAATCGACAACGATAGGGATCATCTGTCCCATCTCTAGGAGACGATCATAAGACGAAGAGACCAAGCCCTCCAATACAAAAAGATCGCGCTCTGACGCCTCAAACTGTTCTTGAGTGGTCTTTTTGGTCAGTTGCACATATGAGTAATAGCTATACGCTAAGTGCAAGACAGCCAGCACCAAAACAAGGTTAAGAAAAACCTTCCAGCGCAGACTTAAAAAAGACCTTTCAGTTGAGCTCTCAATCGACATAGAGATTAAAACCTATAGGTCGCCTGTAGAGTAAGCATATCCCAATCCTCAACCTTCTCCCGATCATCCGGGTTTTCTTGAGCCGCTAACCAACCAGTACCTTCGACATGATGCCACTCAGCGCGCAATAACCAATGTTTACTTGGCTTCCAACCCACACCTAATGTCCAATCAAAGGCAAATTGAGTATGTGCTGGTTTCCCTAGTAGTGCAGCTGTTCTTTTACCATCACGGTCATCTTTATCTAAATAAAGCATGTCACGACGTAAAAATAGCGTTACATCCGAACTTAAACGGTGATCAAGCTGCAGATAAAAGGACTCCGTCGTATTTTCTGGAATTAATGCATAAGCACCGCCCAAGCTCCCCCAAGTGATCTCCTGTTGGAAATATTCACCTGTCAGACTCCATTTTTGCCAGTTGTACTGCATAGATAATGCAGTTACATCAATCTCGACACGGCCATCCCCTGGAGCTCCCGAGAGCAGATCTGGCATATCCGGACCGTCAAAATCTAATTTAAAGCCACCAATGGTCGCTGCAACAACAAAGCTATAGTCACTTAAGCTGTATTCGGTTCGCCATAAATGCCCTGTACTGTCACTAAAGGAACCATCCCAGTCATTATTCAGGTAAGCATATTCCACGTTTAGATCTTTGCGCGGCTCACCCATAACGAGTTCAGACTCTAAAGTGCCATGATCAAACAGGTAGCGACCGTATAATCTAAAACCATCCGAAGACAATTCTAAGTTTCGCGCTTTATCAAAATACAAAGATTGCGGCAAAACGGCAGATGGACGAGTAAAGGCAACATCTCGGGTTTTATTGTAAAAACCAAATGGGTTTTTAATTCGACCGACACCTATTCCAAAAGAACCTCGTTCACCTTCATAGATTCGGTAATCGAGCAAGCCATAATCGACCGTTAGATCTCCGTTATCGACGTCACCTGCTCTACGAGACATTAACTGCCCTGTTAGTAACAAGCGATCGCTTAAACGCCAAGACGCATTTCCAGCAATTTCACGAAAATCCCAGCTTCCTGACTCACTATTCCCATAAAAGCTATTGTCACTGGTATGGGTATACCCTTGGGTGATAAACCCATTGAATTCTATATCAGGTGCTCCTTGCACTGATAAAGATAAAGAGGCCATTATAATCAACAGCAACCTATTTAATTGTAATGACTTTAACATTCAGCCCTCCTTGGATCGATGTCATCACATAGCCTATTGCCCCTTTGGTTTGGGACACTCGTTGAAGCATTTCAGCTTCGGAATTAACCGTAATCGGTGACTGCCCTGCACCAGAAAAAACGGATCGATCCCAAATATTCGAAAGCTGATAAGGGAATATACCCAAAGACTGCTTAACAAAAAGCTGATGTTTATCTTGGTAAGGCGGAAGAATAAATACACGCACAGGCATACCATCAGGCCAAGTTCGTGTACGCATTGAGAAGATTGAAAGCAAATATTGCTTAGACAGACTTTCCAGAGATACCTCTGAATTGACTATCACCTCCGACAAAGCTGTCTTAGGCAGCAACAACAGCAGTAATAAAACCAGAATTCTGATCATACAATGAAGCCAACCACATCCTATGTGAAACAGCCTAGCATTATACCCAAACGGCATAAGTACCTTGTTTGGCCGAATATTCGCTTAGTTTAGACTAAACACACACTCACTGCCCAGTAACTGAGGAAAAAATAAGCATAAAGGAGGAATGGCGTCCCATAGGGGGTTCGAACCCCTGTTACCGCCGTGAAAGGGCGGTGTCCTAGACCACTAGACGAATGGGACGCAACAAATTGTAAACTCCGAAGAGTTGGAGCGGGAAACGAGGTTCGAACTCGCGACCCCAACCTTGGCAAGGTTGTGCTCTACCACTGAGCTATTCCCGCATAATCTCTCTGATTGAAAATCATCAAGAGAAATGGCGTCCCATAGGGGGTTCGAACCCCTGTTACCGCCGTGAAAGGGCGGTGTCCTAGACCACTAGACGAATGGGACGCAACAAATTGTAAACTCCGAAGAGTTGGAGCGGGAAACGAGGTTCGAACTCGCGACCCCAACCTTGGCAAGGTTGTGCTCTACCACTGAGCTATTCCCGCTTATTCTTTTTGATTAAAAAATCAGAAAGAAAATGGCGTCCCATAGGGGGTTCGAACCCCTGTTACCGCCGTGAAAGGGCGGTGTCCTAGACCACTAGACGAATGGGACGCTGCTGTTCCTCAAAGGGCGTTCCCTTGTGAGGAGGCGCGTATATTAAAGAACTGATTCTGGTGGGTCAACCCTAATTTTAAGAAAAAATTGCAGTTTTTTTATTATTGAAAAAATAATTAAAACAACGCTCAAAAATCGTACAAAAACAGCCCTAACCTATTGGTTAGAAAGGTGTTATTGATAGAGCCACTGCATTAGAAAATCCAAATATAACTACAACTGTTCAATTCGCGTCCAAAACAATAAAGCAAACAACAAGAACAATTTAATTGAAAGCCTAAACAGCTAAACAGCTAAACAGCTAAACAGCTAAACAGAAAACTTAACAGAGGGAATAAACAATCAAGAGAAGGGGAATTTCAGGCATAAAAAAACCAGCAATAAGCTGGCTGCATTTTGGAGCGGGAAACGAGGTTCGAACTCGCGACCCCAACCTTGGCAAGGTTGTGCTCTACCACTGAGCTATTCCCGCATATTCTTTTTAACTAAGAAGCTAGAAAGAAAATGGCGTCCCATAGGGGGTTCGAACCCCTGTTACCGCCGTGAAAGGGCGGTGTCCTAGACCACTAGACGAATGGGACGCTGTAGTTCCAGATAAGCTCTGAAAGCGGTGCATATAGTATATATACCCTTTCCCGATTACAAGCACTTTTTTGATTTTTTTATCTATAAAATCAGACACATTTTTTGATAGTGTAAACTTACTTATATAGATAGAGCGTTATACAATCTCCTAACTATTAAGACTTTTGAGAAATCGCTTTTCACTGGCAGTCAGGACCTACATTTATGAGCCCGACCTATATTGGACTTTTAATTCTTCTCGGTGTCGCCGTTATGGCAGGAATTGGATTTGCCGTTCAAGATATTGAAAACAAGAAAAGAGAGCGAAACCTTAGACTTATTACACTAAAAACAGCCATACGCCGTGCTTCTCACCTTTTTGAAGCCTTCCCCCCTATTCTTCTTACCAGCGAAATTCGTGCTTTATTGGTTAAATATCTAGAAGTCCGCTGGAACGCTGTGGTCGAACTTGATGGTTCAGAGTCCAACCGACAACAGCAAGCCGCTTTTCAAGCAATGGTAGGAACAGCTCAAGATCCTGTCAGCCACCCTTCTGGATCCATGACTCTTTTCGCTAACCCCAATGAAGCAGCTAGAGCGCTTGGGGTAATTAAAGAATTTGCTCAGTTTATTAGTGAAATTAAAAATAAGGGTGAACTCAATGGTAATACTGCTGATCAACTCACCCTTGAAGCTAAACGAATCTACGGCAGAATTGAGGTTGATATTGACCTCATGAGTGCAATAGAAACTGAAGAACGACAAGGACCTGAAGTAGTTGTTCATCACTACCGTAGCTGTTTTAGCAAACTTCAGAATTTAAACCGCAATCAAGAGTTGGATCGCCAGCTCTATGAAATCCGCACACACTTAACCCAGCTGGCCGAACGGATCGATCAAGCAAACGAAGAGAAACGCATCGCCAAAGAGCAAGAAAAAGATTCAGGTAAGAAATTTAATTTCTAGCTCCTCCCTTCTAAGGCCTACATAAACGTGGGCCTTCCCTTCAGATCATGAAGTGTCAAAGCCTTACTAAATACCCGATCAAACATACTTAATTTAGCTACCGATAAAATCGAAACTCTGTCTGATACTTAGTTACCATTCTTGGCGTATTCACTCGCTCTGTATTAAGCTGCCCAAAAAGCTGTTACAGAAAACTATGTATATTGATCACCAAATTGCCCAAAAAATCGTAGATCGCTCGATGAAAATCATCGGTCATAACGTCAATGTGATGAACCACCAAGCAATCATCGTTGGTTCTGGTGATCCTGATCGTATCGATCAACTCCACGAAGGCGCCCTACAGGTTTTAAATGCTAAAGCGGAGATCGATTTTGATTGCGACCAAGCTGAATCTTTAACCGGCGTGCAAGGCGGTATCAATATACCCATCACCAACGATGGACAGATTATCGGTGTTGTTGGGATTACCGGTAATCCCAACGAAGTGCGGAAATACGCCGATCTAGTCGTAATGACTGCAGAACTTGTTTTGGAACAAGCGATGCTCGCTGCACAAGTGCGCTGGGATCGACGTCTTCAAGAAAGCGTCATCGTGCGCTTGATTGAGGGCGGATGGCAGAACGATACATTGTTCAATGATCGTGTTGAACGAATGAAAATAGATCTAAACATCCCTCGCGTCGCCATGATCGTAGATCTTAGATCTGCCGAAACACAAAAAGATATCTCCCTCTCAACCATGCAAGGGATTTTGCGTTTACTAGAAAAACGCGATCCGGACACATTACTGGCTATATCCAGCCCAACTCAAATTGTTATTTTGCAAAAAATACTCTTACGAAATGAGCATTGGGATTATCAAAAAAGCCAAGAGCATCAAGAAAAATATCGCCTGCAGCTCGCTAAGCAAACTGATATTAACTTTCACATCAGTCTGGGCCAGTATTTTGAAGGTATAGAAGGTCTAGCTGAATCCTATCAAAGTGCTCTCAAAACCCTTGAGGTCGGCAAGCTAAGTCACCCTAAACAACAACTATTCTCTGCCAGAGAGATGTTGTTAGATCTAGTTCTTAAAGATTCATTAGAAAGCTGGAGTGGTCCACAATTATTGGCAGACTATGAAAAACTAGTTAAAAAAGATAGTAACGGCAGCTTACAAAAAACCCTGCAAGTCTATTTTGCTAATAACACCGACTTTGCACTCACAGCTGAGAGTCTGCATGTGCATCGAAACACTCTTCGCTATCGACTTGAGAAGGTTAATGAAATTTTAGATATCGATCTTAAAAACCTTCAGGACCTCTTCCGGTTATATATCGCTACCCGATTAAGTGAATGGGATAAAAAGCCAGAATAACTAAAATCACCTGCAATTGTGCAATCAGACAAAAACAAAACCGCTAAGCTTTGGTAATTTGTTGTTTTGTACGAAGCCGTCGCATGCACAACTTCGGATAATAATCCTCAAATCATTACTGGTTGTAGCTCTTGGCTGTCACCCTGCATTGCTTAAGGATTATTATGAAAATAGTTATTGCTCCCGACTCTTTTAAAGAGAGCCTTACCGCACAGCAAGTAGCTCAAGCTATACAACAAGGCTTTAGCGATGTTATCCCTGAAGCTGAATTTATCCAGCTCCCCGTTGCTGATGGCGGTGAAGGGACAACATCCGCGCTTATCACTTCTACCCAAGGCACTTTTTACCAAACCCAAGTACAAGATCCACTTGGCCAAACAGTCCTCGCCACTTGGGGCGTGTTGGGTGATGGCAAAACAGCAGTGATCGAAACGGCTGCAGCTTCAGGTTTAGACTTGATCCCTATAGATCAACGTAATCCGATGATTACCTCAAGTTACGGCACCGGGGAACTCATTCGTGCAGCATTAGATCAAGGCGCTACTAACATCATTTTTGGCTTAGGTGGAAGCGCAACCAATGATGGCGGCGCAGGTTTATTACGTGCTTTAGGTGCAAAACTGCTGGATTCAGCAGGCCACCCTCTTGCTCCAGGTGGAGGCTCACTACATAAACTGGCTGACCTGGATATAAGTCAATTAGATCAGCGCCTTCAGCATGTTACTTTCAAGGTAGCCTGTGATGTGGATAACCCACTTTTGGGCCCAGATGGGGCTT
The DNA here is from genome assembly GCF_047778115.1 of Neptuniibacter sp. QD48_55. GTDB lineage: Bacteria > Pseudomonadota > Gammaproteobacteria > Pseudomonadales > Balneatricaceae > Neptuniibacter. The sequence goes on along the minus strand of NZ_CP180555.1, from coordinate 1,111,372 downwards.
CAAGCATCTTTGGTCCGCAAAAAGGTGCCAGCCAAACTCAGGTTTCACGACTTGATCAAAATCTAGAACATTTTGCACAGTTTCTAACCCGAGCAAGCGGAGTCGATGTACGCGATATTCCAGGAACAGGGGCCGCGGGAGGCATTGGTGCTGCTCTTTGCGCTTTATTTAAGACCGAACTACAAAGTGGAATTGAGATCGTTTTGAATGCAGTCAATTTCGATCAACACCTTAAAACAGCAGATCTGGTGATTACCGGTGAAGGCAGTATTGATGGTCAAAGCCTACGCGGCAAAACACCTGTAGGCGTAGCGAAACGCGCCAAAGCATACAACTGTCCTGTTATCGCTTTAGCGGGTTCAGTTTCGCCAAAGCAAGCGCCACTTCAAGCATGCGGTATAGATGCCATTTTTAGTATCGTGCCAGGTATCGTCTCGTTACAAAACGCCCTAGAAGAAGCCGAACTAAATCTTCAAAACTGTGCAAGAAACCTCGCAACACTCTGGGCGTTAGGCCTAAGAAGAACCTAGCAAGTTCACATCCTCAGGGGACGATTGCTCCTGATCTCTTACAGCTTAGTTCTGTGCTCAGCCGGTCTTTTTAGACCGGTTTTTTTGTGTTTCTGAAATCTATCTCCAAAAACTTTTGTACATATGCACAAAAACCGCCCCTAAATAGTGCGCTAATTTTGTATTCCTGCCGAGGCGATAGATTTGTAGAGCTTCCATAATGTGCTCATACCTAAAAGGCTACAGGAACACAGATCATGAGAAGAACAAAAATCGTTGCCACTCTTGGCCCAGCCTCTGATTCCCCTGCGGTAATCAGTCAGCTGATTCAATCAGGTGTCGATGTTGTCCGCCTGAATTTCTCCCACGGAACTGTGACTGACCATAAAATTCGTGCACAACGTGTACGTGAAGCAGCCAAATCGGCTAACCGCTACGTTGCAATATTAGGCGACCTTCAAGGTCCAAAAATCCGCATATCCCGCTTTGTAGATGGCAAAGTCCTACTCAAAGCAGGTCAGGCTTTTACCCTTAATGCAGAGTTGGATACAGACGCTGGCAACCAAGATCAAGTCGGGCTTGATTACAAAGGCTTAGTGGATGACTGCCAAGCAGGAGACCTTTTGCTGCTGGATGATGGTCGCCTGACAATGCGTGTTGAAAGGATCTCCGCGCCAAAAATCCACTGCACGGTTGTCCTAGGTGGTTACCTATCTAATAACAAAGGCATTAACCGACAAGGTGGTGGGCTATCTGCCGCCGCGCTAACAGATAAGGATAAAGCAGATATTTTAGCTGCCGCGGAGATCGGTGTGGATTACCTAGCCGTTTCGTTCCCTCGCGATGCCGCCGATATGCAGGAAGCACGCGCCCTGCTCACTCCGACAGGCAGTAACGCAGGTTTAATAGCAAAGATTGAACGCGCTGAAACTGTCAGCAATCCAGAAGTACTGGACCAAATTATCGAAGCCTCTGATGGCGTTATGGTCGCGCGCGGTGACTTAGGGGTCGAAATTGGTGATGCCGAACTCATCGGCGTGCAAAAACAGATCATCCAACGGGCACGACAATTGAACCGTGTAGTTATAACGGCAACCCAGATGATGGAATCGATGATCACGAATCCGATGCCAACCCGTGCCGAAGTTTTTGATGTCGCCAACGCGGTTCTGGATGGCACCGATGCTGTCATGCTATCAGCTGAAACGGCTGCTGGTGATTATCCGGTCGAAACTGTTGAAGCCATGGTACGCGTGATAGAGGGCGCGGAAACTCAACCGCAAACAAGAACCTCTGGTCACCGAATGCATCAATCATTCTCAAATATTGATGAAACTATCGGTCTGGCCGCAATGTATGCCGCCAACCACCTATCTGGGGTTAAAGCGATTATTGCGATGACCGAGACCGGTGCCACTCCGCTACTGATGTCTCGCATCCGTTCAGGCTTACCTATTTTTGCCTTAAGCCCTAATCAAGAAGCCTTGCATCGAGCAGCCATATTTCGTGGTGTCGTGCCTCTATTTTTCGATGCCTCTTCCATCTCTCACGAACAGATTAACCAGTCTGCTGTAAACAGTTTAATCGACGCAAAAATCGTCACTGAAGATGATTTCGTCATGATCAGCAAAGGGGATTACCTCAATGTTCACGGTGGTACCAACACGCTAAAAATTGTTCGTGTAGGCAGTGATATCAAATAAGAAACATAACAGGAGGAGATGTCATGGAACCAACTAATACCTACGAACCCGCTGCTTGGCCGAGAGATTTTGACTTTCGAATAGAAGTGTCCGAGCAGCAAGAATTGCTAGAGATTCCGCATCCCACTGTGAATGAAACCGAAGGTACAAGTCATGAGCAAGATTAAACAGATCATCGGTCGCGAAGTCCTAGACTCACGTGGCAATCCAACGGTTGAAGCGGATGTCATTCTAGACTCAGGCGTTTCCGCTACCGCTTGCGCCCCTTCAGGTGCGTCTACTGGTTCCCGAGAAGCTTTAGAGCTACGGGACGGCGATAAAAAACGCTATCAAGGAAAAGGCGTTTTAAAAGCGGTTGCCAATGCAAACGGATCCATCAACCAAGCTCTACAAGGCATGGATTGTTTAGACCAACAACAGCTAGACCAATGCTTGATCGAACTCGACGGTACCGAAAACAAAGCTAACCTGGGTGCCAATGCAACCTTAGCGGTATCTTTAGCTGTCGCTAAAGCGGCTGCTATCGAAAAGCAAATACCTCTGTATGCCTACATTGCAGAAATTAATGGCACACCCGGCGAATACCTAATGCCAGTACCAATGATGAATATCCTTAACGGCGGTGAACACGCCGACAATAATGTGGATATTCAGGAATTTATGGTACAGCCACTGAATTTCATTAGTTTTTCTGAAGCGTTGCGCTGTGGAACAGAGGTTTTCCATAGTTTGAAAACAGTACTACAACAGCAAGGCTTAAAAACTGCGGTAGGTGATGAAGGCGGCTTTGCTCCAGATTTAGGCAGCAATGAGCAGGCATTAATCGTTATTAAGCAAGCAGTTGAACAGGCCGGGTATCAACTAGGTACTGATATTAGTCTGGCGTTAGATTGCGCTGCTTCCGAATTTTACCAAGATAACCTCTATCAACTAAGTGGTGAAAACAAGCAGTTTAGTGCCAGTGAATTCAGCAACTATCTAGCTGAACTGACTGCTAAATACCCAATTCGCTCGATCGAAGATGGCATGGACGAATCCGACTGGCAGGGCTGGTCAGAACTTACGCAAAAGCTAGGCGATAAAGTCCAATTGGTCGGCGATGATCTGTTTGTAACCAACAGCAAAATTCTACAACAGGGAATAGAACAGAAGGTTGCTAACTCAATACTGATCAAATTTAACCAGATCGGCACTCTTTCTGAAACACTGGATGCTATTCGCTTGGCCAAAGCAGCGGGTTATAGCGTCGTAATTTCTCACCGTTCAGGTGAAACCGAAGACACCACCATTGCAGATTTAGCCGTTGGCACTGCTGCGGGCCAGATAAAAACCGGATCTTTGTGTCGCTCTGATCGTGTCGCGAAATACAACCGCCTTCTTCGAATTGAAGCCGAATTAACCGGCGAAGCTCCTTATCCCGGAGCATCAATTTTTAACTAAGCATTACCTCAAGAACCCCATGCGAATAAGTCGATATCCGCATTACTACTATAAAAATAGAAACTGGAGTTACTTATGAAAACCATGAGAAAAACCATTCTGAGTACAGCGATTGTTGCAGCTACTGTATCAATGTCTTCCACAGTATTAGCAGAAGGCAGAGTATTGTTGAAAACACCTATTGCTTTTGCGACCAACCTGCCAGCATTAGGCTCTCCTATTGTTGAAGTAGCAGAACGCCTGAATAAGATTAGTGGTGGCAATATCAAAATGAAGGTGTATGAGCCAGGTAAACTTGTTGCTCCACCAGAAATCCTTGACGCAGTATCTACAGGTAAGATTAATTCAGGCTATGCAACGGCTGGATATTGGCAAGGTAAGATCCCAGCATCCGCATTGTTTTCAGCAGTACCGTTCGGTCCCGAAGCGGGTGAATACCTAGCTTGGTTGTACTATGGCAATGGCCGTAAGTTATGGCAAGAAATGTACGACTCTCATGGCTATAACGTACACAATATCCCTTGCGCGATTAATCCACCAGAAACCTCTGGCTGGTTCTCTAAACCGATCGAAAAGCCGGAAGACCTTAAAGGCATCAATATGCGTTTCTTTGGCCTTGGCGCTAAAGTCATGGAAAAAATGGGCGTAGGTACGGTACAGCTACCTGGTGGTGAAATTTTTGGCGCACTAGAAAAGGGCGCGATTGATGCCACTGAGTTTTCCCTACCACAAATCGATCAACGCCTAGGTTTTCATAAGATCGTAAAATATAACTACTTCCCAGGCTGGCACCAGCAAGCGACCCTGCATGAGCTGCTAATCAACAAAGACACTTGGAATAAGCTTTCTCCGACGCAACAAGAAATTATTGAAACAACCTGTAAAGCCTCTATCACTGAGTCTCTAGCAGAGGGTGAAGCAAGTCAGTTTGAAGTATTAGCGCAGTCCGCAGAAAAAGGCGTTGAACTACGTTACTGGAACGACACTATGTTAACAGCCTTCAAATCCTCTTGGGATGAAGTAGTAGCAGAGCAAAGTGAAAACGCTTTCTTCAAAAAAGTATGGGATGACATGAGTCAGTTCCGCGGTGGTTACGATTTATGGGAGTCTTTGGCTTACCTTCCACGTACTAAGCCTCAAGACTAAGCATCAAATAGCCTGATTCACACCGAGTCAGGTCTATGTCATACCCGTTCAGAACGGTTATTCGACCGTTCTGAACACCTCTTTTCTTTTCAGAATTTCCAAGGGTGGGTCCCGTGAATAATCTGTCTTCCTCTCATCAAGAGCAGGTTGCATTTGCTGATGCAATCGATCTGTTCATACGCAGGACTGGGATGCTTATCGCATCGGTATATGTCGTATTAGTACTGGTGATCATCACCCAGGTAGTTCTGCGTAAAGGTTTTGCTAGTGGTTTAATCGCTTTAGAAGAGCTGCAATGGCATCTATACGCTGTCGGCGTTATGTTTGGTTTAGCTTATGCGCAAGTCAATAACGCCCATATCCGCGTTGATCTTCTCTACGGAAAATTCCGGTTACGTACCAAGGCATGGGTCGAAATTTTTGGCATGTTATTTCTGGTCTTCCCTTTTATTGCCGTCGTATTTTTCCACAGTCTCGAATTTGTTCATTCCGCATGGGTCATCAATGAGCATTCCGACGCTCCTTCAGGGCTTCCATACCGCTGGCTCATTAAAGCAGTCATACCTGCCAGTTTTGGCCTTTTATTCCTAGCTTGTGTGTCGCGCTTTATTCGAGATATCTGCTTTTTGTTACGAGGTAAGCACTGATGGAAATCAATGAGATTCTTGTCATTGCGATGTTCCTATCATTCATCGCACTACTTTTTACCGGTATCCCCGTTGCCTACGTGCTGGGTGGTATTGGCGTTATTTTTGCCCTAGTAGGCTACCTATCTGATATCTACTTAGGCACTTTAACTGGATTAGATTTCACCACCTTAGGGCTTGTGGTTAACCGCCTGTTTAAGATCATGGATAACTGGATTCTGGTCGCCCTGCCGATGTTCATTTTTATGGGCAATATGCTAGACAAATCCGGTGTAGCGGAGCAGTTAATGGAATCCCTTCAAGAACTGTTCGGCAAAGTCCGCGGCGGCTTGGCTATCACTGTAACAGTAATCGGTATTATCCTAGCGGCCTCCACTGGCATTATAGGCGCATCAGTAGTTCTACTCGCTATGATGTCACTACCTTCTATGCAAAAACAGGGCTACTCACTACCGCTTGCGTTAGGGACAATCGCCAGTGCCGGTACTTTAGGCATTTTAATACCGCCAAGTATTATGCTGGTGATTATGGCCGACCAATTAGGTTTGTCTGTAGGCGATCTGTTTATGGGTGCGGTATTCCCAGGTCTTATTTTGGGCGGTTTATATATCGCCTATATCCTGATCACCGGCTTTATTAAACCTGAAGCGGCTCCAGTTCCTAAGGACGTCCAGCCTGTAACTATGAATACAGTAATCAAGGTATTAAAAGCGATCACCCCAACAGTACTACTTATCTTTGTTGTTTTGGGTTCCATATTCGCTGGTATAGCAACGCCGACAGAGGCCTCAGGTGTAGGTGCCTTCGGCGCTACGCTGCTTGCAATATACAATCGCAAATATAACTTCAAGGTATTAAAGGAAGTTTTACACGGCACTTACAACACTACTGCTTATATCTTTGCCATCTTTATCGGTGCTACCTGTTTCGCTCTGGTATTAAGAGAGTTAGGCGGTGATGAACTGATCGAAAGCTTCCTAACCGGCTTACCATTTGGGGATTACGGCATAGTCGCGTTTATTCTGCTGATTATATTCCTGCTGGGCTTCTTCCTAGATTGGATAGAAATCACGCTGATTATTCTGCCTCTATTAGCACCAGTAATTTCAGCACTTGGTTTAGATATCAACGGCTATGGCGTAGTGGATAACCCAGAGTTGGTTTGGTTCGTCATGCTCGTTGCGATGGCCTTACAAACATCATTCCTCACCCCACCGGTAGGGTTTGCTCTGTTCTATCTAAAAGGCGTGTGCCCACCAGAGGTAAAACTAACTCAAATTTACCGTGGTGTGATTCCTTTCATCCTCCTGCAATTGACTGCACTGGTGATGCTCGTTTTCTGGCCTCAGTTGGTCACTTGGCTACCGGCCTTCGCTTACGGCTAATAAGATTTAGATAGCTGATACCTATAAAACTCCTCTTTAAGAGGAGTTTTTTGTTTTCGCAATATAGATAAACACATACTCGCCTATCTGTAATCCCTAATTTTGGAGTTAGCCCAAGACTGTCATCCTTAACCTCAAGTTAGCACAGGTTAACTCTTTTCAAGGAACTCCCCTTCTCCTTGACCGAGTAACTGAAAACTGACTCAGGAATATCCTTATATAGGAGATAGGAAAATTGAAATCACAAATAGCGATAGTCACAGGTATTTTATTAAGCTTTAACGCAGCAGCGGATGAGGAATGGATCTTTGGTATCGGAGCCGGCGTTACAAGTTATGAAAGTGCATATAAAGGTGTAAGCACTGAAACCACTGTATTCCCTAGCTTATACGCACAGAAAGGTAACTTTTTGTTAGTTGGAAACAAAGCCCAATACACCCTTTACGGTAATAGTAAATTTCAAGTCAATCTATTGGGTCAATACCGTTTCGAAGGTTATGAAGCAGATGATTCCTATATGCTCCACGGCATGGAAGAACGCGATGGTGCACTTGAAGCAGGTGTCAGTGCAACGTTCGATACACACTACGGCATATTGTCAGCCTCTTTTGTGACAGATATCTCTGATACCCACGAAGGGCATGAACTATCTGTTGGCTGGGCCAAACCTTATCAGCTTAATGCCAAATGGATGGTAAAACCCTCTTTAGAACTAAACTGGCGTAGTGACGATCTGAACAATTACTACTACGGCGTAAAATTGAACGAAGCAACCGCACAGCGAGCTGTGTACAAAGCAGGTAGCAGTACGACCTACCGCACGGGGGTTGATGCTTTTTATATTGTGGATAAACAACAAACCATCCAGATGGGTATAGGCGTTAAAGGTTGGGGCAGCGAGATCGAGGATAGCCCTATTGTTGATCGCAGCAACAGCCCTGAAGTAAAAGCAGCTTATACTTTCCGTTTCTAGTCGATCTAGTTAGAGGTTACGGCAGATAAATAACGGGCCACTGTTATATTGCCGTGACCCCAACTCTATATTTCAACTACCCATTACCAATCCCTTTTATCTGTAGTATTTCGCCCTGAATTTCGTAAAGAATCTAGGCTAAAAGCGCGAGAAAGAAGCAATTTTAGCTGCTAAACCTGTTTTGCATTTCACATATTGACTCCCCTACGCCCTTCCCTCATGGTGCGCCCTTTTTTTTAAAATGTGGAGCCCTAGGCTTAACTATGAACGCAGTGATTATTGCAGTGCTAACCATGTTGGTACTGAGCCTTTTTAGAACCCATGTGGTTATTGCCCTTTTGATTGGTGCGCTTGTCGGCGGCTTATCAGGTGGATTGAGTCTAGATGCTACAATCAATGCTTTTAATGCTGGGATTGGCGGCGGTGCAAGCGTTGCCTTAAGCTATGCATTGCTTGGTGGCTTTGCAGTCGCAATTGCACAATCAGGCCTGCCCCACTTGTTAGCGAATAAAGCAATAACAGTGATTGGCCAAGATCCTACGCCAGCACGCGTCAACAAGATCAAAACGCTACTACTCCTAATCATCTTAGCGGTAGCCATTTCGTCACAAAACTTAATCCCAATCCACATTGCATTCATCCCACTATTAATACCGCCTTTGCTTCTAGCAATGAGCAAACTGAAATTGGATCGACGTTTAATTGCCTGCGTACTGACCTTTGGTCTAGTAACCCCTTATATGCTTCTGCCGGTAGGGTTTGGGGGAATATTCCTTAACGAAATTCTACTGAAACATATTGGTCAAGGCGGACTGGACACAACGGGTATCTCAGTTATTCAAGCGATGAGCATACCTGCTGCAGGGATGTTGTGCGGACTATTGATCGCAGTTTTCGTCAGTTATCGCGGGAAACGTCGATATGATCAGTCAAAGATTAAAGCTGTCGAAAACAACGTTAATGACTTTAATTCTAAGAGCATTGTCGTTGCTCTCTTAGCAATCGGTGTAGCCTTCGTAACACAGCTAGTTACCAACTCCATGATCATCGGGGCTATGCTTGGCTTTATCCTATTTACCGTTACTGGTGTGATCCGTTGGAAAGAATCTGACGGTGTATTGACCGATGGTATGAAAATGATGGCAACCATTGGCTTTATCATGATTGCCGCATCAGGTTTTGCTGAGGTGCTTAAAGAAACTGGTGATATCGCTGCGCTAGTGACAAGCTCAGTGGACGTTATTGGTCAAAATAAACCGATAGCCGCCTTCTTGATGTTATTGGTGGGTTTGCTAATTACTATGGGTATAGGCTCATCGTTCTCAACAATCCCAATTATTGCAGCTATCTACGTACCATTAGCTGTTCAGTTAGGCTTTAGCCCTTTAGCTATCGTTGCTCTAGTCGGCACAGCAGCAGCTTTAGGTGATGCAGGCTCCCCTGCGTCTGACTCGACCCTAGGTCCAACATCAGGCTTAAACGTCGATGGGCAACACAATCATATCTGGGATACGGTTGTACCGACATTCTTACACTATAACTTACCTCTACTTGCCTTTGGTTGGTTTGCAGCTGTAACGTTATAAAAGCACAGAACAAGCAGGCCTTAGCTTAAAGCAAGGCCTGCACCCTGCCACCGAGACCACCGCTTCAATCTATATTTACTCTTTAGCAAAGATTAGAAAACAACTCTTAAGAACTAAGACTAAGGATCTATGAAAATTGCTTTATTAGCCGAGCAACTAGGCGCATAATCCGCGCCAAATCTTTAACACACCCTTCAGGGTTCGAGATATTAGCATGTTGCAGAAAGGCCGAATTTCCTCTCGATCGATTATCAATACAGTCATCGCGTACAGCATAACCGGCTTTATTCTATGCCTTGCCTATACACAGACCAGCCATGAAACTGAGTTTTTAGCTAACTACCGCTTAGTATTAACGCTTGTACTTATTCCAATTATCATAAAATTCTTGATCCAGCTGATCGCAGCCCCCCTCTCAGGAGTCATTGATTTCTTTCGAGACAAACCCGTTTTAGGCCAAGAACCCTCTGTGAGTGTATTAATTCCAGCATGGAATGAAGAGGTTGGTATTTTAAACACCCTACGATCTACGTTAGCTGCCGACTATAACAACTATGAAGTGATCGTCATCAATGATGGATCAACTGATAAAACCGACCAGTTCCTTAGTGAATTTATTGCACAGTACAACCCCAACAATCCAATAAAACTACGCTACTTTGCACTAGAGAACGGGGGCAAAGCCAAAGCGCTTAATCATGCACTACAGTATGCGAATGGAGAGATCGTACTCACTATCGACGCTGACAGCCTAATGCACCCCAAGGCTATTCGGAACATGGTGAAGAAATTTTCATCTGATAAGGTAGCTGCTGTTGCTGGCAACGTAGCCATCGGTAATGGCCATGCAGGGCTCGGGATTATCCAACAACTCGAATATCTCTGCGGCTTCTTTATGAAAAGAGCTGATTCTGTTTTCAATGCAGTTTACATTATTGGCGGAGCCGCTGCAGCGTATCGCCGATCCGTACTTATTGAGGCAGGTGGATTTGATCATAATGTCATTACTGAAGACATTGAAATATCTACCCGTATACTAGGCATGGGTTATCACTGCCGTTACGCACCTGACGCCATCATTTATACGGAGGGCCCTTCGGATCTAAAGAGCCTCTGCAATCAGCGTTTGCGCTGGAAGTACGGGCGTTTTCAAACCTTTATCAAACATCGTGAACTGTTTTTTAATAGTTCGAAAACCAATAACTATTATCTGTCCTGGTTACTTTTGCCAACTGCGCTTTACGCAGAGTTTCTATTACTACTAGAGCTTCCCTTGCTAACACTATTTTTCACCTACATTGTTTATACCGGTGACTATATCACCCTGAGTCTTTGTATATTACTAATCTCGGCGCTTGTAAGTTTCCAGACTTCGTATGATTCCCAGCCACGTTTCCATATGCGGATGCTATATTACGCTCCCATCGCTTGGCTAATCTGGTATGTCGTCGATGCAGTAGAGTTCCAAGCACTCCTCAGAAGCTTAAAGCGACTAAAACGCAAAGAAGGCCTTCAATGGCAATCATGGAATAGAACTGGATTAGCGAACCCATCACCTACAGAGTCTGAGAAACCGATGCTATAACGGAAACACTCTACTCACTCGACCCCTCAATGGATTCTGAATTGGTCATCGTTCACAGCTGTTTAAAATAAGACTCTCAAAAAAGAATATAATTCGAAAATACCGACAACCTCAGCGCTGACTGACAATTGCCAGCCAAGGCTGTTGCGCGCAAGGTAAACCTTCTGGGCGATAATAATGATCAAGAATACGAAAACCTGCATCCTCTAGATATTGAGCAGTCACCTCTAACTCCATATAGTGACCAAAACGATCACCATTCCACCCTTCCGCCGCCCCTCTTGGATTTGAAGTAAATAAAATCCCATTTGGTTTCAACGCAATATAGCATTTAGACAAAACCTCACCGAGCATCTGACTAGGGACATGAAACATAGAAGCATTAGCAAAAATCCCATCAAAGCACTCTTCCCCTAAATCGAGATGACAAAACGACTGATTCAGCACAGGACAACCACTATGTAATCGAGCCATCTCACAGAAAGTCTTACTTCCATCGAGCCCAGTAGGAGAATGACCTAAGGTTTTAAAAGAAAGAAGATCGCGCCCCGGCCCGCAACCGAAATCTAAAATATCCAACCCCTTTCGTTGCGGTAATGCACTTAATAAAGCATTAATGTTCTGGCTTACGTCATGATCACGAGTACCTTGCCAAAAAGACGCCGCATTCGATTCATAATGCCCTAAAGTCACGCGTTCGATTTCGCTTAAACTTTCTTTGCTATAGCTATTACTCATATAGAAATTCGCATAAATAATTTTTACAAATGTCTTTTAAAATAATGACATTAGCTTACTCATCACCCTATCTTAGCGCGCTTCAAATGGATCAATACAGAATCAAATGGAGAAAACACGACAAAATTGATTGGTTCAGCGCCGACAGGATGCCATAAACATTAAGCATGTGGCATACAACATCAAACGCTAATACCTAATGGTAAGTTAGCTTCGAGAAATCATAGTATTATTAAGAAATGGTCGGGATGATAGGATTTGAACCTACGACCCCCTGCACCCCATGCAGGTGCGCTACCAAGCTGCGCTACATCCCGACTAAGATCTTGAAAGTGAACACTTTCAAGTGGCGGTTATCTTAACTTAACACTCTGAATCTGGAAAGATTTTTTCCTCTTATTGAGTGATAACCTCTTCCCCTATCACCATGATTGTTGCTGTCTGGTTATAGTGACCGATTGAACCGCCCTGAGTTGCCCCCTGCTCGCCAAATGTATTGAAACCAATAACAGGCACATCCTCGCCACAGACTTCTTTAACCAGACAGATATCATCTACATCTAAACGTGCTTTTAATAAATGACGTAAGATACAGTTAAAAATGATCACCGCGCCGATTTTCTTTGGGCTACCAGCATCGATAATAGCCTTCTGTAACGTTTCCTTAAAACGCTCCCTCGCAATCTCCGCATCCGTTTTCATTTCACGCAGAAATGCACCTTTGGGAATTTCCGCATAAAAGCTCACACCACCGTCATCATGCACCTGTTGAGCGCTTTTGATTGTGTACTCTGCGAAAACATCAGATGATTTAATACCAAAAGGGTTTTGAATAAATAGCTCTGGCGTCAGTTCTTCCCCACCTAACAGCTTCTGAAGCACTTCTGTTGCTGGCTTACCATTGAGCATCTGCACCGTCCGTCCCTTAGCCTGAGTAACAACAGCACCTTTATTAGCTGCCACGTAAGGATGGCCCATAGCGGTACCAATTTTTAAGCCACTGCTAAAGCTCGCAACAACCGCAGAGTCTTGATGAACACCATTGCTGATTTGATAACTTTTAGCATCTGAGAAATCAGTAGCTGTTGAACCACCAATAACTTGAGAGACCGTGCCTGTTTCTAAAATGAGACTACGCAAGAAAGCTTCTTCTTGTGCTGAAGTACCATCAGGTAAGACCATATTGATGCAGGGCTTTATTCTAGAGACCTCTTTTGCCCCTTTACTGTCTAAAGCAATGGCCATTAAAGACATGACCGCAGGATTTGAGAGTAAGTTTGAATAAGCTTCGCGAATAGCATCTTTGGCGGCTTGTTCTGGTTGCTTTGATAAGTTTTGACCGACACCTAAACCGACACTGAAATATGCGCTCTGTAGTGTCATTACAACAACGCTCGACTCCTGCGGCCCATGTTTAAGGCTAGAAATTTCTCCCCAGGAGCTACCGCCTACAATGGGAACAACATCTCCTACAACCGACCTAATGTCACTGTAGGCTTTCTCAACATCCAAAGAGAAACTAACAAAGCAGATGACCAAGTCTGGTTTAGGTGTGGACTCCATGGCCTGACTTGCAGCCTCAGAAGCATCTTGGTCATGACCTAAACCTACTCTTAAAATCGCCATCTCTACTTTCCTAGCTGGTTTAACAACCTAGATGCTAATCAAGCTATAGAGCACAGCCAACCGCTAAGGCGTGAAACAGTGCCAAAGTGTAAGTAGAAATAAACTATATAAGTAAAACGGGCGTTTAATAGAGGGGCAAAATTAAGCACTAAGAGCAAACTAGCGCTTAATAGATTCCAATAGATCTTCTAATTCGGAGATAGTCTGTCGAAGCAACTGCTTATATTGGCTTTGATCATCTTCATTATTGTCACCCGCAAGATACTGTTTAGCACCACTTAGGGTGTAACCTTGATCGTGCAACAAGCTTTTGATCTGACGGATCAACAAAACATCCTGTCGTTGGTAATAACGGCGGTTGTTTCGTTTAACAGGCGAGATTTGTGAGAACTCTTTCTCCCAATAACGCAATACATGCGCCTTGAGATCACAAAGCTTAGCAACTTCGCCAATCGTAAAATAGCGTTTACCCGGGATCGGGTTGGGATCGTTACTCTGGGGTGTCTCCAGCATAGGTTTCGACACGGTCCTTCAGTTTCTGACCTGGGCGGAAAGTTACAACGCGGCGAGCCGAGATAGGTACTTCTTCCCCAGTTTTAGGATTCCGGCCCGGTCTTTGACGCTTATCGCGAAGGTCAAAGTTACCGAAGCCGGACAATTTTACCTGCTCGTTAGCAGCCAGACATGCCCGGATTTCATCAAAGAACGATTCCACCATCTCTTTGGCTTCACGTTTATTTAATCCTAGCTCTTCGTTCAGGCGTTCCGCCATTTCAGCTTTTGTTAACGAGCCCATGATAAATCACCTTTCGCTGCTTATTCTCGCAATGAGGCACCAAACTCACTGGCTAGTGCAGAAATAACCGCACTTGTGGCGCTGTTTATTTCTTCATCATTAAGAGTGCGCGAAGGATGCTGCCACGTCAAGCCCACAGCAAGACTTTTTCTACCTTTTTCAATACCTTGGCCTTGGTAAACGTCAAAAAGCGTTACTTCTTTAACGAATTCACCCGCTTCTTTTTCAGCCAATTGACGAACTGAATCGAAAGCTACGCCCTCATCTACAATAAGTGCTAGATCTCGACGAGACTCTGGGAACTTAGAAATTTCTTGGTAGCGAGGCAGTTTGCCTTGAGTCAAAGCAGCTTGGTTAATCTCGAAAAGATATACCGCACCATTCAGACCCAACTCTTTAACCAAGTTAGGATGCAATGCACCAATGTAACCAACTTTTTCGCCATTACGTTCAATACGCGCAGTCTGACCTGGGTGCAAAGCAACATGACGATCAGTTACAAACGTAAACTCATCTTCAGCTCCACCTAGGGAAAGCAGGCTCTCTAGATCACCTTTGATATCAAAGAAATCAACTTGATCTTTACCCGCATTCCAACCTTCAGGATCTCGCGCACCTGCTAGCAAACCAGCAACTACGTTTTCCTGAATGATCTCATCACCAGAAGTTGGCAGGAAACGCTGGCCGCTTTCAAATAAGCGAACACGCGCTTGCTGACGGTTCTGGTTGTACTGCAACGCTTTTACTAGACCTGGCCAAATAGTCGTACGCATCACCGCCATTTCAGCAGAGATTGGGTTAGCTAATGCGATACCTTCGAATTGGTCATCGAACTGCTTTTGTAGGCCAGCCTCAATAAAGCTATAAGTGATCGCTTCCTGATAGCCACGTGCGATCAATGCACGACGAACATTCTGGATTGTTACTTTAGTTTCATCGTTTGCCTTGATTGGCATAGACGCTGTTGGCGTACGTACAGGTAGGTTGTTGTAGCCGTATACACGCGCTAATTCTTCGATCAGATCCACTTCAATTGCGATATCAAAGCGATAAGATGGAACAGAAACGTGCCACTCACCTTCCGTAGAAGTCTTCTCTACAACCAAACCAAGACGCGTTAAGATCTCTTCAATCTCATCAGCTGGCATTTCAAACGCCAGCATCGCATTCACTTTGCTATGACGTAGGAACACCTGACGTGCAGCTGGTAACTCATCTTGATTAACAGTTTCAACAGCTGGACCAGCTTCTCCGCCTACGATCTCAAGGAGAAGCTCTGTAGCGCGGTTAATTGCTTGATTTTGCAACTGCCAATCTACACCACGTTCAAAACGGTGAGAGGAATCTGTATGCAAACCATAAGAACGCGCACGGCCCGCAATCGAAATCGGGTTAAAGAATGCACTTTCTAGGAATATATTCTGTGTTTCAGAAGTAACACTGGTCGGCTCGCCACCCATAATACCTGCCATAGCAACTGGGCCATTAGCGTCGGTAATTGCCAACGTGTCAGCATTAAGCTCAACTTCTTGACCATCTAGAAGTGTTAGCTTTTCACCCTGCTCCGCACGGCGAACAACAATACCACCGGATAGTTTATCCAGATCGAAAGCGTGCATTGGCTGACCAAGCTCTAGAAGAATATAGTTCGTTACATCTACAACTGGATCGATGCTACGTACACCCGAACGCTCAAGCTTCTGTTTCATCCACAATGGTGTTTCTGCTTGTGGATTGATACCACGAATAACTCTGCCAACATAACGTGGGCAATCAGCAGCATCTTTTAGCTCTACAGGGAAAGTAGCATCAATACTCGCATCAACTGCATTGTCAGCAACAAAAGTAACTGGCGCTTTATTTAGCACACCCACTTCACGTGCTAAACCAGAAATACTTAGACAGTCACCACGGTTAGGCGTTAGATCTACATCGATAACTTTATCATCTAGATTTAGGTATTCACGAATACAAGTACCTACAGGCGCATCCGCTGGAAGCTCCATGATACCGTCGTGATCATCTGAAATACCTAGCTCATCTTCCGCACATAGCATGCCGAAAGACTCTACCTGACGTAGTTTCGCTTTTTTAATCTTAAACTCTTTGCCATCTGGAGTCGGTAATACCGCGCCCACAGTTGCGAAAGCTGTTTTTAATCCGGCACGCGCGTTAGGTGCACCACATACAACCTGTGCAACTTCACTACCATTAGTGACTGTGCAAACCTGAAGTTTATCTGCATTTGGGTGCTGCTCAGCCGTTAGAATTTCACCTACGATAACACCGGTAAAATCTTTAGCTGCTGCTTCAACTTCGTCTACTTCCAGACCTGCCATTGTGACTTGATCAACTAGCTCCTGCGTACTGATTGCAGGGTTAACCAACTCGCGTAACCACTTTTCACTGAATTTCATTTTGCTTTCCCGAAAATCCTGTTAATAACCGCTTAAAACGTTGTCTTGATCAGTTGAACTGATTCAGGAAACGCAGGTCGTTTTCAAAGAATAGACGCAGGTCATTTACGCCGTAACGCAACATAGCCAAACGCTCTACACCCATACCGAAAGCAAAGCCGGTGTACTCTTCAGGATCGATACCTGAAGCTTCAAATACTTTTGGATGCACCATACCGCAACCGAGTACTTCCAACCATTTACCATCACCACGGTCTATATCAACCTCAATAGAAGGCTCAGTGAACGGGAAGTAAGACGGACGGAATCGAACGCGAACATCTTCTTCGAAGAATTCACGTAGGAACTGCTCTAGTGTGCCTTTTAGGTCAGCAAAACTGATATCTTTATCCACAATCAAACCCTCTACCTGATGGAACATTGGAGAGTGCGTTTGGTCGTAGTCACAACGATATACACGGCCTGGGCAGATAATACGTAGTGGTGGTTCTTGCGATTCCATTGTACGTACCTGAACACCTGAAGTGTGCGTACGCAGTAGTGTATTCGCATTAAAATAGAATGTGTCGTGCATAGCACGAGCCGGATGGTGCGAAGGAATATTTAGCGCTTCGAAGTTGTGGTAATCATCTTCGATTTCCGGACCTTCTTCTACCGTATAGCCGATACCACCGAAAAACTCTTCAATTCGTTCCATGGTTTTAGTCACAGGGTGTAAACCACCTAGTGCTTGACCACGTCCTGGTAAAGTTACATCGATCGTTTCAGCAGCAAGCTTACTTTCTAGCGCTGCAGCTTCTAGTGCTGTTTTACGCTCATTAATCACTTCTTGAAGCGCTTGTTTAGCTTCGTTGATCTTAGCACCAGCTTGTGGTCGCTCCTCTGCAGATAGCTTGCCTAAGCCTTTAAGAAGTGCAGTAAGTTCACCCTTTTTACCCAAGTATTGAACGCGAACATCGTCCAACTGTTGAGTAGTAGTTGCCGTAGCGACAGCTTCAGTACCTGCTGCCAAAAGGCTTTGAATGTTTTCCATTATCCGGCTCCGAATAGAAGGATAAATACGGTAATTGGTTAGTAATCAGTTACTTTGCCCAGTTTTCCCTAGAAAACTGGGCAAAATAACCGAAAAAATAGGGGAAGAGTTCGCACCCTTCCCCTATTTCAAAGTAGTCGCTTACACGACACTGGGTGCTAGCTTACGCTAGAGAAGCTTTAGCTTTCTCTACGATTGCTGCAAATGCGCCAGCTTCGTGAACAGCAAGATCAGCTAGAACCTTACGGTCGATCTCGATGTTAGCCTTTTTCAGACCAGCGATGAAACGGCTGTAAGACAAACCGTTGATACGAGCACCAGCGTTGATACGTGCAATCCACAATGCGCGGAACTGACGCTTACGCTGACGACGGTCACGGTATGCATATTGACCAGCTTTGATTACCGCCTGTTTAGCAACGCGGAATACACGGCTACGAGCACCGTAATAACCTTTTGCTTTTTTCAGGACTTTCTTGTGACGACGACGAGCAACAACACCACGTTTTACGCGAGCCATGTCTTTCTTCCTCTAAATTCTGTTAGCTAAAAAATCGATTAAATATAAGGCAGCATGCGACGAACCAACGCCTTGTCTGCAGCGTGTACCTGCAGCATAGGGCGAAGCTGACGCTTACGCTTAGTAGATTTCTTAGTCAGAATGTGACTAGTGAAAGACTGCTTGTGTTTGAAGCCGTTAGCGGTTTTCTTAAAACGCTTAGCCGCACCACTGTTAGATTTCATTTTAGGCATTACTAAAATCTCCACGCATTCGTTAATTTTTTTTCGCCCGAAACAAACGACAAAACCCGTAGCCAACTTTTACAAGTCAGTCACGGGTTAAGGAAAGTAACGAGTTACTTTTTCTTCTTCGGAGCTAAGACCATGACCAGTTGACGGCCTTCCATCTTAGGACGCTGTTCTACAGTTGCTAACTCTTCCAAATCTTTCTCGATTCGTTGGAGTAACTGCATACCCAGTTCCTGATGGGCCATCTCACGACCACGATAACGTAAAGTTATCTTGGCTTTATCTCCTGCTTCAAGGAAACGTACCAGGTTGCGTAGCTTGACCTGATAATCCCCTTCTTCCGTATTAGGACGGAATTTCACTTCCTTGATCTGGACCTGATGCTGCTTTTTCTTGGCTTCATTCTTTTGCTTTTTCAGCTCATAAAGATGCTTGCCATAATCCATCACTTTACAAACGATGGGATCAGCTTCAGAAATTTTCACCAGATCAAGTCCCGCTTCTTGAGCTGCCTCAAGAGCGTCATTTACCGGTACGATGCCAATCTGTGTTCCGTCTGGACCAATAAGTCTGCACTGTTTAGCTACTTTCAGTAGATTCTCATTGATCATGGGCTCTTCTCTGCGAGCGCCCCTTCTATTATCACGCCTGATAGTCTTATCTCCTGACTGTTTTTAGACTTATGAGTCCTGACGACCTTTCTTAGCGACATCACTGCTAAGAAGGTTTACAAATTCATCTAGAGGCATCGCTCCTAGGTTTTCACCCGTACGAGTACGTACAGCAACCTCACCCGCCTCTACTTCTTTATCGCCTATTACAAGAAGGTAAGGCACCTTCTGTAAAGTACGCTCGCGAATTTTAAAGCCGATCTTCTCATTTCTCAAGTCTGACTCGGCTCTGAATCCTTGATTTTCAAGATTTTGAACAACTTTTTGACAATAATCAGCTTGTTTGTCCGTAATATTCATCACAACCGCTTGCACTGGTGCCAACCAAGTTGGTAATGCACCCGCGAAGTTTTCGATCAAAATACCGATAAAGCGCTCAAAAGAACCAAGAATTGCACGGTGTAACATCACAGGCGTTTCACGCTCACCCTGCTCGTTTACAAACTGCGCACCAAGACGACCCGGCATAGAGAAATCAACCTGGATTGTACCGCACTGCCATACTCGGCCAAGACAATCTTTCAGAGAGAACTCAATCTTAGGACCATAGAATGCACCTTCACCTGGTAGCAGCTCCCATTTCAGGCCAGCATTATCTAACGCATCAGATAGCGCTTTTTCTGCTTTATCCCAGACTTCATCGCTACCTACACGCTTTTCTGGACGCGTAGACAGTTTGTATTGAATCTCTTGGAAACCAAAATCTTCATACACTTCGTGTAGGAAATCGATAAATTCAGAGACTTCACTCTGAATGCTATCTTCTGCACAGAAGATATGTCCATCATCCTGAACGAAACCACGTACACGCATAATACCGTGAAGTGCACCTGATGGTTCGTTACGATGACAAGAACCAAACTCAGCCATACGTAATGGTAGGTCACGATACGAACGTAGGCCTTGGTTATATACCTGAACGTGACATGGGCAGTTCATCGGCTTAACAGCGAAATCACGGCTTTCAGAGTGAGTTGTAAACATCTCTTCGGAGAATTTTTCCCAGTGACCGGACTTTTCCCAAAGAGTACGCTCTACAACCTGTGGCGTTTTTACTTCAACGTAGTTACGACGACGAAGCTTTTGACGCATGTATTGCTCAATGCCCTGATACAACGTCCAACCATTTGGATGCCAGAACACCATACCCGGCGCTTCTTCTTGCAAATGGAACAAATTCAGCTGTTTACCCAGTTTTCGGTGATCACGCTTCTCAGCTTCTTCTAGACGGTGCAGGTAAGCTTTAAGGGCTTTTTTGTCGCCCCATGCAGTACCGTAGATACGCTGAAGCATCTCGTTGTTGGAATCACCGCGCCAGTATGCACCAGCAACTTTCATCAGTTTAAATGCTTTTATGTGACCAGTAGATGGTACGTGCGGGCCACGACATAGATCGATGAAGTCGCCTTGAGAGTAGAAAGACAGATCTTCAACATCTGGAACAGCTTGAAGCAACTCAACTTTGTACTTCTCGCCCATTTCATCAAACATTTTGGTCGCTTCATCACGACTCATTACTGAACGAGTAACAGGTAGGTTCTGCTTAACTAGCTCCGCCATTTTCTTTTCGATCTTTTCTAGATCTTCTGGTGTAAATGGACGCTCGTAAGCAAAGTCATAATAGAAACCATCTTCAATAACAGGCCCGATCGTTACCTGCGCACCAGGGAACAATTCTTGTACAGCCATAGCCATCAAGTGAGCAGTAGAGTGACGGATAACTTCTAGACCTTCATCATCACGTGCAGTGATGATGGCTAGATCGGCATCATTTTCAATAGTGAAAGAGGTATCAACTTCTTTACCGTCAACTTTACCGGCCAACGCAGCTTTAGCTAAACCAGCGCCGATATCAGCAGCAACTTCAAATACAGTAACAGGGTTAGCAAACTCGCGTTTGCTACCATCTGGTAGGGTAATTACAGGCATGTTATTTCCTTGATTTCAGTGGTGACCCATACGTAAGGCCACTTATATTCGATACAAATTACTTACCGTACAAACCAAGTACGTTGTAAGTTGGCGCGATTATAGGTCAATCAAAGAAAAGGAGCTAGGACTATGTTCACTGAGGATCTATTCGGAGCCTAAACCCTTCGGCAGAGAGATTCGGATATTAATGCCTTTACCTTCGTTACTACTAAATTGGATATCGCCAAGCAGTCTATCCTTTACAAGCTCATGGATAATATACATCCCCATACCGGTTCCTCCTGAACCTTGCCGGGTTGTATAAAACTGTTCAAATACATGCTGTTGTACCTCTTCAGTGACTCCTTCGCCGTCATCATCATAAATAAGTACGTATGCTTCGGGCGTTACCTCACTGCTAAACGTTACAGTGCCGGCAACTGTTCCATCTTTAAAACCATGCATTAACGAATTGGTCAGAAGATTCGTCGCGATTTGTGCAATAGCACCAGCATCCACATTTAATTCAATCGCGAGATCAATATTATTCACAACCTCAACAGGAGCGTTCTTGTATGAAGGCTTTAAACTGAGTAATACATCTTGGATATATTCTCGCAGATTTATCTCTCTCTCTTGCTCACTGATTTGATCAACGGCTACTTGCTTAAAGGCCTGCATTAATTCATGTGCTCGGGTTAAATTCGAATTTATTAATTCACCAGCTTCACTATTATCTGTTAAGAACTTCTCGAATTGTGTGCGGGTCATTGTATTGTTTTGAAAACTATCTAAAACCTCTGCTGTTTCATCAATTAAAAAAGAAGAGGCGGTTTTCGACACGCCTAAAGGTGTGCTGACTTCATGTCCTATACTGCTAACTAGACGCTCTAATGCAGATAGTTTTTCGCTTTGTAGTAACTCTTTTTGAGTTACATCTAACTTATGCTGAGTTGCGCTTAACTGTGCTTCTCTATCTTCTAACAGTTGCTCATTTAGCTTAACTTCAGCTTCCAGCTTTTCTTGATATTCACGCATCGCTTGGGCATTAGCATGCAAACGTTCATGTTGTTGGGAGAATTTGTGATAGAGGAAACTTATTTCATCATGCTCATGATTATCGGAATAAGTCAGCTCAGCGCATTCTGATAACTCACCGTCCTCTTCTTTTGTATTGTGAGCAGTTGAGGCCTCCAACAACATAGCTAATTTATGCAGAGGAACTTGAAATAGATAATGGTGGATTACGTAAATCGACATAACGAGGAAAGCGATGACGGCACAGATCATTAATGCCAACTTCATCCCTAGAGCCTCACCACTTTTAATTGCAGGCTCTATGATGCTATCAACTTCCAATATTCCTCTTACATCTCCAAGTTTCCAATCCACTTTAGGGGAAAAGGCATGGCTGTTGTGACACTTTACACATGCATCAGCGACCAAAGTGTCAGCAATAGCGACACGCACAACACTCGCACCCGCCTCATTCTTTAAGACCTTTATATATTCAGATTGAGGGTTGTCTTTAAGGTAATACCAAGCCTGAATTGCAAACTCATCTAATTGTCGTTCGGCTCGATTAGGAAAAGGATAAAAACTGTATAACTTGATCTGGGTACCTTGTTGAGTAAATTGCTCACTCAATTCATGCACCATTGTTGCGGGTAAAGGAATACTATTTGTCGTGCTCTTATGATCAATGGTGACATCAATATCAGAATGTAACAGCACTTCACCTACTACATTTTCCGTGTAATACCCTCTCAAGCGCTTAAATTGCTCAACTGTTTGTTCCGCTCTTTTCTGAGCTTCATCTATGGCTTGTTGTGTGATCGTTTTCGGTAAGTAGTACAGGATGGCAATGACTAGCAGCGTCATTACGGCTAATACAGGAAATATAATTTTCCAAACCAACGACTTACGAACCTGCATCCCCCACCCTTATCGCCTCTAGATAACTCTAAGAAAGTATAGGAGCAATTTTTAGGTTTGTTTAAATAACATAATCACTCATTTCAGGGGGTTAAGAAGCTTCTAATTGCCTTCTGGTGTAATCGATATGTTCAGTCGCAACCTTACGCGCCAACTCTGCATTTCTATTGATCAGCGCCTGATAGATTTGGGTATGTTGCGCACTAATTCCGTCTGGGTAACGGCCAAACTTTTTAAGCGTGCGATCAAGTACACCATAAATTGCATTAAAGTAACGGTTATAGAAAATCTGACTAAAGGAGATAACAAGTAGGTGATGACTGGCTTCCGCAATCATAGTATGAAATCTAAGATCAGCTTTGGCTTTGGCCAGTGTAGTGTTGCCACTGCTTCGCGCCTGCATAGCCTCATACTCTTGCCCTATTCGATCCAGTTGTTCATCAGATGCACGTAACGCTGCGTAATAAGCTGCTTCACCTTCTAATGCAGCCCTCATTTCCATCACTTGAACTTGGAACTCGAAATTATCACCAATACTTTCCGATGGCATGGAGAAATGACTTTCGAGTAAGTTTCTGCAGAGGCTCCCACCGCCATGATAAGTTTCGATAATGCCTTTTAATTCGAGATCTTGAACAGCTTCACGAACCGTTGCTCGAGAAAGACTATAGCGTTCTGCCAATACGCGCTGAGATGGCAGTTTCTCGCCTGGGCATATATCACCATACCAAATTTGGCTCTGAAGCTCAGAACTTAACTTCTGGCTTAGATTTACATCTTTCACTTTCGCCACGGAGTACCTCACACTACTTCTTGGTCAGACCAGTTAGCAGTTTAGCATTTCCTTTGCGCCATCTCTTAACTATCTTTTGATTAACAGATAAAACTTCAGGCACTAGAACCTGAAGAAAAATAAGAAACGTCAGTGACGTGAGAGCCTGATTCCATATCGGGTAGAGCTGACCAATATAGCGATGACATTCATGCCAAATCAGAATCCTAAAGTCGGTTTATTTGTAACCTGTCTAGCAGATATGTTTAGACCGAGCGTTGCATTCGCAACCGTAAAACTACTTGAAGCTTCAGGTTGCTCAGTAGAAGTGCCAGAGACACAAACTTGTTGCGGACAACCCGCCTATAACTCAGGCGACAAATCAACCACTGCTGAAATAGCTAAAAAAACTATAGAAGCTTTTGATGGCTATGAATATGTGGTTGGTCCATCCGGATCCTGTATTGGAATGCTTCATTATTACCCTGAGGTTTTTGACGAAAACGACCCTTGGAAGGCACGTGCATTAGACCTAAAATCGCGTGCATTTGAGATCACCCAATTCCTAACTGATGTAGTCGATTTCGACCGCATCAATGCAGCCTTTGAAGGCACAATCACTTACCACGATTCCTGCTCTGGTCTGCGCCAACTCGGTGTTAAACAACAACCACGAAAACTGCTGTCTAAAGTTGAGAATTTAACGCTCAACGAGATGGAAGAGTCAGAAACCTGTTGCGGTTTTGGCGGCACCTTCTGCGTTAAATATCCAGACATCTCCAACCGCATGGTATCTAACAAAACTGAATATATCAGTGACTCCGGTGCGAGTACTTTAGTCGGTGGCGATTTAGGCTGCCTATTAAATATGGCCGGTAAGCTAAAACGCGAAGGCAAGAAAATCGAAGCACGTCATGTAGTTGAGATCTTAGCTGGTATGACTGACACGCCAGCCATTGGCGAAGCAGAATATGAGCTAGCCTCTGAACTGAGCGCGGGGTAATACACGATGCATATTAAAAGCCCAGAATTTAAAGAAAACGCTCGTATAGCGCTGCATAATGTCGAACTTCAGGAAGCCCTAGGTCAGTTTAAACATGGTTTCCCTGTTAACCGCGCCAATGCCATCAAGCGCCTACCGGAGTTTGAAGATCTACGTGATGAAGCACGTGATCTGAAAAATCACATCATTCAGAATCTAGATATCTATCTGGAACAGTTTGAAGATAACGTTGTAAAAAATGGTGGTCATGTTCACTGGTGCAGAACAGGTGACGATGCCAACCAAACCATTCTCGATATTTGCAAACAGGTAAATGCAAAGACCATCACTAAAGGTAAGTCGATGGTTTCGGAAGAAACCGGTCTGAACGAATACCTTGAAGCTAATGGTGTACGCCCTGTCGAGACAGATTTGGGGGAATATATCCTACAACTTCGTGATGATCATCCAAGCCATATTATTGCACCGGCGATACATCTGAATGTTAGCGATGTATCTGAGACATTCCACAAACATCACAAGCGTCCTAAAACAGAAGATCCACAGGCGCTAATGAAGGAAGCTCGCGAAGTACTGCGAAAGGAATTCGTAGGTGCTGATGTCGGGCTTACTGGAGCTAACTTCCTGGTAGCAGAAACTGGATCAACCATCATCGTGACCAACGAAGGTAATGGCGATCTGACTCAAACCCTGCCAAAAACTCACATTGTGATTACTTCCATCGAGAAGGTCGTACCTACACTGGAAGATATGAGCCTATTCCTTCGACTGCTAGCTCGATCTGCGACAGGTCAGGAATTTACGGTATACAACACCTTATCCACAGGGCCGAAACGCGCTGAAGATCAAGATGGCCCAGAGAACTTCCACGTTGTATTAGTTGATAACGGCCGTAGTGAGATGGTCGGAACAGAGTTTCAAGATATGCTTCGCTGTATCCGATGCTCTTCTTGTATGAACCACTGCCCTGTATACGGTGCTGTTGGTGGCCACTCTTACGGTTGGGTTTACCCAGGCCCGATGGGTTCTGTTTTAACTCCTAAGATGATCGGCATTGATAAAGCAGCGCACCTGCCAAACGCATCTACATCCTGTGGTAAATGTGAAGAAGTATGTCCTGTACGAATTCCGCTTCCAAAATTGATGCGTCACTGGCGAGAGAAAGAGTTTGAAAAACACTTAACACCAAAAGCTGTCAGATTTGGTATCGCCGGCTGGGCCTTTTTTGCCAAACGCCCTGCTCTATACCGCTGGTTAGCAAGAAGCTCCGCTTGGTTTATGAACAAACTCGCTGGTAAGAAAGGCCGCATCAAGAAATTGCCGCTAGCCGGTGGCTGGACAGATTGGCGTGATATGCCAGCACCTCAAGGCAAGACCTTTATGGATCAATGGAAAGCCCACAAACAGGCGGAGAAATAAGATGAGCAAAGCAGAAATACTGGGCAATATCCGCCGTGGCTTACAGCGTGGTGAAGCAACACCAGCACAAAAAGCTGCAGCAACACGTCGCATCAACGCACATAAAGCGACTATCATCCCCAAACGAAGCCAGCTTGATAAAGCGGGTCAGATCCAACTGTTTAGAGATATGGCTAGCGGTGCGGCAGCTGAGCTAATCGACATTAACTCAATGAGCGATCTACCTGCTGCCGTTGCTGAGTGGCTGAATAAACATGATTTCAAATCTCTCGTTAGTGCAAGCGACGAGTGCTTAAACGAACTCGATTGGTCTGCCTTAGGCGATATCAAACGCGAGCAGCGTGTTGCGCAATCTGGCGATGTTGCAAGCTTAACCACCTCTATGACAGGTATCGCAGAAACAGGCACTCTGATGATGTATTCCCGTCCAGAGAGCCCGACGACATTGAATTTCCTACCGGATTGCCATCTCGTATTATTGCGCGAATCGACGATCGTCGGTAGCTACGAAGATGCTTGGCAGATGGTCCGTGAACAGAACCCTGATGAAATGCCGCGCACGGTGAATATGATTACTGGCCCATCCCGTAGCGCGGACATCGGACAAAAATTACAAATGGGCGCTCATGGCCCTTGCGTACTCGTGATCTTTATCCTTAAAGATATGTAGCTCTATATCTTTATTGCTTTAGCCACCTTCTTAGGTGGCTTTTTTTGTTCTATGGCCACTCAAGATCTCAGTTATATAGCTTATCTAAATTCTGTAAGCCCGCTTGATAAACGCCACGAATTGTTTTTTCCGCTTCTGCATCTGACGCACCTGCAGCATTAAAGCTAGAACTCCAAACAACAATCGAGCCGCCTTGGCCATCTAACTTAACCTGAATTTCAGATTCATAATCAGACACAGGCAATGGCGATTTATCGATTTGATAGCGATAGCTACGCTTACCCTCATCCTTACTCAATAAAGTCTCAGTAATTTGAGCACCGTTGCCCAATGTCAGTACGCGTACTTTATTATCTCTGTCACTGGAAGCTACCGCAGGGTGCCAACGATACAAGCCGTTATAATCCCCTAAAAGCGCCCATACAGCAGATGGCTTTACATTCAGCTTTACTGACTCTTCAACCGCAATATTACCCGCAGCAGACACGTTTACAGCACCTAATAACGAAGATAGCGCTACTACACCCATAATCTTTTTTAGCATTTTTATTATTCCTTTTTATTTATCACAACATATTAAGTGAACTACCAGCATGCCTCATGAAATTATTGATAACCATTATCATTAAGAACCTATCCAAAAGTACTTAATTAGCTAAATAGATTAAAATCCTCTAAAGCCAAACCAATCCAAGCCGATAGATTAATGTAAGTATTTTTCATCAAGCACCGACACCTGTGAACGGATTACAGATAGCTGTCGTAATCGGACAATAGGAAGATGTTATGGAAGCCAATGAAATCACTGCTGCAGCGACAACAATGTCTACGCAACAGACACAAACCACTCATGCGGTTAAATCAGCCGAGATGGCTAAAGATCAGATCGAACAAACGGGTGAGCAAGTGATGCAGCTATTGGAAGTCACCGCACCGGGGAAACTTAGAGTCGATCCACTAAGCCCGCTAGGCACACAAATAGACGTCAAAGCCTAACAGCATCGCTAAAAAAGCGAATGCTGGGGCGCCGTAAGATCATCAAAGTCTTCATCTAGAAACTGCAAGATCGTCTCACACACAGGCCTAACCTGCTTATCTAAATAATGCTGATAATCTAAAGGCGAACTCATAAATTCAATGGGTTCTGCGCCATTAACGGTCATCATATATTCAATATAAGAGCCTGACCGATAAGGACTAGGTTGACCTTTTATTTGGTATCCATACTCAGCTTTCAAGCCAGCCTGGACATGAGGAGGTTTATTCTTCAAGTACTGATCCAAACGCTGACGTATACGCTTTCGATAGATAAGCTTGTGATCTAAATTACCTGCTAACAACGCTTCAACGGTTGATTTAAGTAGCGTCTGCCACTCTTGACCTAAGAAAATACGTTCATAAAGCTGCTCTTGAAGCTCACGAGCCAAAGGCGTCCAGTCAGTACGGACATTTTCTAGACCTTTAAACACCATTTTGGTCGAACCATCCTCAGAACGCTTAAGCCCTGCATAACGCTTCTTGGTGCCTTTATCTGAATGGCGCATGGTCGGCATTAAAAACCGACAATAGTGCGTCTCGTACTCGATCTCTAACTGACTATCTAGCTCAAAACGCTCTTGAAGATTTTCACGCCACCAGCGATTGAGGTGTTGAGCTACAGCACGACCTTTACTGTTAGCTTGCTCTTCAGGAAAGTCATCGCCCAACCAGACAAAAACAGAATCGGTATCACCGTAGATCACCTTAAAACCAAATTCTAATTCGATATGATCGCGCGTTTTTGTCAGGATTTCATGTCCGCGTAAGGTAATTGAGCTTGAGAGGCGTTGATCAAAAAAACGGCAAACATTCGAACCTAAAACACCATAAAAGGAGTTCATAATAATTTTTATTGCTTGAGATAACGCCGCGTTTTTTAACTGCTTTGCTTGATCTCGCGCGGCCCAAAGCTTCTCGATCAGCTCAGGCAAAATCGTTTTACTACGCGAAAATATTGCGTGGTTAAAACCGGGCACTAAATCTTCAGACTCAGCTCCCTCTTTAAGTCCTTCAGCCAAACCATAAGGGTCGATCTTAAAGGTACGAATAATACTGGGGTACAGGCTTTTAAAATCTAAAACCAAGACCTGTCTATATAGACCCGGGCGTGAATCCATTACATAACCACCTGGCGCACTAAGCCCTGACATCCCTGAAGCATATTGCGGTGCCACATAGCCTGATCGATGCAATAGAGGGAGATATTGGTTATCAAATGCTGCCGCTGAGCCTCCTACTTTATCAAGAGCGAGCCCTGTTAGACGTGCACGTTCAAGAAGGTAATTAATCAGATCCGCATGCTCAAATATCTCCCAAACCAATCGGCAATCTTCTAGGTTATAACGGGCCAAAGCTTCTTTGTCTTCTCTAAACAACCGTTGTATTTCACCGCCACGATCATCGACATGGTCTATCAACTTACCTCGATCTAGCATCTCCCGAGCAACATTTTCTAAAGCAAAGCTTTCAAACTGATAAGTTGCACCTTTAAGAGTATCAATACCATCTAATACGATCCGCCCTGCCATACGCACGAAAAGCTTACCCTGAGCCGACTCATGCAGTTTCAAAGGCAGTTGGTCACGTCCTAGAACAAGCGGAATACGGAGTGCTTCAGCACGTTTTTGTAGTACCCGAAAATCAAAGCCAACTACATTCCAACCAATAAACGCATCGGGGTCATATTCCGCTACCACTTGAATAAAGCGCTGTAACAAGGCCTTTTCATCAGTAACATATTCAAGCCCATCACTATCTTCACCTTCCCCCTGCATCAATACCAATTGAAAGTCATCAGCATAGAATGCAGCGGATAAGATATTGTCCGCTTTCATTGTCGTTTCTAAATCAATAGAAAGTATGCGTAAATTTGGCGTATACGTATCAGGCTTTAAACGGACCTGTTCACTCACATGGCTAATTTGTACACCACCTTGAATAAACCGCTCCATCAGGTAGCGATCTGCATGACGTATATCATCTTCCATCATGACAATATTATGCAGATGCAGTAACTCTTGAATTTGGCGATAGGTTTTTAAAGTTTGGCTGTATATAGCGGTAACACCACGATACTGCAGATCAGTCAGATCAACTTTATTGATACGCCAATCTCGGAGATGACCAAGTAAGGTTTTTACGCGAGAAACTTGTTCATCAAGAACAAAAAGCACCGCCTCTTGCTGAGTAATAGAAATCGGAAAAGCATTTTGTTCAGAACAAACCCAATAAGTCAGCACGATACCCTCGCGAGTGTCGTGCTGATTTCGAGTCAGAATGAATGCTGAAGAGCTCTGGTCTGAATGATCATGATGAGTAGGCATACTCACTTAACCAAAGGGCGCGACCAGATCCATATCGGTTAACTCTGGGAAAGCCTCGCGAACCGCAGCTTCATTTTGCGCTTCAAACAAAAGTTTAAGGTTAGGGCCAGCATCCATCGTAAGATAAATTTCTACGCCCAACGCTCTTAACTCCCAGACACGATGCATAGCCGCAACAGATTCAGGTTGCCAATATAAAAGCGGCGGCCATGAAGCAATCATTGTTGCATGCATGGACAGAGCATTTTGCTCAGCTGTTTGGCCTAACAAACTCATATTTTGTTCAGCTATAGCATGCTTAATTGTATTCAGATCCTTCTCAGCCTGTGCAGGCCAAGACTGATATAGATCAGCCGACTCAACTGTACGCTGCATACCAGAACGAGAATCGATTTTTTTGGCACCTGTTGCAACTTTTAACAAACCAATTCTAAACCCTGGCCAATTAACCGCTAAAGGCTCAGCACAGCTATCCATGCCGTCTTCTTGTTCACCTTTGGACCATTCAACAAACCCTTGGTAGATTGAGCGCGATGCACTGCCACTACCAATTCGAGCAAATGCCGACAGGACTTTCTGATCAAGATCGAAACGATAAAAGTCGTTAATCGCCAACATCAGTGCAGCAAAACCGGAAGCCGAAGAGGCAAGCCCCGCCGCTGTTGGGATATTATTATTTGTTTCTACCTTAACCGGTTGCTCCAAGTCTCGACGAAAAAGATCAATAAACGCAATGACTTTCCTAGCAAAGGAGGAGCCCTCACTCTGTAGCTCGCCATTTAGATAGACCTGATCACAAGCATCTGAAGGCGTGATTTTAGTTCGGCTACCTAGCTCACCTAGCGAAATGGATAATGAAGCATTGATAGGTAGGTTAAGCTCAACATCACGTTTCCCCCAATACTTACACAAGGCAATATTACTTGGCGCAAACGCTTCAGCTGTCTTACCCGGCATAGTTTTCTCTGGAAGAAACGATGCCACTACACTCTGCTTAGTAATGCTCAATGCTAACCCCTTGTGCCGAAACTGAGACCGGAATTTGTTCGTAAGCTATAGATAGATCTGGATCCGAACCAAGTGCAATCACACAATCCCCAAGGCCCGAACCTGAAATTTTAGCACCTTTAATATGCTTGCTCTGGCGAAGCGTGTACACAATATCGCAAATCGCTTTATCTGCTACACCTAATGCGTCCATTAAACCTTGGTAATTATTCATTAATTGACCAAGCTGCTGCCAATCTTGTTTAGCAATTTCCTTTTCAGCATTATCCGTTACCGACCCCATTAGCTGATAGATCTGTTGATAAAGTTCAGGGGAATATCTCGCTAAATCCTCTACATGCTTCAATACATCTGGTGTTTTGGTTTTATAGCCCGCGTAGTAAAGCGATATGTCGGGTAGCGCTGACAGTGCTTTGATCTCCCTTGGCTTAACTCGATAAGAAACAATCGAACCAAAGATACTAGCCACAAGATCAGTTCCTGAGCCTCGCCCATTTTGTACGTCATGAACAACTGCCAGTGAACGATCGAATAAGCTATCTAGATCCGTTTCATCGTTTACAAAAGATGCGAGTGCAGCGACCACACCAGCAGTGACCGCGGCTGAAGAACCCAGACCAACGGTATGAGAAAACTCTGAACGAATCGTAATTTTAATACCTGAAGGCAAGCGCTCCGCATACATTGCAAGGGCAGCCAGCACAAAACTCAACCTGTCATCTGCAACCAAATCTGACAACGGGCTTTGGTATTGGGCTAGTGCAGAGTCAATCAGCACTTCTCGTGTTGAGATAGGCTCAAGCTCTATGCGTATATATTTATCCACAGCACAAGCTAATGCCTTATGACCAAAAAGCACTGCGTGTTCACCCATCAGCATAATACTGCCAGGCACAGTCACTTTAATCCGATTCAACATACGCTCCTTGATAACTGATTTTTAAAGGCTGTAGATGGAGATTTAAACGACTAGCGATCTCTGAAGCATTACCTTTCGGGGCATAGACCAATACCAAACCACCTGTATCTCCAGAACTACTACCAGCACCACAAACCTTAGCACTTCCCCCCAGCGACTCTATACGTAGAATCATATCTGCAACCGCTTGGGGCACAATGCCAATCTGTTGTAATAGGCGCTGATTTTCTTGTATGAGGTCTAGTTTCTGCTGATCATCTGAAGAATAGATTATTCGCTCAAAATCCTGCGTAACTTGTTCAAAATGCTGCCAAATTGTTGAAAACTCAAATGACTCACGTACAGCCGAAACAGTTTCACCCGTTGAAGATTTAGGTGAACCGCTATTCCAGATAAACCAGTTATCTCCTATTTTTTCAGGCAATAGAGTTACATGATCATTTTGAACTTTAACAACTCCTCCGAAAGTCGTCGCAGCAGCATCTATCGCACTACCACGGCCATGCTGCAATCTCTCACAGTGGCGAACTAACTTGAAGAACTCCCGTTTAGTCAATGCTTGCTGAGAAGCAGCTTCAGCCAACTTTAGCAATGCTGCAATCACTGCAGCAGAAGACCCCATACCAGCACCTGCGGGAATAGCACTCGCTATAGAGATCTGACCGGGCTGATCAAAACCAAGCTGCGACAAGGTATAAAACAGCAGATCTGAAGGCGACGAGAGCACATCTGAAACAGCAAGCTTTCTTTGTAAAAACAGATTAAAACGCTGATCAAGCTGTTCGGAAAAGAATTTAAATGTGGCTATATTCTTAGAAAAGCTACCAAAAACCTCAGAAGAGATAGATAAATTCAGACTTGCGGTAGGAGAATAAGAAGCCATTACAGAGGATGTAACGGCCATAGCAATGGCTGGAGCCCCATAAACAACTGAGTGCTCACCACTCAGTATTAGTTTCCCTGGGGCTATTGCCTTCATTAACAGCTAACGTATTCTCGCTTGTGACCGCTGATCGCAGCCAAACGGAAACGCCCGGTAGTTGCAGCAGGAATATCATGATGTTCACCATCTCGAGGATCTGGGTGGCGATACAGATTCAGATATTCGTCATAGCTCACTTCTTGGCGAGCATCTAACATAGCTTTATGGTTTAGAGTGTGCAGACACTTTTCATAACCCGACACTACCGTGCCAGAGAAAAACTCGGCAACGCAACCAGAGCCATAACTAAAGAAACCAACTTTATTACCAGCCAAATTTTCTTTGCAGTTTTCAAGCAAAGAGGTCAAACCGATATACATCGAAGCTGTATAGCTGTTACCAATAATACGGTTGTAATACAGTGTTTCTTCAACCTGTTCTTCAATTTGCTCTAAAGAAAGGCCTACTTTGTTTACCTTTGCTAGATGTTTATGCGCTTTTTCCGCCATGCGGCTAAACGGCAAGTGATAGCAAAAGTGAGAGAAATCACTAAACGCAAGAGAGCTAACTTCTACAAAGTTCTCCCACGCTTTTTTCAGCGATTTAAGGTATATCTTGGTGGAGTATTTACCATCAACAAGCGCAGTTGTGCGGTAATTCGGTCGCCAGAAATCCATCACATCTTCTGTATGATTGCCAACTTCTGGATCAATTTCGATTAGGCGGGGGTTTGCTGAGATCAAAATAGCGACTGCACCACAACCTTGGGTAGCCTCTCCAGAGGTATCAAGGTCATATCGAGCAATGTCTGACGCAATGACCAAAACCTTTTTTTCTGGCTGTCGAGCAACTAACGCACACGCCATTTGAATAGCAGCTGTTGCGCTGTAACATGCCTGCTTTAACTCAACAACACGGCAGTTAGAATTCAATCCTAACAATCTATGCACATACACGCCTGCAGCCTTAGACTGGTCCACACCCGTTTCTGTAGCAAAAAGCAACGTACTAATTGAATCAGTGCCTACCCTTTCAATTAACGGATAGGCAGCATTTGCAGCCATAGTCACTACATCTTCATCAGGTGCCGCCATAGACATCTTCTCTTGGCCTATTCCCTGATAATATTTTTCTGACTCAATTTGCTGAACATTCGCCAGTGTTCTTAAATCCAGATAATAATTGGATGTATAGAAACTGATTTCGTCAATACCAACTGACATTCTTGGGTCTCGATCCTAACTCTCGTCTAAAACAAGGGCCCGGTTATTAGATAAAGATGCTATATCCCGGACACCTAGCAGAAACATGGCTGTTCTGAACTCTGCTTTTATTTTTTCTATTTCTTCTATAACTGCATCAGCAGATTCCATTGCTGGTTTTAACAGCGGACCTGCCATGCCACATAAAGAGGCGCCGAGTATAACAGATTTAACCATATCAATCCCATCTCTTAAGCCACCACTTGCAACTAATGTGGCAACATCGCGATATGGGCTAGCCATTTTCAAGGCTACAGGGGTCGGCAATCCCCAATCTTGGAATTTAAGGCCAATATTACTCGCGTCTTTTCTGCGATGGTGTTCAATTCGACTCCAAGATGTGCCGCCTGTACCTGCTAGATCGAAGGTTGTTATACCCGCTTTTAGACCTAGCTCAATATCGGCAGGAGACAAACCACTCCCAACCTCTTTTAGCAACACAGGCACATCAAGTTCTGCCACAAGGGCTTCGATCTTCTCAGCAAGATTGGAGAAATCAGTATCCCCTTCAGGTTGTACCGCTTCTTGTAGAGGATTGAGGTGAAGATACAAAGCATCGGCACCTAGACAATCTATAGCTTGTTGCGCATGCTCGATATCAACGCCGTAGTTCAGTTGAACAGCGCCAATATTTCCAATAAGAGGTACATCAGGAGCCAATTCTCTCAAAGCGAAGCTTTCTTTAGCTTCAGGAGATGTAAACATAACGCGTTGCGAACCAACGGCCATAGCAACACCCGTTGCCTGAGCTGCTTTCGCTAAATTATGATTAATCTGCTTTACTAACTGATGATCACCACCTGTCATTGAGGATATCAACAAAGGAAAACTTAGCTGATAACCTAAAAATTCACATGAGCTATCAACATCGTTCAAAGCGATCTCAGGTAAACCACGATGCATTAAATGTATGCGATCAAAGTATCTTCCAGCTCGATCCGTTGATGGATCATTTTCTATAGCTCTTATATGTTCAAGCTTTCGATCATTAGTCAGATCCGACATTAGCGCTCCAGCTTTAAGTGAGCTTCCATCAGCTCACCGGGATTTGTCTGAGCAGCTAGCAAAGATAACTCGCCACATAAAACGGTTGCAGCACAAATAGCAGCTAGACGTTGCGCATTCTCACCCGGTTCTCTATCTTCCTTACAACCTAGCGCTGCCAAGTTATCTTCAACAAAATCAATCCCTTTACCATTACCAACAGACCCCATAATAAGGTTAGGCAAAGTACAAGAGAAATAAAGATCATCACCACGTACTTCAGCGTGCACTATACCCTGAGAACCTTCGATAATGTTCGCTGCATCTTGACCAGTGGCCAGGTAAAAGGCTAAAAGCATATTGGCATAATGAGCATTAGCACTGCGCAGGCCACCTGCAACCATAGTCCCAATAAGGTTTTTCTTAATATTAAGATCAACCATTTTTTCAGGCGTTGTTTTTAAGCGCCTTTCACAAATATCACGCGGTATTAAAATCTCGGTTACCACATATTTTCCGCGGCCGAGGATACCGTTAACAGCTGTCGCTTTTTTATCTGAGCAATAGTTACCAGAGATAGATGAATAACGAAGCTGCGGATATTCAGACAATATCCAAGGAATAATCTTATCTGCTGCGTTTGTCACCATGTTGTGACCAGATGCATCACCCGTTGTAAATTCCAAGCGTAGATAGATCAAATTAGCCACGATCTGGCTATTCATATCAATAAGTTTGGCAAAACGACTACTCTGAGCAACCACTTCATTGATATCATTCATACGAGATTTAATCGAATTTAGAGCAAGCATCGCTTCAGTTGCATCATCCGCTTCAAGCAGAATAGATCGACTCATTCGCTCATCAATCACCGTCGTTCTGATGCCATCAGTCAATGCAGAAACCCTTGCGCCACGGCCGACAGATGGCCATAAAGGCGTTTCATAGGTAGCTAGGGGCACGCTAATTTTTTCATCTAATACAGGTCCTGTAATTTTGATAGGACCCACATTACGCATAGGGATCGGAGCTTGACTGATTTTATGAGATTTCATGATATCTCTTTATGCAAAAGAAAAAGGGCTGCCAATGGCAACCCTTTTAAAATAAGGTTGAGGGCTAATTTTAATTAACTTCACCAGCCCTTTTCAACGTTTTCCTTAGGAGGCAGTCTCTTCTTCTTTTTCCACCTGTTTTTCTACCGATTGCTCGACCTCAACATCACCTAAATTAGGCTCCGGTAAAGACAAGTTCAACGTATCTAACAAAGTTCCCATACCATTCACAACTCGGTATTGAGAAACAAGCTGATCATGAAGCGCGTTTGTCAGATCATTTTTAGAAGAAAATACTTCGTTTTCTGTATCCAACAAATCAAGCAAAGAACGCTGACCAATATTGAACTGTTTCTGATAAGAATTGCGAGTTTCCTGGCTCGAAGCTACGTGTTGTTCAAGGAAAGGTAACTGTCTGGACAGAATACTATATGCATTCCACGACAATTCGATACTTTGGAGTACTTCACGATGGCTTTGACCTTGTATCGATCTTGCCTCTTCAATCTGGTGCTGAGTCTGACGAACACGAGCTTGATCGGCACCACCGTTATACAAGTTATAGCGCAAACGGAACATAGCCGTCAGATCTTCGTTTACACCTTCAACACCATCTAAATTATTATTCCAAGTACGATCAACTTCAAAATCTACTCGAGGATAATAATTACGTTTTGCTGCATTATATTGCGCTACTGCTGCTTCGGTGTCAGCTTCAGCTACTTGTAATGTCGGGTGATTACTCAGTGCAGCTTCGGTTGCTTCATCCAAAGATTCTGGAATTGTAACATTAACCATTTCAGGATATACAAGTTCCTCAGGAGCCATCAAACCAGTAACACGTTGGTAATTTGCCCTAGCATCCAACAAGTTATTTTCAGCCGCAAGCGTGTTAACTTCAGCCAACGCCAAACGCCCTTCTGCTTGCTGAATTGAAGCCAAAGCCCCCATACCTGATTCAGAACGACGTTTAATCTGATCGTAAATTTTTACGTGGTTAAATAAGTTTTCTTTTGCTTGCTGTAATAAAACGGTTCGGCGGTTTAATTCAATATAGGCTCTAGCTGCATCTAGTGCATAAGTCTCTGCCGACTCTATTAAACGCTTATCAGCAGAAATTGAACGGGCTTTTTGACGCTTTACTTCACTAGAAGTAGCAAAGCCATCAAATAGCATTTGCCTGATACTTAAACGCGCCTCTCCACGGGTAAGCTCAACATCATCCCCATTTGCACGCGTAGTGGTATTATTAGTCCACTCATAACCAATACCAGCTTCCAAATCGACACTCGGAAGATAACCAGCCTTGGCTTGACGAACCTCTTGATATACTGCATTTCTCGCGTTGATAGCTCTCTGTACTTCAGGACTGTTTGTTAATCCTTCCGCCACAACGCTTTCAAGTGATGTGGAATATGCTACCGTGCTAACAGCTCCTAGTAGCACCCCTGTAAATACTGACCTGAACATAATATCCGCCCCTAATTATAAATAGTTCGTAGTCTTTCCTTGATCTAATCAGTGCAGATTACGATGATTGCTTTCCAACCATAAGAACTAGTGAGACTCTATCATTAGCACCTGTTTTCTTAAATATAGAACTCAGATGAGCCTTAACTGTCCGCTCTGTTATATCAAGCTCTCGAGCAATTTCCTTATTACTTGCTCCTGTCGTTAATACAGAAAGCACGTCTTGCTCACGACTACTTAATCCTTTAAAACAATCTACAGACTCTGCGGTGTCCACTTTCCTATCTGTAGCAGGCATATCTCCTAAAAGCCTTTTAAGTAACTTTTGAAGAAGCTCTGGACCTGCCCAAATATCACCACGGAGTACAGTTTTCACCACTTCTGTTAGCAGTGACCCTGTAACATACGTGTTGGTATATCCGTTCGCACCAGATTGTAATACTTGAATACCCTCACTTTCGTTTGGCACATCAGTACACACAATCAAAATACACTCCGGATTATCCTTTTTAAATCTGAATATTAATTGAGCATCCTTTTCATCAACCGAACTTAAATGAAGCAATAAAATACTATTCTTTACTTCCACAAGTTTAGATGAAATTTCAGAACAAGCGATAACTTCTGGTTGCCAATCTACTAGCAATTCAAACCATCGTTCCAAAACTTTCGGTCGGTTCCCTAAAAAAAACAACTTCATAATATCCATTCCGCTGCACCGAAGAACAAGACCATGTCTTGTGACCGCGGCGCACAATAGTATATCTTCTAACCAAGAGCTACAAGTTTTTGAAGATTAACGATTTTTGTTTTTATATTCTTTGTAAGGCTAATACAAAAAAAACCAAAAAAACCATAAATTCTATAGGGTCAAATAGCAAGCATTACTCTATAACTTTACATTAACGCTTGTAGTCATACTCTCTATCGCTCTGTCAGTGCTTTATTTTTAGCTTTAAGCACTGGTTTCAGTATGTAATCCATTACAGTTTTCTTACCTGTAAGAATATCCACACTCACAGTCATCCCTGCAATTAGAGGCAATTCTGCCTCAGCTGTTCCTAAAAAAGGCTCATCCGTTTCTAAACGAACCAAATAATAACTTTCCCCTTCCTCGTCTAAGATAGTACTAGGACTTACGAATATAACTGAAGCACCAACCCCACCATAAATTGAAAAGTCATAAGCTGATACTTTAATTATCGCCGCCTGGCCTGGAGAAATATTAGCTATATCAGACGGTCTAATTCTAGCTTCTACTAGTAGCTTATCTTCCCAAGGGATAATATTTAATAATTCATCCCCAGGCTGAACCACTCCCTCAACAGTATTAACCAGTAGCTGCTTAACTGTACCTTTAACTGGTGCTTTAACTTCAGCTCGATTTATCCGATCATTCATACCCGTTAATGCCTGTTTTATCCGGGCACTTTCAGCAACCACTTCATTAAGTTCTCTTCGGGCTTCATTTCTAAATTGTAATTCAGCACCATCAAGATTCTGCTTAGTTTCCTGCAAAGTAGATTCAATCCGAGGAATATTTAATCGAACCCCTGATAATTCACCCCAAAGATCATTTAATTGTCTCTTTAACCGAAGAAATTCAACCTCCGAAATCACACCATCCTTCAATAAGGGGCGGGTAATGTCTAATTCTCGCTTTAAAAGACCATAACTTCTGACTAGTTGCCCCTCTTGAGATTTAGCTGCCTTTAATTCCTGCTTTCTTTGTTCAACTTGTTGCTCTAATCCCCCAAGAGCAGCTGACATTTCCGCCTTACGAGTCAAAAATAAACTTTTCTCCTGATCAAGCATACTCATATATTCAGCAGGGAAATTTGTAGGGGGCAAAAACTCTTTATTATCTGCCTCTGCCTGCAATCGCACAGCTTTTGCTATTAACTCATATTGCCTAACTTCATTTTCTTTTAAAGAACTAGAGAAACGTATATCGTCAATTCGCAATAGAACTTGGCCCTTTTCAACAACATCACCCTCTCGAACAAGGATTTC
Organism: Neptuniibacter sp. QD48_55; assembly: GCF_047778115.1. GTDB lineage: Bacteria > Pseudomonadota > Gammaproteobacteria > Pseudomonadales > Balneatricaceae > Neptuniibacter. The sequence continues at coordinate 1,071,662 of NZ_CP180555.1, read as the reverse complement.
TGATAGCGCGCCACCCTCTAACGTCTCGATAACTTGCAGTTGGCTTGACGGGATAATTTCACCATCCCCACGCGTAATTTCATCTAACTCAGCCCAATTAGCCCAAGCGATGGCAAAAACAACAAAAATAAGCATCGACCATAGTAAAGCACTAGCTCCTTTAGGGGTTTGCTCTGCCATCGCCTCGCTTACACTAGACATATATTGTAAGTCTTTTTTAGCTTGAGCCATAACGTTACCTCTGAACCTGCAAACGGCCTTGCTTTAAAGCATCTAGAACTGCATCTTTGGGACCATCCGCAACAATACGCCCAGAATCCATAACAATTATTCTATCTACCAAACTTAGCAAAGACATTTTATGGGTAACTACCAACATTGTTTTATCCTTTGCATATGTTTTAAGCATGGACTTTATTTGCTCTTCAGACGAGTTATCCATTGAAGCTGTAGGTTCATCAAGAATAAGAATATTAGGATCATGAATAAGAGAACGAGCCACTGCAACCGTCTGCCTTTGCCCACCAGACAATGCTGCACCTCGCTCCCCAACTTTCATATCAAACCCTTGAGGGTGTCGATTCACCATATCGGAAACACCCGTGAGTTTTGCCACCTCTACAAGACGATCATCTTCAGTCTGAGGGCTCCCTATTACGATATTGTCGCGAACGCTCCCCGCGAACAGCATAATATCCTGTGGCATATAACCAAAATTCCTTCGCAAATCGACCGGATCTATCTGATTAATATCAATCCCGTCAATCCGTACGCAACCTTCTCCAGCATCATATAAACCTAATACCAATTTCTCGATCGTTGATTTACCTGATCCGATCCTTCCTATTAAGGCAACACTTTCACCGGGTTTTATATTAAAAGAAACACGATCCAAGGCTTTATGCTCTTCCCCTGGGTAAGCAAAACTTACATCTTTAAACTCAATAGCCCCTTCTAATTTATCACGATGAATAAACTGCTGTTCCTCGCTACGCTCAGAAGGCAATTCCATTATTTCATTAAGCCCCTTCAAAGCAGTAGCTGCTTGATGATAAGAAATTACAAGATTAGCAACCTGGCTCATCGGGCCTATCGCCCGCCCTGAAAGCATCACACAGGCAATCAAGGCCCCCATGGTCAACTCCCTTTCACTAATCAAATACACCCCAGTAATGATGATACCAACCGATGTCAACTGTTGAGCCAATGATGCAAAATTCACTACTGACGCTGATAGCATCCGTGAACGTAAACTCCACTTAGCAATATAACCAACAGCTTGCTCCCAACCCAATTGAAGAGAGGAGCTTGCTCTCTGAGTTTTAACAGTTTCCATTGCCGTAAGGCTTTCAATTAGAGTTGAGTTTTTTTGAGAATTAGAAGCGAATGTTTTTTCAACTGCCTCTTTTAAATACGGCCGTACAATAAACGACACTAAAATAATTAAAGGTATTGTCACCAGTGGAACTATTACAATAGGCCCACCAATAAAGCCAATAACGACCAAGAAAAGCACAGCAAAAGGTAAATCTATAAATACTACATTTGTAGTTGAGCTTAAAAAGCTCTTAATGCTTTCAAACTCACGTAAATTACTAGCAAAAGAACCAACAGAAGCAGGAAGAGCACTATACTTGAGCGATAAAACCTTTTCGAAAAGCAAGGCAGATAGAATTACATCCCCTTTTTTACCAGCAATCTCAAGAAAGTAAGATCTAAGCATTTTAAGCGAAAAATCAAATAGATATACGACAGCGACACCTATCGCTAAAACCCATAACGTCTCTATCGCATTATTTGGAACTACGCGATCATAGACATTCATCACAAAAAGAGGGTTTGCAATCACAAACAAGTTAATTAAAAAGGATGCGATCAATACATCTCGATAAATCGCGGTAGAACGTTTGATTGTCCCCCAGAACCAATGCCCTTGATGGCCTTCCAACAACTTCGATACTTGCTGTTGAAATCGGTATTCTAACCTAACGAAAATAGCATGATTTTTATAAGATTCAGCAAGTTCATCTATCGATAAATCATGCACACCTCCACTTTCTGGCTGAATAATTACCGCCATTCCAGATTTATGATCTATCTCTTGAAGAACGCAAGCTTGATCATTTTCGAGGATCAATACCGCTGGTAGTACAAGAGGGGATATATCAGATAGCTCGCGCCGCAGTATTTGAGCTGTAAACCCAGCTCGTTTTGCAGCACGAAGAAACAATTTAGGAGTTAACTTGTGATCGACTAATGGTAAGCCTTCACACAGTACCTCAGGAGAGAAAGGCTTATGATTTTGCTTACTAAGATGAACCAAACAACCGAGCAAAGGGTCTTGAACCGCTTCCATTAACCTAAACCTTAACCTTATTTGAGAGAAAAACTCAAAAAAACGATATATAGTATGACTATCAATTAGTCATCAAATGTATCAAATCAATATGTTATACGCCATACGCAATAAAGAAGGCCGAATTGTAAGTCTTTCAGAAACTCCTCAAGCAGGTGCTGAAGCGGTTGATATAAAAAACAAGGAAGTAATGGATTTCCTATCCATTAACGATGAAGAATTTTCTGCAGAGGAATTCCTTCAACAGTCTGATATGGCCGTAGCTCGTATTTTTGAAGATTTGGTAGACGTCCTTATTAACAAGAACCTTATTTTGTTTACCGACCTTCCACCAATGGCACAAAAGAAACTTTTAGGCCGTAAACTTGCGCGTAATATTAACCGCGGAGAAGGGGAGCCTGAACAACACGAAGAAAAGTCTCACTCTTTCCTTATAGAAGACGATGAAACCTTATAAACAAGCATTTAAAGCTCTTGGCTTAATAATGGATCTTCATCCTCTTCTTTCTTGAAGTGATTTAATTGGTTGTATTGCTCAGCGAAACGTTCAGCAAGTGCAGAATAACGCTGTTGCTGCTTTTCAGATAACGCTCCATAAGAGATAGTCGCCAAAACATCTCGAACAGATAACAAGATCCACAGTGCATTCTGCCCCCTCTTCGCTTTTTCAATACCCGCTTGGACCAAATTAAGTGCAATACCCGTATGACTTGGTAACAACTCATTAGCTCGACCAAACATTAAAAATGCTCGATCTAAATCACCGCCCCTGAAACTACTCATAGCTGCATAATTAGCCTTACCCCAATCTTTCTCCACCATCACACGATTAAGGTCTTTACGCTTAAGCTGAACCTCCTCTTCTATTTCACAACCATGAACAGCATCGACTAAAACATCCAACCATTTGCACTGATTATCAACATCCATTCGCAAGAAGAAATTTAAGGTTTGTTGCAACATCTGCTCTAAACGCTTACGAGATGAGGATGATTCCTGACGATAGAGATCACAATTAATCAATTTCGCCCTAAACATAACCTCTTGATCATCTGGATGATCAAGAACAACATCCTCCAAGATTCGAACAACATCCGTTTCAATTTCAGACAATTTTGTTTTATTAGCCTGAATAAGAGATCTAACTAAACCAAAATAGTGAGATGGGGTCTGAAAAACAGAATAACGGGCATAACGAACGGCTTGCTGATATGCATCTTTAGCAATGTCCCACTCACCCGTTTGGGAAGCTAAATCAGCCAATTCGCTCTGCAACTCAGGCACCGTAGGCTGAATCATGACAGCTTTGCGCATCAGCGTAACGGCTCGACTCAGCTCGCCTTTAACCCGATAAATTCGTGCCAACCAGGTATATGCTTCTACACACACATGTTGCTGATCCACAATACGATTAAGACAATGCAGGGCATCGTCATATTCACCAAGGTTGAAGTGAGCAATTCCCTTCCCAACTTCAGCCCAAGGAAGGTCACGTTTACTCGTTAGCCCCATAAAAAGCTCTTTGGCTTGAGTAAAACGCTTCATTCTTAAAAGAGCGATACCATTCACTCGTTGAAGGAATATATTTAAGCCAGGGTAATGGTTAACAAGTGCCCGGCCTTTCTCAAGCACTTCTTCATAGTGCTCTTCATCCAACAACTGTTCGATCGGCCTGATCGCCTCTTTAATCCGCAGCTGCTTTTCTAAGCGATGACGAACTTTGCCTTGATCAAACGGTTTCGAGATATAAGTATCAGGAGAGTTTTCTAAAGAACCAAAAAGCAGCTCAGAACTTTCAGGATCAACTATAAGGAAATAGGTACTCGCTTCAGGAAGGATAACCTCTGCATTAGCCTCATGCAGAAGCTGCAGACCATTTTTTTCACCTTTGCCCATATCGTAAGCTGCAAAGCAAAGATCAAAAGTTAACTCACGCATCAGGCTTAAAGCCATATTTACCGAGGAAGCAACTTGAACTTGTCCCACGCCCATACGCCCCAGGATTTGGCGTAACGCCCCGAGATCGTCGAGCTTACTGTCTACGATTAAAGCAGACTTTCCTGAGTAGTTGATTTCCATAGGTTCTGCGTAGTTTAGATAACAGCAAAAGTAGCATATAAATCAGACCATTATCAAAGTTTAGGCCATCTATGGCACAATAAAAAACCCCGCAGGGTCACTACGGGGTTTTTTATCAGCATTTAGACATATTAATCGTCTAAAAAGCTTCTTCCTTTACCTGCTGCAATACGCATACGCAATGCGTTTAGCTTGATAAAGCCTGCTGCATCTTTCTGATCGTAAGAACCAGCATCATCTTCGAATGTTGCGATATTCTCATCGAACAAACTGTCATCAGAACGACGACCAACAACAATAACGTTACCTTTATATAGCTTAAGGCGAACATCACCGTTTACTACTTGCTGAGACTCGTCGATCATTTTCTGAAGCATCTTACGCTCTTCTGACCACCAGAAACCGTTGTAGATAACTTTAGCGTAACGAGGCATCAACTCATCTTTAAGGTGAGCAGCTTCGCGATCTAGTGTAATCGACTCAATAGCGCGGTGCGCTTTAAGCATAATCGTGCCACCAGGAGTTTCGTAACAACCACGAGACTTCATGCCTACGAAGCGGTTTTCTACGATATCTAGACGACCTACACCATTCTCACCACCTACTTTGTTCAGGTATTCAAGAACAGTCGCTGGGCTCATTTTTTCACCGTTGATCGCAACGATGTCACCCTTTTCATAAGTCAATTCAAGGTAAGTTGCTTCATCCGGAGCCTGCTCAGGAGATACAGACCAACGCCACATATCTTCTTCAGCTTCCTGCCATGGATCTTCAAGGATATCGCCTTCGTAAGAGATGTGAAGAAGGTTAGCATCCATTGAGTATGGAGATTTTTTCTTACTGCTAGCAAAATCAACTTCGATATTGTGATCTTCACAGTATTTCATAAGCGTTTCACGGGAAGTTAGATCCCACTCACGCCATGGCGCGATAACATGAACACCTGGCTTAAGCGCGTAGGCACCTAGCTCAAAACGAATCTGGTCATTACCTTTACCAGTCGCACCGTGAGAGATTGCATCAGCACCCGTCTCGTTAGCGATTTCAATCAAGCGCTTAGCAATTAGTGGGCGAGCAATAGATGTACCTAGAAGGTACTCACCTTCATAAATTGTGTTCGCACGGAACATTGGGAATACAAAGTCACGAACAAACTCTTCGCGTAGATCTTCGATGTAAATCTCTTTTACACCCAAAGCTTCAGCTTTAGCACGTGCAGGCTCTACCTCTTCACCCTGACCTAAGTCAGCAGTGAATGTAACTACTTCGGCATTGTATTCATCTTGCAACCAGCGAACGATAACAGACGTATCTAATCCACCGGAATAGGCCAGAACGACCTTTTTGATCTCGGACATTCTCAAGCTCCAACTTGCGAACAATATTCGCCCCGACACGGGCCGAAAGGGATATTCAAATTAAGCGCGGTATTATAGCAGAACTTTACCCTGCAACGCATCTGCCGCAGGGCAAATTAATAGAAAGGAATTAATGGCAATGTAGATCGACTAATCTTTTTCCAAACGAATAGTGACTCGACGGTTACGATCTCGGTTTTTGCGACTATTATTTTCAACCACCGGATAACGTTCACCATGATAACGAGTCGTAATCATAGTTGGCTCCAAGCCTAAACTGATCAAATATGCAGTCACTTCCTCCGCGCGTCGCTTGGAAATATCTCGGTTCATCAATCTACGCCCCATGTTGTCGGAATGGCCGTCAACATAAACGCCTTTAACTGCGTCATCATTTTTAACGTAGAGTGCGATCAGATCCAATCGCTCCCTCGATGCATCGGATAAACGCCACTGAGCTGAAGGGAACAAAATTGCAGTTCGTGCCACCTGACGATAATTAACCGGCAGCAGCCCGGCAGTACAAGCAACATAATCATCGTAGGCAGATTGGAAATTCACCGCCGATACAGAGACACGTAATGATTCACTAGTTCCATACCATTCATCCGTAGTAAACGTCGGCATCATTCCCTTATACAGAGCAGCCAACATATTCTGAGCGTGCTTAGGCTCTACCTTAATATGACCGGTTCTCTCTTCAGCTTTCACCGCTGCAATATATTTAGGCACTATCCCTGGCTGCCAAGGAGCTGCCTCAGCAACCAACTTACCACCTTTTTGGAAGTGAATTGTTTCGGTGGGTTTAAGCATAAAGCGAACCGATTCACCCGCTTCATGTTCAAACACGGCATTGCCAAAAGAAGGAATTACCTGACTTAGGAGACACGTAAATTTAGAAGCCTCAAGCTCCCATTTCGAATCATCGATGGAACTGCGAAATGTCACAGCATGCACCTGCAACGAAAGCACAGTTAAACACAACAATGAAAATACGCGAATAAGCACAATAAAACCGCCATCAAACCAATTACGGAACCACTAAAATTATACCCTCAGAATATCTAATAATAAGGGGCACCAGCAATTTTAATGATAAAGCTATATAAGTATTTGTATTATTACGGCCAATTTAAAATATTCTTGAGTAGACGATTGGAGTGACTGCACTTCCGCTGCTAGAATATTGCGAAATTTAAAGGCAACCCTCTACCAAAGTAAGGGCATCCATTGAACAACCATAGCGCCACAAAACACCCAATGGCAAACCGTTTTCGCGGTTTTCTACCTGTCGTAGTCGATGTTGAAACAGCTGGCTTCAATGCCCGCACCGACGCGCTACTTGAAATCGCAGCCGTCACTCTGACTATGGATGAAAACGGCTTTCTCATTATCGACAAAAGCTTCGAAGCTCAAGTAGAACCTTTTGAAGGCGCAAACCTTGAACAATCCGCCTTGGATTTCACTGGCATCGATCCCTACGATCCAGATCGTGAAGCGGTGCCTGAAAGAGAAGCACTAGAAGAAATCTTCCGCGCTGTTCGCAAATCGCTTAAAGCGCACGATTGCAAACGCGCTGTTTTAGTTGGCCATAACGCATCTTTCGATCAAAGCTTTGTAAATGCTGCTTCAAATCGAGAAGATATAAAACGCAATCCATTCCACCCTTTCTCAACTTTCGACACAGCCACACTGGCAGGACTAGCATTTGGCCAAACTGTTCTTGCGAAAGCTTGCCAAGTTGCAGGTATCGAGTTTGATGGTAAGCAGGCGCACTCCGCACTTTACGACACGATGAAAACAGCAGAGCTATTTTGCATTATCGTAAACCGCTGGAAAGAGCTTGGCGGATGGGACATGGTTGCTCAATATGATGATTACGAATAATTCCATGTAATCACCAATATCCAGACACAAAAAAACCCGCTATTTAGCGGGTTTTTTATTAGCAATAAGATTGCAGAAGATTACAGATTGTCTGCTTCTTCAGATAGGTACTTAGCAACACCTTCTGGAGATGCATCCATACCTTTATCACCTTGGTTCCAACCAGCTGGGCAAACTTCGCCGTGCTCTTGGTGGAATGCAAGTGCATCAACCATACGAAGCATTTCATCAACGTTACGACCTAGTGGTAGATCGTTAACAACTTGATGACGTACTAGACCGTCTTCGTCGATAAGGAAAGAACCACGGAAAGCAACACCGCCTTCAGATTCAACATCGTAAGACTGGCAGATGCTGTGAGTCATATCTGCAACTAGCGTGTAGTTTACTGCACCGATACCGCCTTCGTTTACCGGCGTGTTACGCCATGCGTTGTGAGAGAAGTGAGAATCGATAGAAACACCGATCACTTCAACGTTACGCTTTTTGAACTCTTCGATACGGTGATCAAAAGCTAACAGCTCAGAAGGACAAACGAATGTGAAGTCCAGTGGGTAGAAGAATACTACCGCTTTTTTGCCTTTAGTTGCTTCAGACAGTGTAAAAGCGTCAACGATTTCGCCGTTACCTAGTACTGCTGGTGCTGTAAAGTCAGGAGCCTGTTTGCCTACAAGTACGCCCATTGTGCTATTTCTCCATTAAAATGCTATCTAGCGTTTAGGTTTTTTATGATAGAAAAGACCGCTACAAAATCAAGCAATAATCTATCTAAATTACTCTGCGCTTTGCTCTTCTGAACCCGCTGCTGCTTCTTTGATCACTTCAGCTAGTTCACCGTTTTCTGACATCTCACAAATAATGTCACAACCACCAATCAACTCACCTTTAACCCAAAGCTGAGGGAATGTTGGCCAGTTTGCATATTTTGGTAGTTCTGCACGGATCTCTGGATTTTCCAGAATATTTACAAAAGCAAAACGCTCACCACAAGCCATCACAGCTTCTGAAGCACGTGAAGAGAAGCCACACTGAGGGAAACGAGGTGTTCCCTTCATGTAAAGAAGAATGTCATTACCTTCAATCTGCTCTTTGATGGTATCAATTACGCTCATTCATACACCTATAAAATACTTTATGTAGGATGCACAACCGTTTTGTGCTGTGGTGAACAATGTACCACATATCCGACCATTTTACTCTGACAATGTATATTTGCTTTTCTTTATAGAGTTAATAAAAAAAATTAATTAGCCATTCGAAGCAACTCACACAAGGTCAATCATCCATTTGCCTAGACAACACAAATTTATCCAGCAAAACGGTTGCGAAAAACCACAAAGCTGCCTATTATTCGTCCTTTAAATGGCAGCTTTGGCTGCCTTTTTGCGTTGTAGGGAAGATAAAAATAATGGCTGTAGAATCGATTATGACTACCTACAACCGGTTGTCCGTAGCGTTCGAACGCGGAGAAGGCAGCTGGTTGTATGATACTGACGGAAATAAATACCTTGATGCGTTAAGCGGTATAGCTGTATGCGGTCTGGGCCACTCGCACCCAGCAGTGACTCATGCGATTTGCGATCAAGCTAGCAACCTATTGCATACGTCTAATCTGTATACCATTCCAAATCAGCAGCAACTTGCCGACCGCCTAACTAACATTTCCGGCATGGATAATGTTTTTTTCGGTAACTCAGGTGCTGAGGCAAATGAAGCAGCGATTAAGCTTGCTCGCCGTTACGGTCATGTCGTTCGCAACATCGAAAATCCTGCAATCATCGTTATGGAAAACTCTTTCCACGGTCGCACGATGGCTACATTAAGCGCAACCGGTAACCGCGCAGCTCAAGCAGGCTTTGAGCCTCTAGTAAGCGGCTTTGTACGCGCACCTTTCAACGATATCGAAGCCATCAAAACAATTGCAGCCAACAACCCTAATATAGTTGCAATTCTTGCCGAACCGATTCAAGGCGAAGCAGGTATCAATATACCGGCTGATGATTACCTTAATCAGTTACGTGATATCTGTGATGCTAACGAATGGCTATTAATGTTAGACGAGGTTCAAACAGGTAATGGCCGTTCTGGTAAATACTTTGCTTACCAGCATAACGATATTTTGCCGGACGTAGTAACTACAGCTAAAGGGTTGGGTAATGGCGTTCCAATTGGTGCCTGCCTAGCAAGCGGCAAAGCAGCTGGCATTTTGATCGCCGGCACTCACGGCTCCACTTACGGTGGCAACCCGCTTTCTTGTGCAGCAGCATTAGCTGTTGTGAATACAATCATCGATGAAAACCTATGTGATCGTGCAACTGAATTAGGCAACCGTATTACTTCAGGTTTAGAAGAACAGCTTGGCCATACTGATTATGTAGAAGAGATTCGCAACAAAGGCCTATTGATCGCAATCCAGCTCAGTGAAGCAGGTACTGAATTAGCCGTTCTTTCAAAGATAAAAGGTATTCTTCTTAACATTACTGGTGGCGGTAAAGTAGTACGCCTACTACCACCATTAACCATGACAGATAGCGAAGCTGATCTATTAGTTAACACGCTATCTCAAATTATTCGCGTATATGCGGCTGATGAGCGCGATCCAATCAGCCAAGACTCGAGCCCTGCAGACGAACGTAGAGAACAATGAGTACAAGACACTTTTTAACCCTACTCGATTTATCTCCTGAAGAACTACGCACTCTAGTTAAACGCGCGAGTGAGCTGAAGGCGATTCGCAATCGCGGTGAAGTTTACGAACCGCTAAAAAATAAAGTGATGTCGATGATTTTTGAAAAATCATCGACTCGTACCCGTGTTTCTTTTGAAGCCGGTATGGCACAGTTTGGTGGTCATGCGATGTTCCTATCGCCTCGTGATACCCAGCTTGGCCGTGGTGAACCGATCAGCGACAGCGCTAAAGTAATCTCAAGCATGGTTGATGTGGTTATGATCCGCACATTCAGCCACCAGCTTGTAGAAGAGTTTGCTGCCAATTCCTCTGTACCGGTAATCAACGCTCTAACTGATGAATATCACCCGTGCCAGTTACTGGCTGATATGCAGACTTACTTCGAACATCGCGGCGATATTCAAGGCAAAACGGTGACTTGGATCGGTGATGGCAACAACATGTGCCACTCCTATATCAATGCAGCACGCCAGTTTGATTTCAAACTGAATATCGCTTGCCCAGAAGGCTTCGACCCAGATATGGATCTAGTCGAAACCAATAAAGATCGCGTATTTATTACTCGCTCTCCAGAGGAAGCAGTAACTGGTAGCGACCTAATTGTAACTGATGTTTGGGCATCTATGGGTCAGGAAGAGGAACAAAAAGAGCGCGAAGAAAAATTCGCAGGCTTCCAGGTTTCTCCGGAATTGATGGATAAAGCCAATAAAGACGCTCTATTCATGCACTGCCTTCCAGCTCATCGTGGCGAAGAGATCAGTGTCGATATGCTTGAAGATCCGCGCTCAGTTGTCTTCGATGAGGCAGAAAACCGCCTTCACGCACAAAAAGCTCTGCTAGAGTTTCTTCTTGTAAAATAGCAATCCGACAACAGGTAAGCAGTGAATTTACTGCTTACCTGCTCTTTATCGCTCGAGCGTACTATACTGCCTATTACCGTGGTTAAATGAGCCTGAACGGAGAAGGAATCGATGATTGAACTGCGCCACCTGAAAACACTATCTGCCTTAAGAGATGCAGGCAGCTTGGTCGAAGCAGCAGAACGCGTCCATTTGACTCAATCAGCTCTTTCCCATCAGATCAAAGACCTCGAAGATCGCCTAAATTGCTCTCTGTTTATCCGTAAAACTAAGCCTATTTGCTTCACTAGTGCAGGCCAGCGCCTACTTACACTAGCGGATGAAATACTCCCGATGATACGTAATACCGAACGCGACATAGGACGATTGGCAGGCGGCGAAGCTGGGCGTTTAAACCTGTGCATTGAATGCCATAGCTGTTTCGATTGGCTAATGCCAACAATCGACCACTTCCGTCAGCATTGGCCAGAAGTAGAACTAGACCTTTCAAGCGGCTTTAGCTTTCAACCGCTACCAGCCTTGGCTCGCGGTGATTTAGATTTAGTGATTACAGCGGACCCTGAGCCACGTAATGGTATAGCTTACATACCGCTGTTCACTTACGAATCGCGTTTGGCGATCAGTAAGCAGCATCGTTTAATGGCACGACGCTTTATCCACCCAGAGGATATCGCTCAAGAAACGTTGATTACCTATCCTGTAGAGCCTCAACGCTTAGATATCTTTAACCACTTCCTAGATGAAGCTGGTGTTGAGCCTGCCGCAATACGCACAGCAGAATTAACTGTCATGATGATGCAGTTGATTGCTAGCGGTCGCGGTGTAGCCGCCCTACCCAACTGGGCTATGCACGAGTATATTCAGCGAGATTACATCGTATCCAAACCTTTAGGCGAAAAAGGTGTTTGGTGTACGCTTTACGCCGCGATCCGTGAAGATCAAAAAGACGCCGAGTTTATGGTGGATTTCCTTAACACCGCAAAAGATGTATCCTTCCGTAATCTAACGGGTATAAAGACAGCTTAATTCCCTTTATACTGATCGAAACATTTTGAGAATACACGAAGTTTTACAGTGAATAACGCACCTGCGAGTTTCCTAAAACAACTATCAGCAGACACGTCTGCTCTTGCCTTTTATTCTCAGTCCTACTTTATCTAGGTCTGTGGGTTTAGTGCTACCTGCACATAACTGACAGGCCGTATCACATCTTTAGTTTCAGCAAGCATTACTTGCCCATTTACCCAGATTATTCGCCCTACAGCCCAAAACACCTATAAGTGCTGTAAGGAAGCAGGAAAGACACATGACTACAAAGATTTGGACTCCTTCAAGCTGGAGAGATAAACCCATTGTTCAGCAGCCACAATACCCTGATGCAGCTGCGCTAAACAAAGCCGAAAACACCCTATCCCAAATGCCACCATTGGTATTTGCTGGTGAGATCAATCAACTAAAAACCGATCTAGCACAAGTAGCGCAAGGCAAAGCATTTCTGCTTCAAGGCGGTGATTGCGCAGAGAGCTTCAGCGAATTCAACGCCGACAAAATCCGAGATACGTTCAAAGTTTTGATGCAGATGGCCATTGTTATGACCTTCTCTGCTAGCTGCCCTGTTGTTAAGGTTGGACGTATCGCAGGACAATATGCGAAACCACGATCTAGCGATATGGAATCAGCTAACGGTATTGAACTGCCTAGTTACCGTGGCGATATAGTCAACGGTATTGAATTCACTGAATCCGCTAGACAGGCAGATCCTGAACGCCTAGTAACTGCTTACCATCAAGCAGCATCCACACTGAATTTGCTTCGCGCTTTTTCTCGTGGCGGCTTTGCTGATCTCCAACAAGTCCACGCTTGGAACCAAAGCTTTGTGACTAATAGTCCGCTGAGTAACAAGTACCAAGATTTAGCGGATCAGATCGATCAAACTATGCGCTTCATGGAAGCTTGCGGTATTACGGCACAAAACACGCCTCAACTTCATGAAACATCCCTATACACATCTCATGAAGCCCTATTGCTTGGCTATGAAGAAGCACTAACTCGCCAAGATAGCCTATCGGGCAACTGGTATGACTGTTCTGCACACATGCTATGGATTGGCGATCGTACACGCCAGCCAGATCATGCCCATGTAGAGTTCCTTCGTGGTGTTAAAAACCCAATTGGCGTTAAAGTCGGCCCAAGCACCCAAATTGAAGATCTAGAAAAGCTTCTAGAAACGCTAAACCCAGAAAACGAAGCAGGTCGTATTACGCTGATTGCCCGCATGGGCGCAGATAAGATCACAGAATGCCTACCTAGCCTTGTACGTGCCGTAAAAGCTTCTGGTCAGCAAGTCATTTGGAGCTCTGACCCAATGCATGGCAATACAATCAAAGCTTCAAGCGGTTATAAAACTCGTAGCGTTGACTCCATTCTTCGTGAAATGAAAGGCTTCTTCGAAGTTCACAAAGCAGAAGGCACTCACGCCGGTGGCGTACACTTCGAAATGACCGGCCAGAATGTGACAGAATGCATTGGCGGCGCTTACATGATTAGTGAACAAGATTTAGGGGATCGCTACCATACCCATTGCGACCCACGCTTAAACGGCGAGCAAGCATTAGAACTCGCCTTCTTAATTGCTGATACCTTAAAAGCAGCCAGAGCTTAATCTGGCCTCTGATGAACAAAAAAGCCCGTCCAATAAATGACGGGCTTTTTACTATCTCACGGGTTAGAAGGTTTAATTTTCCAACAACCCTTTCAGCACAATACTGCGATAACTTACTACGCCTAGAACACGGCCTTTATCAATCACTGGCGCATGGGCTAAACCAAAGTTTTCAAACAAACGCGTGCAGTAACGAATGTCCATATGAGGGTCAACGGAGATAACGGGCTTCGCCATCACTTCGTAAACATTCACACGCTCAGGAGAGCGATCTTTCGCAACGACTTTCTTTGCTATATCCGACAGTAATAACAAACCAAATTCATCGTCATCGTTACGCTTATTGATGATCAATACACGCGCATCTTGCTCTTGGAAGATTTTCAATGCCTCACTGACTGTCATTAAGCCATCAACCATAGCGAACTCATCAGTCATAACATCGCAGGTCCTTACAACTTTACGCTGTGTAGTCATAGCTCTTCCTCCACAATATTGGCTAATTTGGCAACTTGATGAGATATCCCAACAGCATCTTCGACATCAAGCTGAATTGCGATACCACGCCCAGGCTTTTCATCAAGCTCGCCCACTTCTGATATGGTTTCTAAGATTTTTCTGCTGAGATGCTCTTCCACAATAAAAAGTAAAACATCACGCTGAGTTTCCAAGGTTAAGCCGAAGAAGGTAGTTGATTTATCAATCCCTTCGCCACGCGCATTATTGATAACTGTTGCGCCAGTAGCCCCCGCTTCACGCGCAGCTTTCATTACATCATCAGTTTTTGAATCTTCTACAAACACTACTAACAGTTTGAAATGCATATCTGCCTCTTTTGTCAGCCAGTTGCTCTCGCACGTTTAGTGCGAAATTCAGAAATTTGTGCGTACGCCATTACCGTTATCATTGGGAATAAACTAGCAAAGGCAATTAAACCAAAACCATCAATCAGAGCACTTCGGCCAGGAACTGTTTCAGCCAAACCAAGCCCCAGAGCCGCCACAAGGGGCACCGTTACCGTCGACGTTGTGACCCCACCCGAGTCATAGGCCAAAGGCACAATCATCTTGGGTGCAAAGCAGGTCTGGATAACAACAACGATATAACCTGCGATAATAAACCAGTGAATAGGGTAGCCTGTAACAATTCGCCAAGTGCCCAAAGAGATACCGACAGCAACGCCTATAGCAACCGCTATGCGCAGCCCCCAGACACCAATTGCACCACCGGAAACCTCATTCGCTTTAATGGCCACTGCAATCAGAGAAGGCTCAGCAATGGTGGTACTCGCTCCAATCGCGAAGGCAAAGATATACACCCAGAAGTAATCTTGCCATTGCAAGGCGTCTGCAACCGAACCACTCCAGCTACGTATAAACTCTGGATCGGTCAACTGCTCAGCCATTAAGCGCCCTATTGGAAATAAAGCTTTTTCTAACCCCAACAGGAACAAGGCCAAACCAACAATTACATAAGCAAAACCAATCAACACCTTACGCAGGTTCGCAATACGCCGTCGAATTACAGCAATCTGAAAACCAAAGATAATGACTGCAATTGGAATCACATCTTTAATTGTAGTCAGGGTAATCTCGATAAATTGCGACAACAGTTCCATTTAGATCACCATCCCATAAGCCATAACAAAGATCATGGGTGTTAACGAAGCAAAGGCGATCAAACCGAAACCATCTATCATTGGGTTTCTCCCCTCAATAGATGAAGCCAAACCGACACCTAATGCTGTCACTAAAGGAACTGTAATTGTAGAGGTAGTCACGCCACCAGAATCATAGGCTATCCCGATGATTTCACGCGGCGCAAAAGCGGTCATAATCACTACGAGCATATAACCCGCAATAATCATATATTGAATCGACCAGCCTTTAAGGATACGTAACACCCCCAAAACAATGGCTAAACCAACAGAAAAAGCGACTGTATAACGAAGACCAGAAGCGTAGCTAAGCTGAGATTGCTCAGTCGCGTCAATCATCCCGCCCGTGGCAGCAACCTTCGCCGCCTCCGCTGCTACAGCAATGAGCGCGGGCTCCGCCACAGTGGTGCCAAACCCTAGACAAAAGGCAAAAGCTAACAGCCAAAACACACTGCCTTTGCGTGCAAAAGCATGCGCCATGCTCTCCCCTATTGGGAAAAGCCCCATTTCTAGGCCATAGATAAAGAAAGTTAAGCCCGCGACAACACATAACAAACCCGTGACCAAACCAAAGAAATCTGGAACCGACTGCTGCAATACCACAATTTGGAAAAATGCGATCACTAAGACAATAGGCGCCAAATCTCTCAAGCTACCTAACATGGATCGACCTAAAGCAAGAACACCTGCGTGCAACTTAGTTATCCCCTTGAATATTAAGGATTAATAATATCTAAATTACGAGGTATAGGGGTCAGTGTAAAGGATCTAAATCAAAACACGGGATAAGAATGTCCTAGTTAACAGAACAAAATATAAAACTAGTTGAAGGACCTATTAAATAGCATTAAAAGATAGAAAAAAACAGGGGCCCTAAGGCCCCTGCGTTCTCAAGCGGGAAAATGCTTAAAGAAGATTGATTGGGTAATCCAAGATCAAACGGATATCGTTTACACGACCAATACCCTGAATTACGTCACCGTTCACGTGAGATACGCGAAGCTGTACGCTTAGATCTTTCGCTTTACCACTTTGTACAGTGTATTTAGCGTCGAAGTTAGTTTCATGACGCTTACCGTCTGTACCACCAGCGTAGTCAACATCCCAAGACTGAGTGTGACGCGCCATTAGATGAAGACCTGGAAGAGATGGCATATCGTAATCTACACGGAACTGTAGAGATTGCTCATCATCAGCATCGAAGTCTAGTAGCTGAACCGCACCATAAGTAAAGTACTGAGAGTCATCGTTACGCTCAGTGCCGCTGCCGTCCCACTTGATGTTGTAACCATCGTCACCACCAACAGTCTGGTAGTTCACAGTGTACGCCCAGTCACCTTTAGCGAAACGAGCAGTCAAGCTAGTTAGGTTACTGTCGTAATCAGCCAACAGGATACCGTCGTCAGAACCACGCATGTGGCGCGCGTCTAGTGTTACATCGTACTCACCCATCTTAGTTGGGTAAGCTACGTTGAACCAAGACTGCTTCTTGTAATCGTCTGCAACAGCGTGCTGAACTTCAATGCTCGCACCGTTAGCAAATTTGTAAGTACCACCTACGGAAGTGATGTCGTAGTCTTCACCGTTCGCTTCATACTTCTGGAAACCTTCGTCAGTGTTGCGAGAAGCTTCGTCAGAGTAGAATGCATATAGGCTCAGGTTGTCTAGAGCGATGTCACCGTAGATAGCTTGTGTGCTTGGTGCAGAAAGACGAGACTGAAGATCGTTCAGTAGTGGCGTCATCATTACCATGCGACCTGCACGGATGTTTACATTATCCAGAGGTTTCAGTTTAACATATAGATTCTCAACCGCAGTGTAGCCTTTACCGCCAGTCGCCAACACGTCAGAAGTGTTAACTGTCTTGTCGTCTTCTAAAGCTACAACTTCAGTAACAGTTGCATCAAAACCAACGAAGCCACCAAAGTATGGAGAAGCAACGTCTAGTTTGAACGCTTGACCAGCAGCAATAGTGTCTGGGATACCCTGATCAAAATCACGGTTCATGTAGAAAGTACGTAAACCTAAATCAACTTTAAAACCGTCATTTTGCGCTTCAGCCGCGATGCTGGAGCCGCTAGCTACTGCACCGAATGCCAGAGCCGCTACGCTTAGTTTTTTCTGAAACATAATAATGTAACAAACCTGAGTTATTATTTGCGAAGGTGGCTATTTTAAGAAAATAAAGGCAGGATTTTTCTTTGTAATTTTCAGGTTTGCAGGGTTTAACGCTCAAAACTGGTACGTTCGCAGAGGAATCCATCAAAAATGACAATTTTCGTCATTTTAATATCATTTTCGCTGGTGTTTTTTAGGTTAATACACCATGAAGGGTGGAACTTTTTCTAACTTTTACAGTCCTTCGCAGCATCATATAACGCTTTCAAAGCGCATCTAACTATTCTTCTCGCCAATCAGTCATACCATATTTCGAAAGTATTTCCTGTAACTGACTGCTCTTGCGTAATCGCTCTATTCCATCGGAAAGAATCTGAGCGTATTCCTGAGACTCATCTATAACCGGAGAAAAAGCGATGTAGGACTTTTCAAATTCCTTTGCACTACCCGCGACTTTAAATTGATCAGCCTTATTTAGTAGATTCGCGGTGTACCAAAAAACAGGTTCAGCTTCGACCAGCATATCGATCCGCTTTAAAGAAAGCATCTGTATACCTCGATGAAGGGGCTGCTCGCTTCCTAACATAGTCACACTATCGGAGCTATTATTCTGAATATAATCCCGCAATTCATCGCCATAATCGTAACCACTAATAGCAGCTAGTTGATGGCCTTGAAGCGATTCGACCCCTTGATACTGCCAATTCGAATCTTTATGTACAAAAAAGGTATTACCCAAAATTGCCAACTCTTGCTCAGGTAGAACAAACCCCGGCACATCGCCTTTAAAGGCGCCGACTACTGCATTGATATGTCCTTTCTTCGCTTCCTGAATAGCACGAGACCAGTTCATCTCTATGTACTGAACCTCTATCCCCTTCTCTGCAAAAACCTGAGTAGCCACCTCAATCATAAAACCGGGTAAAGGCGCGTTAGCTTCACAGTTAAAAGGACACCAACGATCTGCAGCGATCACGATTTTATCTGCAGAAAAACCTACAGATGCATTAAGCAACAAGAAAGCAGAGAGCAAATACCTAAAAATGAGAGACATAAGACTACCAGAAAAGACATATATCTAGATCAAATGATTATAACTACAGAAAGCTTCATATATAAGCCAACTTAGGGAGTATATTAGCTATATCATTTATTTTGCTTAATAGAGATCAATCAATGTTTTTTAATGGTTTACCTAACGATGAAGGTGATCGATGTATTTCGTATTCCATCATAAAAATGGCCCAAGGCCTAAAGCTGTCTGTTGTCGCAGAAGGGGTAGAAACCTTGGATCAGCTTAAATGGTTACAAGATCAAAACTGTGAATATATCCAAGGTTATTATTCTTCGCGCCCCTTACCATTAAAAGATGTAACACAACTCATCCATAGAGATGTAACTAAGTAGAGCGACCCAGCATAAAGCAGTGATGATATAAATGAGTTACTGTAACCTTTCAAAAACCTTGTTGACCTTTTCTTGCAAGGTGACCGCCGAGAAAGGCTTAATGATGTAGCCATTCACACCAGCCATCGCAGCCGCCGTTATCTGCTCTCTCTTCGATTCAGCGGTCACCATTAGCACTGGTATCTTTGATAATTGGGGTGCTTGGCGGATTTCTTTCAATAGTTCCAAGCCCGACATATGAGGCATATTCCAATCGGTCAGTACAAAATCAATATTACCCCCTTTCAGAATATTTAGAGCTTTCACTCCATCCTCGGCTTCAACAATATTATGAAAACCGATTTGCCCCAGCAACTGCCTAATGATCCGGCGCATCGTGGAAAAATCATCAACCACTAGAATTTTGATATTTTTTTGCACAGAAATTTTCTTACCTAATCTGATAACACCCTCTCAACACACGTCATTAGCTTAAGGAGCCTACGAACAAGTCCTATACGACTCAGGCTTATTCCTTGGCTCATACGACCAACTCAGTAGGTCAAAACGATACGAGAATTTAGGCGAGGGAGAATAATATCTTTAGAGAGGATTACAACTAAATTTTGATTAAAATTTTACCTATATTTTAACCAAAAATTCAAACACACAAAAAACCATAACCCATTGATTTGTAGTTAGTTGAAACACAAATATAAACAAATTTGACCTATTTTTACCTACAAGGTAAAAATATTCTTCCGTACTATGTACACCATAGATTAATGCAGCTTTGTCACAAGCAAGACTGTAATTTCCACGAAATCTCACAGGTTTCGTCCGGACAGATTTTAATAGAGCATCTTTATCAAAGGTGAACTCTGATTAACACTCAAATCTCAGGTTAAAGAACTCACTATGAAACATTGGTACCGTTATTCTTTTCAAAATGGATATACCCAAACAGTAATCTATCAAGCACGCCTTGCTGAAGATGGTACGAGCAATACAGCAGTAAAAGATGCGAGAGATCAAGCTAAAGCACCTGCTAGTAGCCCACTAGTATCGTTCAGTTATTTGGGCCACATGTCAGAGAGCTCATTTAAAGATTGCTACGGCATTACAGTGAGTTAAAGAAGCCGCGGCTACATCGTACTTATCAAAATCAATAACGCCTTTATGCATTTCTAGTGTCATGATCAATAAAATTTTTATCGTTTTTGTATTGAGCCTTTCTTTCACTTTCAATTACGCAAATGCCCAATACAGCGTACATCACCAATCAATAGTAAATATCTTTACAAGCGGATCCGAACCTCTCGTTGGTCAAGCCAGATGGGAGTCGCCCTATACGCTATTGATTGGATTACTAAGACAAAGACCCGAGGATAAAAAGTTCGCACGTTACGCATGTGAAAAAATTCTTAACTATGGAATAAGTCATCCCGCTCTCAAGGTAAGGGTGATTTATCTACCTAGGTTGATGTCGACGGGAAATATGGAGCTAATTTCCGAGTCTAGCTGCAGTTTATAAGAGCAAAGAGAATTACGAACTTTCATTCAAGAAAAACAACTACTAGGCTTACCTAAGGCTCAAGGGATATAGGTAGAACGTGGAAAAATCTGAATTAGAACAATTACAACAACGACTAAACCTGTTTGAAGCGATTGCAGATAACGCTTCGGCAGTTATTGGTGCGAAAGATTTAGATGGACGTTATCTCTATGTAAATCAGGAATATTCACGTTTATTCCACCAAGAAAAGCAGAGCT
The DNA here is from genome assembly GCF_047778115.1 of Neptuniibacter sp. QD48_55. Lineage (GTDB taxonomy): Bacteria > Pseudomonadota > Gammaproteobacteria > Pseudomonadales > Balneatricaceae > Neptuniibacter. The sequence continues at coordinate 1,050,837 of NZ_CP180555.1, read as the reverse complement.
TCTGCGGAAAAACCGATCACGAATTATTCCCGCAAGATATTGCCACGGCTTTTAGACAAGCTGATTTAGAAGTTATCGAGAAAAACAAAGTCATTACCGTTGAAGAAAAAGCACCGGTAGATGGAAAAATTCGTGACTACCTTTCAATTAAATTCCCTATCTCTGATTCTGAAGGAAACTTATTTGCAACCGGATTAGTGGCCACTGATATTACAGAGCGGAAGGAAGCAGAGCAGGAAATTCTACGGCTATCGCGCTTAGATCATCTAACCCAAGTGGCCAATCGTTCGCGACTAGAACAACGATTAGAAGAAGCTATTGAAAAAGCTCAAGCAAATAAGCAACTAATCGGGGTAGCTATTATCGATTTAGATGAATTCAAGCCTGTAAATGACACATACGGTCATCATATTGGCGATTCAGTTTTGAGATTAATGGCTGAAAGGCTTGTAAACTCATGCCGTAGTTCGGATACAGTTGCACGTATAGGAGGCGATGAATTCGTCGTTGTTTTAGAGGATATTAAGTCAATGGAAGAGGCTATATCCTCAATCCAACGAAGCATTGAGACCCTAAACAACACCTATCGTATAGAATCACAAGCCATCAATCTTAGCGCGAGCGCCGGTATTGCTTTTTACCCCCAACATGGCTCTGAGATCATCCCTTTATTAAAAACAGCTGATACAGCGCTTTACAGAGCAAAGAAGCTAGGAAGGAATCAGCTCCAAGTAGCTTAGGCCATTAAGATTCAATTTATTAAAATGATTTATAATCAAAAGCCCGATCAACTGATCGGGCTCTAAAACCTATATGGTTTACGCTATCTCTTTTTCCTTTTGTTTAGGCTGAGAATCATCACCATCAGCAAATATGACCTCGTCTCCCGGATTGTGCTTACCCATCAGTTTCGGACGCTCAATCAAGAAGTACAAAATCAAGCCAATACCTACCGCATACACTGTAGATTTTGGATCAGGCATCGCTAGTGTTACCGCAACAATACCCGCAACACCACGCTCAGTAGGGTTCTTCAACTGCTCCATACCTACCATGATGCAGATATAAGCCGTCAGCACCAACGTTAGCGACAGTGCGATTGGCAATACAGGCTTAAACAGAGTCACTAGAGGTAAGATAAACAGCGCAACCAAACCCGTGATCCAGAACGTACCACCACCACTGTAGATAGAATCCATCGCTTTACGGCCCATCGCATAACGCTCAGCAACTGTCGCGTGTGCAGCAGTCCATAAAGGCCCTGCCAAACCCGGCCACGGTGCAAAGAAAGCGTGAATACCGTTACGGATCGCAGTTACTAAGTGAACGCGGTCTACGCTAGATTCGATCTTCTCATCGTCACGAATATGGTCAACACGATCTACCAAGGTAAAACCAACAATGATGTCACCAAAAGCGATTACGTAAGCAATAATGGCTGTCGGAATAGCTAATAAGAAAACATCTACATCAGGGAAACCAACCGCAAAGACAAGATACTCAGCCATCAAAGCAAAATCGGGTTGAGTGATGCCCCACTCAATTGCTGGCAGCGGATATTCACCCACAGACCAACCCACAACCATCGCAATCAACATACCCGGCACCATGCCGAAGTTTGCAATTTTCTTGGCTAATGGATTGGAATCAATCACGTTTTTAAACGATAGCGAGAACAACACATAAGCAGAAATAATAGAACCGACGATAAGAGAAACTGGTGTCGCATCAATTCGACCACCCACCTTAAGTTCACCCATCATCGCGGCAATACCTGCCCCAATGATAATCCCGGCTTTAAGGGAGTTAGGAATGACATTCACCAACTTAGAGCCCCAACCAGTTGCCCCTAAGATAAGGAAGATCAGTGTGACCTCAATCTGCAAAGCGAACATCGCTTTGATCGCTTCAGGACCAGGCTCAAAACCATTGAGGTAAAGAATAACGACAGGAATCGCCGGCGTAATCCAGCCCGGAACCAGAGGTACACCCAGTAAGGCAGGAAGAATATAACCAAGGCCAGCAATAAACGTGAAAGCAAGGGCAGCTTCATACGGCATACCCAAATACTTCTCCAGTAATGGAATCATTGCCAAACCTACAACGAACATCACCAAGCCCTGAATAATCTCCGGGGTCTCCAAACGGTAATGCACAAGCGGTAATCGAATTTTGAATGGCCCGAACCCCCAATAAGGATGCTCAGCTCCATGACTTCTTTTTATCAGTGCCATTTTATCCACCTTGCTGCGTTAATTTTGATCAGAAAACGTTCATCCTGACCTAGGTGGAGCCACCATAATTTGCTGCAACGCAGTAAGCGACATTAGAGTATTCTACTTTAGTAAAAAAACACCCCTAAAGTATTAGGGTTTTCCCCAATTAAAACAAAGCATTACAAATAAAAACAGAATGTTGCAAAAGGTTACAAATACATACAGATCTTTAATTTTCGGGTAAAAAGGCAGGGAGAATACGGGAATATTCGGCTTTTTTTTGGCGATGCAAAACAATAAAGATTGAATATCTGTCTTAGAAAGGGGCACAAATTAATATCAAAAACTTACTCTATAGCTGTAGGAAACCCCTCTTCGGTCAGCCAGTCAGCAGCATCTTGTAAGTTGTCAAAAGCAGCACGCACAAAACCATCCTGCTCAGAAACAATCATCTTATTTATAACAGCATGTTTCAGGGCAGAAGGCTGATATACATTCGCAGCTCTTTCAAGGCCATTTACGATACACCACTCGACTAACCGCTCAATGACTTCCGAAACCTCTAAGGTTCCTAACTCCCAGTCATTTAGGCAAACAATATGCCCCCATCCACCTGAAAAGTGCTGCGCTAATGCCATAAATTCCTTTTCAAACTCCTGCGCACATTCCATATTCCATGAGCCGCTTACTTTGGCAAATAAAGTCGTGCCTTCAACCCATAACTCGTAATGACCATGCGGGTTATAACCCATACTTCAGCTCGCTTAATATCTAATTCACTATCTCAATCATTATAGACAGGGTTGCAACAACGGATTTATGAGCTCGCTCAAGGATGGTATGCCGTAAAATGCAAAAAGCCCGCAACAAGTGCAGGCTTCTTTAAATCTTGGTAGGACTAAGCAGATTATACGTCGCTGCGCTCCTTCCCCTGCGGGGCTATCGTCGCAGGCTCAGATGTGGTCTTGCTTCGCTCGGCTCGACTGCCTTCGGCAGTTTTCATCTGCCGTCCTCCAGACACAAAAAAACCACCTTTAGGTGGTTTCTTAAGTCTGGTAGGACTAGGCAGATTCGAACTGCCGACCTCTACCATGTCAAGGTAGATTAAATACAACAAAGAAAAACAAACAAAAACAAGAAGTATTTTAAAATCAATACATTAACAACAAATCCATATAGAAAAAGTTTATCTATGTTTCTACTTATTGATTTGAATTAGTCACATTGTGGTCACACAAAATATATGCTTCCCAACTAATCATTTAACCTATTCGTCTGTTACCAAGCATCGCTCCATTGATATTAATAATACTGTAAACAATCACGATTGCTTTGCCATTTTTTACATATTTCCCAACTTTTCTGCAATGCTATAAAGGCTAGGCGTCAGAATTCATGCGGGATCCAACTAAATAAAATCACACCTTTATTGCGATTTTTAACCTTATTTATCAATAAGTTACAATTAAAATTGTTTGCTTTTGTTTCTTCTTGTGTATAGCCTGTAAAAAAGCCTAGTCGAGCAAGAAATGAACAAGTCAGCCAAAATCACTAACAAAAGCATTAGTGCATTCCACTCAAGTAACACCCTGCGCTCGGAGCTATGGGATATAGAGCTAAAAGGCTTTTATGCAATAAGACTAGGGACATGTACATCGTACAGATTCAAGTACAGGAACGAAGAAGGTAAACAAAGAACGATCACATTGGGCAAGTATCCAGCTCTCTCAGCTCAAGAAGCCCGTATGATTGCGAAGAAAGCAATTGGTGAAATCAGCAATGGTATTGACGTACTCGCAATTAGATCAGCAAACCGTGAAATAGCAGCAAGTAGTAAGTTTAAAAAGCTCGGTGCATTTCTTGATGGTCCTTATGCAGAGTACCAAAAGAGAAAGAAATCCGGTACCAGTACACTCGCAATTCTCAACAAACACTTTGAACCATGGCGAAAAAGCGACATACATCAGCTTACTCCAACTGATGTTAGGCACTGGCAATCTAAAAAAGAAACAGAAGGCTTACAATTTGCGACTCTGCAACGCACATTTGGTGCTTTGAAAACTTGTCTAAACCACGCTGTAAAACTGGATATTATTGAACAAAACCCACTATCCAAAGTACAACTCGATAAACCGTATATGCGTGAATTAGAGTTGTTATCTTCATCTCAAAACCGACGTTACCTTTCAGATGATGAAATCAAAGCCCTTTTCGCAGGAATAGCTGCTTATCAGAGTGAAAAGAGGCAGATGCGCCTTCGCAGCATACAACATGGCAAGAAGCACCTCCCGGACTTATCCGAAGTTCAATATGTTGACCATGTTGCTCCCTGGTTACTTACAATGTTTTACACAGGCTTTCGCCCCGGCGATCTTAACGGGCTTCGCTGGGAACATATATGTTTGCAGACCGGAAGAATAACGAAGGTTATTGAAAAAACAGCTCATCAGGCTTCCAGTCCTATGCACTTCCCTATTTCTTCTCAATTACAAAAAGTGCTAAAGGTCTGGCATTTTGAAAACGCTGAGCCAGTAACAGGATACGTTTTTCCAAGCCTTAGAACAGGCGGACGCCTGACCAAAGGGGCCCTCCAAAAACCTTGGAAGGCAATCAAAAAAGTATCAAACCTGCCTGATGAACTTGACTTGTATACCCTGAGACACAATTTTGCCTCCCAGCTTATTTTATCTGGTGCAGATCTCTTAACTGTTTCAAAGCTCATGGGACATACAAATATACAAACTACGATAGCCCACTATGGCCACCTCAATCCTGACCGTTCAAAAGCATACGTCGATGCTCTGGGCGAACAATTCTCACAACCAACGTAAATAATTACTGGAGACGTTTAAATGTCGCTTGATAAGTCTTATCTTCGAATGTTTTTCGAACCAACTGAAGATACCGGGCAAGGATGCAAGCAGGACAGAAACAATGACGCCCCGAACTCAATCGATCGGACTAGTCTTCTTCAAATAAGCCTATCTTATGGTCTACCCGCTGATGAAATTGCACGCGATCTTGGTTTCTACGCAGAACTAGAGTCTATGCAAGCTAGATCTATTAACGAGCTGATAAAAAAACATGAGAAGCTATACGATATTGAGAACAGATTACTAAGTCATCAGCCGAATATTCTAACGGACGTAAAGCGTGCTATTTCTAATGATGACAGTATCACCTTACCTCCGGTAAATCCTAAAAAAAAGCTAGCAATAAAGACCAACAGTCATCCACTAAAAAAACTGGTTTTCGATATTTCTACTAAGTACTTTGAAGATCATGGCAAACTACCAGATTTTAAGACTTTGATGAGGAAATTGAAGACTGCACAGCATGACATGGCGTATTCAGAATTATGCCTTGAAATCACTGACGAATACATTGAGTACGCAAATCCGGTCACTGGTAAGCTTTGTGCCCAAAGAAAACCCAAATCATTACAGAATCGTTATAGTGAATGGAGAAAAGAACTACTAACTTTGTTAGATAGCTCTTCTAACCCAAAATCCCACATCAAGCACTAGCTCCCAAGGAATTGGGAAATCCCAAATCGCCCTATTCCGGGAATAGGGCATGTTTTCATATCTCCAATCAATCAACAAAGAACTACTTGGAGATATAAATTGAAACGTTATACATCAAATGAAGCTGCTTTTTTCTTAGGGTATGCTGAATTTACGCTCAGAAAATCACGTATGGATGGTCTTCTAGCTGGAGTTAAAGCTCCCCCCTATCAAAAACAAGGCCACTCTGTTTTTTACTCCGAAAACGATCTGATTAAGTGGTTACGCCAATTTCCAAAACAGACGTTCACTCACCAATTTTCAGATGATGTAGAAAAAAACACTAACTTGGCTTCTGCCGCTGAAACAGACGGGAATTAACATGGGCACTTCTGATCGTAATATAAGAAAGCGCATCAATAAAAACTCACCTAAGTCCAATGCCATAAGACATAAAGGCTATTTTAAGTTCCCAGCTGTAATGCTGAATGCTCAAGATTTTTACACTCTTTCGCCTGCTGCTATCAAGCTTTTAGTGGACATAGGTGCACAATACAATGGATACAATAACGGCGATCTTCATTGCGCGCGCTCGATACTTAAAAAAAGAAATTGGACATCTAATTCTCAATTATCCAAAGCAAAGAAAGAACTTCTGGAAAAAGAGTGGATTGTTGAGACAAAAGCAGGAGGGTTTGGCATTGGCCCATCACTATACGCTATTACTTGGCAGCCTGTGGATGACTGTAACGGTAAACACTCACTAAGGCCTACCACTACCCCACTAAGGTCTTTCAAAGAAGAGCAGCCTTGATTTGGGCCCAATAACACCACTATGAGGGCTTGTCGAATAATTGATAGCCCTCTATTCAGCCATTATAGTCCCTTTGTTGGGGCTATAATCGGTACATTATCCCCTTGAACTGCACCGTATGGCGGGCACCTTTATATATATACCAAAAAGCGCACTTCATCCTGAAAAGTCATAAAAAGTCATAGAGTTGAATTAGAGGGCTCAATTCCGTCAGCTCATTTTCTGTAAAAGTTAAATACATAACTAATGCGCATATTGATCAAGGCACCACGTAAGCAAACAACACGACCTCTCAAGGTTTTCTTGTTGCTCTCTAAATTGATATGCCCACTTAATTCCGTGAAAGAAATTATTACGATAACGGAGAATTATAATTAGACAGCATGTAAGTTTGTTTGCTATAGCATTTTCATTACCCAAGAGTACATCCCGTACCAATTGCTTATGATCATTCGACCTTAAGTGCAAGTGCTCAAATCTATAACTAAACCTGTCATCCTCTACATAACGACCTTTAAAGTAATTCAGATGGGCATCGATCAAAGCATCATCAATACCCGGTCCGTTAACCCATTCTTGCGTTCTTTGTAGTATCTTTCTAGCGGAAGCATTTTCATCCAGTAGCTTAGCTTCGAAAAGAGACTAAACAAGGGAGAAGTTTGAAATTGCCTTTCTTTCATCGCTTGAAAGGTTTTCGTACCCCATCACTTTGTTTTCTAGATACTCTTCAACTTCCATTCTCAATTCGACTATTCCGGGATGTACTGACCAAACTGTCTGAAGTAAATAAGCACAATGTAATTTGCATGTGAACTAGCGCCTTGTATTGGCTATCTATTCATTTTTTACAAAGCAACGGCCAACCGTACTCGCTACGCCAAGCAGCCTCAATGGCATGCCTCCCAGTTTCGCTGCAAAGAAGATCCGTCAGATAATCTCTTTCTGTTTCAGTGAGTCCTGGAATTGTTTTAACCATACCAACATGAAAAACGGAAGCTGACCACTCAAAGGCAGATAGCGGGTATTTGTGTATGCCTAAAGCCCCCGTCCCATCAGAAATTTTGAAATGCGCTCTTAGGCGAGAAAATACTTGGCTTCGCTGCCCGTTATATAAAATGGGTAACCCATAATCGTGGCACAAATTACCAGACAGCAAAGAAGAATTAATCTGAGCCAACTCTGAAAAATTACAACCTGAATCAGGTAGATCATGCGGCTTCTGATACTCAAGTAACTTGTCACAAGTAACGCTAGATGAAAACCAGTAGACGCCTTCTTTATTATGCCAAAGTCCTTCGCTTTCATGATTTACCCACGATTCAAGAAAGCTATCCTCATCCCAATGCTTACGTGACCCAAACCTAAGAGTAGCTCTATTTTCCCAGACCAGTGTAGCTGCCTTTGAAAGCTTCAAAGTTCATCTCCTCTTCCAATAACCTTAACACTTCAATAGCAACGGAGCGTTACTGCGACCGTAGCATGCAATACACTTAGATCATTGAGTTGTCAGATGCGAATTCATTCATGGGAGAATTCCTGAATTTTCTCCGGTCTCCCCGAAACGTAGTGCTGTATTAGTATGTTCAGGTGCTCAAGATTCTTTGCAGATTCTTCCAAAATCTCCCTATATTCCTGGAAAAGGATGAGCTTTTCTTTGCTTTCTGGTTCTCTCAGTTGAAGCGTTTTGACCTTCGCTGCCTTTTCCTCGGCAGTTTTAATCTGTGCATCAATAGAAGACATCCAGTACAAAAGGACTGATACACCCTGATTTTGATTAGCATCAAGAACATCAACGACCTCGAACTGCAGTCCCTGAACGGCGGATGTGGGAAAAGCCATGATTGGTGCATCCGAGATTTGACCTTGAGCCACTAGTTTTAAATTTCGCTCAACCGAATCCAGTTTAAACCTCGCGAGCTCGCCATTATCGGAGATCACATTTTTTAAGATAGACCTTCTTCTGTAGAGTCTCCTGCGATCAGTTATGACCACAAGCAAGAATGCAGAAAAGGCGCCAATGAAAGCTGATACTGATGCATTGTCAAAAACATCAAACATAAAAACTTAACACCTATTCGACTGAGTCAGCCCTTATTAAGTCTTGCAGGCAATATTTTTTATATCGCTAGATTCGCACTATGCCAGTACCTGGAGTTCTTAAACTAGACAGCCAGGCTCTGATTTTCGATGAGTTTACTTCCTCAACTGGATAGCCTCGAACGTCAACTGTTTTTCTAGCTCCTGGACTAAATTCAGATGTCGTAACTAGTAATCCCATATCCGCTCCTTCTTCCAGAACATCTGCATATAGACCTTTGATTGTTACTTTATCAATTTTAGACTTTTGCCTTTTACATTGAATAATATATTTCGGATCTTCTGATTTTTCAGACCAAACCCTCACATCAACCCCATCATCATTTGAGCCTGGGCCTAATTCCACTTCATAGCCAAATTTTTCAAAACACTCGCAGACTAATTCTTCAAACTTTCGCCAGTGAATCACGCCGATTTTTTTGTAGTTAACAGATAAAAAGTCTATAAATCTCTGATCAAAAAAACTGCCATAAGTTACACTGGGTTGATACTTTGAAAAAAGATCTGACAAATCGAGTACATTACCCCACTCTCGCCACCTTTGACGACCATGAGGGCTTAGTTTCATCAACCGATCATTCTCACTAACAATTTTTAAAATTGCCTCTGCACCGCTAACGCCATATTTAGCATAAGCTTCATTAATCATATTGGTTGGATCTAAAGACTGAGCATTATTATTTTTTGCTAGCTCCATTTGTATAGCAATATGCCTGTGATAAATATCAAATACACCTTGAGAAAATTCATCACCTTTTAACTCTGTAAATTTTCTAGCCAACTCAAATATTTCAAATATCCCTTGATAAGGTCTATCAGTAGCCCCAATCTTATGTAGCACATCATAGTAGAGTTGATCATAGTCTTCCGATCTAATTCTAAGGCCATTTTTTTCAGACCTGAGAATCGTATCAGAGTGCCCATATTCAGAGACCAAATCACACATTTCTTCTACTGAAACAGCAATACCAGCTTTATAACCAATTACCTCATGTAAATGATCAGAAAAAGTTCCTGCGGCAAAAGTGATCGATCCCATCATTGGCTCCTTGGTACATAGCTCCTGAAGCAGCACGTGTTAGCTCATCCAGCGCGCTACCTTTCCTTGTTATATCTTTTTCCACAAGAGTGGATAACCTAATAGCACACAAGTAGCGCATAACCATGACTCTGTTTCCTTTTGATAGTCAAAGGTAAGGTTACCTTCTAAAAGGCTATCATCTGACTTCAAAAGAAAACTTTGACCAGAAATGCTAGCGACATACAGCGTATGAGTTTTGCTCTCCTTAATAAAAACCGCTTCTTTGTTTGAAATTGAAACAGTCGCTGTGTTGTCCGTAGACTCAAGAGTTACTTCTAAACCCTCTTGTTTAGAGCATCCCGCTAATAAAAATAGTGCCAGAAAAACTGAAAAGTACTTCATAAACTTCCTTAAGATTCAAGGCCATAGTGTGTCGCTAACAACCTTCGCCGTTTTATCTAAACTATTGCTCCGTAAACCTGAAACTGAGAATACTCAGCGTTGGGGTCATTCCTAAATTCTTTGTCATGCTTAGGATTCCAAAGAAGGGCCGCCATGAGTTAAATCAAGGTCTAGGCCATTCGTTATGATCTCTAACTTAGCTAATGAACTATCTTGAACGGCATCTATAAAACCATCTCTTTTATCACCATGACGACACCCTACAAGTTTATTCATAATATAATTCTCTAAGGTGACTCTATCTTTGCCGATTTTCAACTGCTCTCGTTTATCACCAATTCGCACCATTGGGGTAAGCTCCCCATCTTGTGGAGCTTCAATCACAATGTAATCTGTTGTATGACTAGACATTTTATTGCACTGACTAATCAGCCGGCTCAACTCTTGCTTTGGAAGCTGATCAGATTGACCATTCTTAGCTTGGCCAATAATCGCCTTAGAACATTCTTTTTCGACACCTAGTTTTTTAAATACAATGGCAAAATCTGCTCCATACTTTTTCTCCGCAGCTCCTGGCCCTCGATCATTAACTACGACTGTATGAAATTTAAATTCCAATGTTCCATGAGTTTTAGGATCTTTTATTGAACCGCTAAGACGCCCCATGACTGCCGCAACATATCCCGCTTCTTGTTGGTAGTTTTTCCTTTCGATACCTTGATGAGCATTTGTGATATGTCTAAAAACTTTTTTCAAGAATTTTTTATCTCTCAAATGAACCTCTTATCTTAATCAGAAAAAACATCCGCATATAACACACGAAGTACTAACATCACTTTAGACTCACTTGTTAAAACGCATATACATAAACTGGACCACACAACGCAATAAAAAATAGAATGTATGGCACTATATAGTTCGCAAAACTTGGATAACGAAAACAGCACTCAGTGTACGTCCAAAAGCGCAAACAATGACCTTCAAAATCATCAAGAAAAATTTCGCCTTTATCGTCATCTTTTCGGTTTGACCAAGAAATTATCTTTCCCGTTCTTTGATCCCTAACCACACTAGATGCATAGCAGTATTTTATGCCAAATTTACCGTCCTCCCTGACCATACCATGAATATGGTAACCCTCATCCTCGTCTTTAATAATGGATTGCCCTAGCTTTTTACTAGCGTATGCCGATAAATAGTTTTTCTTGTAATAGTTATATATTTCGTTTTCGAAGCCGTCTAAAAAGCTACTCGAATGCTTCTGCCAATAGCGATAGAAAAACCAAAAATGGAGAATCCAAGCAATTGCAGCTAAGATTTTTGGCTCATTAAAAGTAACATTAATAACCTGAAGACGGATTTCACTTTCAGCAAAACTTCCGCCAGCATAAAAATAGATAATAAAGGCCATAGAAGTGACCATAAAATTTCTTCTTTCTGAATCCGAGTCTTGAATTGCCATGATTATTGTTTAAGGTTCTAACACTTAACTTATAGTAAGGAACCAGCGACGATCCGCTAGTGCTATTTGTTATAAAATAATTTACTTTTTCTTACCGCTCCCAGGAGCACCACCTTGAAGAGGAGGAGCACCTGATATTAATTTATTCCCAAAATCATTGACGGCATTATTACGTTCGATTCTCCGACGGTTTGCTGAATCACGCTTAGCAGAACTGCTTGTGCGAGGCACTTTTTGTTCTTTAGCCGCTATATCCGCACGTAGCTTTTTAATTATTTGATATGCTTGCTCAAAAGGAATCCCTTTCTCTTTAGATAGAGCCCTTGCTTTCTCTTTAATTTTCATTTCTTCATATAGCTTCATCTTGTCCATAAATCACCATATGTACAACGCTGCGTTCTAGGGAAGGCTGAAACGAAGCGTATATGTAGACCTAAATGTACTTAATTAGATTTCATCAAGCTTTTGCTTTAGCTTATAGTTATTGCTAAGTATTCTTTGGATATCTGACTCTTTAAACTCGAGCTGCTGAAGGAGGTGAAGTTGAAAAACGGCTTCCATCTTTTGACATAACACCCAAAGCTCCGAAGCTTTAGCTGAATCTTTTTCCAGTTCCTCACTGTAGTGAGTAAGATAGTTTCTAGTATTAACAACACTTCTAACAAATTTAGTTCGCTGTTTTGAATTACCTATATACGACTTGTAAGGATTAATAACTCTTTTGATTCTTTGCCCAAGATTTATTTCGTTACCGTAAAGTACACGACCCTTCAGCCACTTCCTTCTAGATTTTGGGCAGTTCCATAACAGAGAAGCAACCATTGATCTGAATTCTGCTACGTCCATTAAAGTCTCGGTTGAGGTTCTTCTGTGATATGTTTCAAGACCTTGAGCAAGTGCTAAAAATTTGCCATCAAGATATTTGTGATCTCCCGAGACTGCAGAGAAATATAACCCTATAGACGGCCGTATAATGGAATAAGTACTAAGCCACTTATTGAATACTTGCTCTGCATTTTCACGTATATCTGAGAATCGAAATAGCATTTTATGCTTATCCAAATTGGGTAAATCTTCAGAAAAGGGTAGACTTTGATAATACAGCTTTATGTTTGCAGGCCTTATGTTTCCCTCTGAAATTTCTATGGTTATATCGTTACAGGTAGCACACACATCACTAATAGTAACTGTAGAATCTAGAGCAAAACAAAGTAGATACGTAACTTGATGAACAATCTTACTAAACTCGGAAAAATCTCTAGCCACTTCAGATGATAATTTGAAATAGGTTTGGTGCGTTATCCGTGCTTCTGTTGTATCTCCGCATCCAGGAAGGGTATATCCAAAAAAGATATGTAGCTTAAATCCTGACCTTAAATTGTAAATAAGTTCTTCTTGCGGATCGTAACTTATAGTGGCCGTTTTAAAGTCGTCACTATGAACAACATTTATTCCTGTGATGCCTACCCATTCATTTATCCCTTCTACAGTGAAGGAAACTGTATTAAAAATGGCTTTCTCATCTTGTTCGTAAGCAACACCACTTATCACTTTACGGACATAAACCAGTGACTTACTTATACCGCCAAATGCAATATTTTTCGTTTTATAAAAGCAATCTTCTAGCGTAACTAGGCCGTCTTTTTCAATATGACCAATAATTCTACTTAAATCATCATTGCCGTTAAGGGCTTCAATACTTTCATCAAAGAGGCCAACCACCTCAAGCTCAATTTTCCCACCATCTAAGATTGAAAGAGTACCTGGTATTTTTTTATCCTCAGAGTGAGGAAGCCAGAAGTACCCCGACTTTTTCCATTCTTCTTTTATTCTCACCCGGAATCCTTGTGAAGTCTAACGAGCAGCTAAGTGGCGCACGAGGCACATCATTACAGGAGCTCATTGTTATGTTTAATTTAAGTTTTTTGAGATGCCAGACGAGTAGCTATGTGACATGCTGAAAGCATTAAAAGAACCAAACCGACTAGCCACAAACCAGCTACGATGCCTTGAATAAGCATGGTACTAATCGCTGAGACACCTGCAATAACAGTAAACAGTGTTATCTTGCGCCGCAAGAAGAAGTAACCCGCTGTTCCCATAATTGAAGAGTTTATTACATAATTAAATAGGCCTAACCAGCTTGGTTCCCAACCCATATAGGGTTGGTATAGGTACTCTGTTTCATTAAAAGGCAACATCAATACTGAGATCAACGCTCCGATTATGAATACATACGCCAAACATCTGCAATTTTATATAAAATCTTAGTCGCCCTTTCTATGGTTCTATGAAACATAATTCCTAAAGCCGCCTCCCAGTATGCTTTGAATACTCTTTTTGTTAGCTGTGCGGGACGCTCTGTGTATTTAAATCATGTTATAGGGGAATAGTTTAGGGCATCTAGCCCTTTTGACATGCTCAAACACTAGATATGTACTTTTTATATTTAGTGAAAGCACCACAGAAGTTGTATTAGCGTATGGATGAAGGGATATAGATAGCCAAGAATAAACCCTTGGTTACATATTGGTCACACTAACAAAGCCAAGGCTGCTGCCAGCTTAATACGATTTCATAACTTTATGTATTTTAAGGGGATATTGGTAGGACTAGGCAGATTCGAACTGCCGACCTCTACCATGTCAAGGTAGCGCTCTAACCAACTGAGCTATAGTCCTATATCTGTATCGCGATAAGTTGCGAGCAGGTGTTGGCGTATTATACGCAGCCACTTGCTTGGATCAAGCAGCAAAAAGTAAATAAAGGGATAATAACCCTTTCGGACCGGTGAGTAAGACCAAGCAGATTATACGTCGCTCCGCTCCTTCCCCTTCGGGGCTATCGTCGCTGGCTCCGATGTGGTCTCGCTGCGCTCGGCTCGAACCTGCGACTTCCACCATATCAAGGTAGCGCTCTAACCAACTGAGCGATAACTCTATAAAGAGGTATTTTTCAGTCGGAATTAGCGCCCCATAGGCAGACACTAAATTGGCTCAAGTAAAGATTGGCGCTTACTACTTAATCCACCAAGTTGTTCTCTATCGCGTAACGCGTTAGACCTGCAGCGGTGTGGATATCGAGTTTGTTTTTGATATTTTGGCGGTGGGTTTCTACTGTGCGAACGGAGATATCTAACTCGCGCGCGATCTCTTTGTTGCTGTTTCCTTCAGCCACCAGCTTAAGTACATCTTTTTCACGACCCGTTAATGGCTCTTGTTCTTCTTCAGCAACAGCTGGCACCGCTTGTTCAAACTGACTGAATAGTGCTTGTGATGCGCCCGAACTAAAGTAAGTACCGCCTCGGTAGATGGTTTCGATCGCTGATATTAGCTCTTCTGAGGAGACATCTTTCAAGACGTAACCAGCTGCACCGCATTTGATCAATTTAACGATGTATTCACGATCATCATGCATGCTAAGGATCAGCACTTTGATGTCAGGTTGTTCTTCACGGAATCGTTCGGTAGCTTCAAAGCCATTCATCACAGGCATGGAGACATCCATAAGCACGACGTCGGGCTTCACTTCAGCAGCGAGCTTCAGTGCCTGCTTGCCATCATTAGCCATACCCACGACTTCCAGTGATTCTTCACCTTCTAAACGTGCACTAATGCCATCTAACACTAATGGATGATCATCTACTAACACGACACGTATTTTCATATTATCCACTGTATTCAAGTTAAAGAATTGTAAACCCTGCACGAATCCGCGTACCTGCCCCTATTTTACTTTTCACACCAAAACGTCCACTTAACAGTTCGGTACGTTCTCGCATATTAAGTAAGCCGATGCCTGAAGCTGTCTTCCCTGGAGAGAACCCTTTGCCATCGTCCGTTACTTCGACCCAAATATACCCTTCTCGAGACCAAATGCGCAGCCCTACTTGAGTAGCCTCTGCGTGTTTTTCGATATTGGTCAGTGCTTCTTGGGCGATACGGTACATGGTAATTTCGATATCATCAGGTAGTCGTTGTTCTGGCAGTTCTAAACGAATATTGGTCTGTATACCGGTACGCTCTGAGAAATCCGCGATCATACTGTGCAGTGCTGACTCTAAGCCTAGATCATCTAGCTGTATTGGGCGCAGATCATGGGAGATACGTCTTACTTCTTGGATCGCCATATTCAGAACATCACAGCCTTTGTTGAGGTCGTTAGCGGCGGATTCATCCTGTTTGAGTAACTTATCTCTCGCGAGCTCCAATCTAAACTTAACCGATACCATTAACTGGTTAATACCATCGTGGAGTTCTCGGGCAAAGTTACGACGCTGGCTCACTTGGAACTGCACGTAACTGTGGGCAAGTTCACGTAAGCGTTTATCGGCAAGCTGAGAAGCATGCATGTTGATTGCGATACCCACCAAAGCAATTACGATGATGGTTCCTGCCAAAATCACCACAACGGTAAAGAAGGTATTACGAATATTACGGGTTACTTTAAGCCGGATTGAGGCAACCTCTTTGGCAATATCATCGATATATAAACCGGTGCCCATCATCCAGTTAAACTTGGGGATCTCGACCACATAACTGAGCTTATCTTCCAGATCACCCTTAGAAGGCTTTTTCCAAACATAGCGGTAAAAACCACCGCCTTTTTTCGCTACTTCGATGAGATCACGGATCACCATCTTGCCATTTTCATCTTTAAGATCCATCAGGTTTTGACCGATCAATTCATGTTGAATCGGATGGACCAAGTTAACACCCTGACGGTCATAGACAAAGAAGTAGCCATCTTCGCCGTAGGTCAGGCCATCGAGAATGTTTTTAACTTTTTCTTCAGCAACTTTATCCCCCGGCTGAGCATCTTTGACTATATGCTCAATCGAGTTCATCGCCAGCTCTACGTAGTTTTGTAGCTCTTGGCGTTTAGAGCGCAGTAAGTTTTCTTCGAAGGTGTGAATCTCTTGCTCAGAGAGATGCTTGGCTTGGGTCAAGCTGATCATGGTAACAGCCACAGTCACCATCACCAGTGGCAAAATGGAAAGCAGTAGGATTTTGGTTTTTAAAGAGGCTGTAACCCGTTTCATTGGTACTAGCTTTCCTGATCATTTCGGCTGATAGTTAAGATTCCAGTATAAAGGATGCGGGGTATAACACTCCATGGATTTCTCACTATGGTCAAAGGCTGAAGTACTTTACACATCGGCGTCTCGCCGCGGCGAGTTAAAGAGCCTGACAACCTCATCACATAAGGTTCAAGAAGGCGAGCTACACTTCCAACTAAGGCAATTATCCAGCTTAAAAGAGAAGGCCAAAGCCAACTCAACGACATCACATAATGACCCTTTTCTTCCCCACGAACCGAGTCTTTATGTTGGCCCTGTGGGTGATAATCATAAGTTACTACTGAACAAGTTTAACGTCTTAGAGCAGCACCTGCTGTTAGTAACCAATCACTTTGAGCAGCAAAACATTCTGCTTTCGCTCGATGATTTTAGCGCCTTATATCAATGCTTAACCCAAGGCCCGACGCTCGCTTTTTATAATAGTTCAGCCGAAGCCGGTGCTAGCCAAGCACACAAACATCTACAGTTAATCCAGTTAGATGAAAACGCAGCTGATCTAATTCCCTTTAGCCCGCAGTTTGAGCAACTTCATGATGAAGTACCACGAAAGTTAGATTCCCTCCCCTTCGAACATGCGGCACTCGCCCTGCCGAATGATCTGTTCGACGGGCACACACCTGAAGATTCAGCAACTCAATTACAGCACTTGTATGATCGACTGCGCACGACACTGTCTCTAGAAAGCTCGGGGGATAAGACCGTGCCACCACACAATCTGCTACTCACTCATGAGTGGATGATGGTCGTGCCACGCAAGCAGGAAGCCTTTAAAGGCATTTCGCTGAACGCCCTAGCTTTTGTGGGATCTATCTTAGTGAAAGATAAAGCCCAAGCTAAGTTGATCACGCAGCAAGGGCTTTGCAAAGCGCTGTCAGAAGTTAGCGGTTTACTAAAATAAAACGACTCAACTTCTGACAAAAAAACGCCCCGATAAACGGGGCAAATGGGAATGAACCATTAATTGGGCGGTGGTCCGCCCAGAGAGAAGAGTGATAACGGTCACTCAACCGTCTTACGCCAAACCGTAGAATCCTGGGAATACTAGGATTGAGATAACAACCGCTACCTGCATCAGGATGAAAGGCATAACACCTTTATAGATATCCATTGTCTGTACGCTCGGCGGTGCAACACCTTTGAGGTAGAACAGACTGAAGCCAAATGGCGGAGTTAAGAAACTTGTTTGTAGGTTCATCGCGATTAGGATCGCAAACCATACAGGCGCAATACCTAGTGCATCAGCAACCGGTGCCAAGATCGGTACGATGATAAAACTGATCTCTACGAAGTCGATGAAGAAACCTAGGATCAAGATCGCAATCATGGATAGGATCAAGAAGCCCTGAGCACCACCTGGTAGATCAGATAGAACTTCTTCAACAATGTAGTCACCACCTGTGTAAGTGAACGCCATAGAGAAGGCTGTCGCACCCAACAGGATCGCAAATACCATCGCGGTAACTTTTACCGTTTCAGTTGCAGACTCTAGAACCATCTTCCAGCTGAACTGACGGTACATAGCCGCCAATACAATCGCGCCTACGCCACCTAGTGCAGAAGATTCAGTTGGTGTCGCAATACCTGCGAAGATAGAACCCAATACAATCAAGATCAGTGCTAGTGGTGGAATGATCGCTTTAAGCGCTTTCATGTATTGCTCGCGCTTAGAATCAACATCGTCGTCTAAAGGCAATGCTGGCGCTGCTTCTGGCTTAACAAAGCTGTAGATTAGGATGTAAACAACGTAGATACCGATCAACATTAGACCTGGGCCTACCGCTGCTTTAAACAGATCACCAACTGGGATACCCAGAACGTCACCCAAGATAATTAGGATGATCGATGGCGGAATAATCTGACCTAGCGTACCCGACGCACAGATCGTACCGCAGGCAAGTGACTTGTCGTATTTGTACTTCAACATTACCGGTAGCGAGATCAGACCCATTGCTACAACAGATGCACCTACTACACCGGTAGAAGCCGCTAGCAATGCACCTACCAGTACAGTAGAGATTGCCAAACCGCCGCGAACACCGCCAAACAGTTTACCCATGGACTCAAGCAACTGCTCAGCCAACTGAGTTTTCTGTAAAACGATACCCATGAAAATAAATAGAGGAACCGCCATCAATACCGTGTTTTCCATAATGCTCTGAATACGGAACGGCATGAAAGCAAACATTTCAGCGCCTTCAGCAAATACACCGAAGAACAACGCTACACCACCAAAGGTAAAGGCAACTGGGAAGCCGACAAGCAGCATCAACAGCGCCACAACAAACATAATAATACCAATCATTACTAAACGCCCCTTAGTGCTGTGGTGGTTGGTAATGATCTTCTTTGGTGTTGCCCAAGAAGATGTTTAAAGATTTAAGGAACAAACCGATACCGCTAATCAACATGGCAAAGAAAGCAAAAGGGATAACGGATTTGATAATCCAACGATAAGGAAGACCACCCGGATCGCCCGAGGTCTCACCTAATTCAAATGATTCACGCGCAAAATCGATACCGTACCAACCGACAAGGGCACAGAACGGGAAGAGTAGAAATACACAACCCAACATATCGATCATTGCTTTGGTTTTGCCTGATAAACGTTCGTAGATCAGGTCAACACGTACGTGGCCACCGACCCGTAACGTGTAGGACACACCTAATAGAAAAACTGCTGCATATAGGTGCCACTCTAATTCTTGCATCCCGATGGAGACATCATTAAAGACATAGCGCATTACAACGTCGATAAAGACATTGAACAGCATGATTACAAATAGAACTGCAGAGATCTTGCCCATCAAATCTGAAAAGCTGTTGATCACCTGCTCCAGTCTCACTAGAAACATGATTTCTCCTAGAAGATTAAGAAGTTGGTGCTCCGGATCGGGACAATGTCCAGAGCACCAACGAGGGGGTTCTTACGACTCGATTACTTAGACAAGCTGTTTAGGTAAGCTTTGTCAGAGATATCTGTCCATGCACGTGCTTTTTCCATGTACGCAGACTGAGACTCAAGAATTTTCTTAGCTAGTGGATCAGCAGCTGCTTTTTCAGCAAGTAGCTCATCGTTAGCTTTACGCATTGCGCTGATTACTTCAGCTGGGAAAGATTTAACCTGAATGTTCGGGAATTCAGTTTTCATGCTTGCCCAGTTTTCAGCAGAAGAGTGGTAAGACTGGATGTACATATCGTACGCCGCAGTACGCATTGCTGTTTTAAGGATCTGCTGAAGATCTGCTGGTAGACGCTCAAACTTCTTCTTGTTGATCAAGAACTGAAGCTCAGTCGCAGGCTCATGCCAGCCAGTGTAGTAGTAAGGAGCGATCTTGTGGAAACCCATACGTAGGTCAAGAGAAGGACCTACCCACTCCAATGCATCGATCGTACGACGCTCAAGTGCAGTGTAAAGCTCACCTGCTGGAATGTTAGTTGGTTTCGCACCTAGCTTAGCTAGAACTTCACCCGCGAAGCCAGGGATACGCATTTTCAGACCTTGTAGGTCTTCCAGAGAGTTGATCTCTTTCTGGAACCAACCGCCCATCTGATTACCTGTGTTACCACCAGGGAAGGACATTAGGTTGAACTTGCCGTAAACCTCATCCATTAGTTCCTGACCACCACCGTAGTAGAACCAACCGTACTGTTCAGGTGCAGTCATACCAAATGGCATAGTTGTGAAGTAAAGCGTATTTGGTACTTTACCCTTCCAGTAGTAAGACGCGGAGTGACCCATGTCATACTGACCAGAGCGAACCATATCGAAAACACCTAGTGGTGCTTTGTGCTTGTTCTTAGAGTCGATTTGAATTTTAAGACGGCCGTTGGACATCTCTTCAGCTAGCTTAGCCATGTTTTTAGTCGCATCACCAAAAACTGGGAAGTTAGTAGGCCAAGTTTCTGCCAGCTTCAGTTTGTAAACCTTGTCAGCAGCCATTGCTGGCGTAGCCAGTACTGCAGTACATGCAGCTGCAGTAATTAACTGCTTAGGAAAAGTCATTTTGAACATTTTTATTATCATCCTCTCTCTATAAAACGCGATTTCTAACCGTCATATAAGTGTGGTCGCAACTGAAACAATCTCCTGTCCACCCCAACTACGACCACAGCTAACACGCCTAAAACTATAACCATGCTAGCTCTTATAGTCTTACACAGCATGTGATACCCCGATATTGGGATAAATGCGCATAAGTACTAGATAGATTACTTAGATGACCTACGTAGTACTACGTAGAACCGCTAGATTTATCTGCTAGCAAAGATATTATGTAACAACATTCCCAAAAGGCTAATCTCTTATGACAGAACAACAAAGAACACGCCGCTTAAGAAAGTATGAAGCCAATCCAGAAAATTCTTCTCCCAGCTCATCTAATGCTGGAATTGAGCTTCTGTCGCCTTTTGGGCCATTGATTACTAAAACTAAACTATCTGTAGAATTAATCGACAAGATTAATCTATTTGCTGACCAGCATATTTCCAAAACTGAAAGCTCAGAATTTATGCTTCCTGAAGAAATCGTTTTTGGTGGAGTACCTTCACTTGCCGATACTATCGGTAGATTAATTAACGATTATGTGAAGGAAGCAGAAGGTAGTCAGTTAGATAGAGCAATCTATGAAGTCTTTTGGATCGTGAGCCAATATCAAAACACACCTAGCCCAGTGCATTTCCATTCTGGTGATATTTCAGGAGTGTTATTCCTAAAAGTCCCTGAAAAGACTGACCCTGGTCAAGAAGAAAGAAACTATATCTCGGGACGCAAAGCGGGATATCTGAATTTTATCGAAGGTAATAAGCAGCGTTTTTCTAAATCACTTTTAAGTGTAAAGCCTGAGGTCGGTGATTTTTACCTTTTCCCAGGTTGGTTACTCCATGGCGCTGAACCCTTTATTGGTGAAGGGGAACGTCGCTCGATGGCATTTAACGCGACACTAGAAGTTAAATAGCCCCTGTAGGCTTCTTTTAAAACTTAACTATCTAAAAATCGAATCACCCTGCTGATCGATCATACACTTGGATTTACGCACCATCTCATCCGCGCATTGAGTTTCTTCCATCAAAACATCTGCACGGATAAAGCGATGAGACTGTTCACCCTTCTCAATCAAACCATTGACTCTATACCCCGCATCTTCTGATATCGGCATAGGCTTTATGATATAGCCGTTGTATTCCACCTCGATAAAACTACTCGTCGATTCTGGTTCTGTTTTATTAGCTGTGAAAAACTCGCTGATTTTTTTAATCAGAGACATTTAAATAACCTTTGAAAAATTGATTACGTATCAATACGAAAATTTTGCTGCGGTATAAATGGCGAATGCCTTTTCCCAGATGTCACCTACTTTACCATTACCTACAGGTTGTCCATCAAGTTGTGTTACCGGAGCAATCTCTTTAGAAGAGCTGGTGATCCATAACTCATCCGCAAAACGCACCTCATCCATCGTAATAGTTCGCTCCTCAACGGGAATTGTTCCATCTGTTTTTAAGCTATCAATAATAATCCGGCGAGTAATCCCCGGCAGGATCTGATTATCTAACTTAGGCGTCAGTACAACACCATCTTTAACGATAAAGACGTTACACGCACTACCTTCAGTAAGCTGATGATCTGCGTTATACAACAGCGTTTCATCGCTACCAGCAGAGTAGCCTTGTTGAAAATGAATTACATTTCCTAACAGGGCCGTCGATTTAATATGGCAGCGTTGCCACCTTAAATCTTCTGTACTAACCAAACTGTATTGAGTTACTTTTTCTCGATCGACCGGTTCTGGGTCTTTGATCGCGAAAGTGTATGCAAATATGGTCGGCTCTACGCCTTCAGGATATGCATGGTAGCGTTTATCGTCCGTACCTCGGGAAACATGCACGTATACCCCTAGGTTTTCAACTTGCTCACTGTTTTTATCGATCAGATCATTTAATAAATTGCGCCATTGTTCAGCAGTGAGGGAGCACTCAATTTCGATCTCTGCCAAGCCATTTAACATACGTTGGATATGTAAACCTAAACCAACCGATTGTCCCTGATAGTAAGGTATGACTTCGTAGATACCATCACCGAAGAGGAAACCGCGGTCTAAGGGCGAGATACGTGCTTCTGACAACGGTAGGAAATCACCATTAAGGTATGCAATGCTCATAGAGAAATCCCTCCACTTAATTCTTTTACCAGACCAATAATTTGCCTTAACTCATTAATCACGCTTTGTCCTTCGGATGCTGGCAAACCATCTTCTGTTAACTCATTTTCTCTTGTCACACCATCGACGCTGCCTAATTTGGAAAGATAACGAAGTATCTCCAGGGGCTGTATATCGGCAAAAAAATCTCGATGGTTCCAAAAACTTAGAAAAGCAATAATGCCGTAGGCACCCCAGTTAGAGACATCCGTAATTAACAACTCATCCACTTCTGTAACCGACGCTTTGATATCAAGAGTTTTAAGAGCGTCTTTTACATTACCCATACCTATTTCATTGCCACCATCACCTATGCCGATGGTTGGGCATTTAGCATTAAGAATGAATGTATCAAAACAAGCCGTACGATCGCTGATGTTCTCACCGCGCATATTGTAATAGCGCCCATCTTCAGCCTGACCTGGTCGCTCAATAGAGATCACAGCTTCGGGGTTATATTGATACAGCGCTTGGAATGCTTCCAATGTGCGCTCTTTATGCTCGCCCACACGAATTTCATGAACTCTATAATCAGACATCAGCGCCTGAGACACTGGTGGACCACATACAATAACTGGGGTTGCTCCAATCGCTTCTAATACTTTATACAGCGCAATGGCACCTACCGGCCCATCCGTTTCAAAAGTATCCACAACCGGGAAGCCCGTTCCAATCAATACATGCCCTCTGCATCGATTAAGCATTCGAGCTGCTCGCAGGTAATAGCCAGATTCCAACTCCGGCTGGATCGTTTGCATGCCACGCAAATTTCTAGCAACCAATAGGTCCTCAATTTGCTTACTTATCGTGGCTTCATTTGGCATAACGGCACCTATACAACTGATACTTGTAGATCGCTAATTCACTTTATCTGGCTCGGTTCGTTCAAACTTTTTCTGCGTTAGTGATTGAATATTATGCGCATCATCAATCGTGATCTGCTCAAACGAGACTTTGGCACCCGGCATCATTTGCGCCATTTTTGCGGTATCTAATGAAAGCATCGAGCCAATTTTCGGGTAGCCTCCGATGGTTTGTCGATCATTAAGTAAAACGATAGGTTGCCCATCTGCCGGGATCTGAATAGCACCATGGCAGATTCCTTCCGATAAGATGCCATCTACCGTCGCTTTAACTTCAGGGCCTGATAGCCGATAACCCATTCGGTCCGCTCGATCCGTAACTTCATACTCGCTACTAAAAAATATACGTTTATTGTGTTCGCTAAAAAGATGCTGTTGATAACCGCAGATAACCCTTAAGCTGGCATGTTCATCGTATTGCGGTCGATGATGCTCAGCTAGGCGATAGGCTCTAGCCTCATTTACTTCTGTACAGTATAGAAAATCATCTTGTTGAAGCTTACCGCCATCTATACCGCCGACACCTTCTCTCATTACCGTCGCGCTGCTGGAGAAACTATGCTCTATTTCAAATCCACCACTCACCGCTAAATAAGCTCTCGCGCCTTTGGTTGCAAACCCTAACTCGATCCGATCCCCTTGTTGGATTTTCTGTGCATGCCAACACTCCCTTTCCAAACCATTAACCTTAAACGGGATATCTGCCCCAGTTACAACCATGTAGGTATCGACATGGGATTCCAACACCAATCCGCCAACACTAACTTCCAGAAGAGAGCTATTTAGGTCATTACCTAATAAACGATTAGCCCATTTAAAGGCCTGCGTATCTAGAGGCCCACCGGTAGTTAAACCAATCCGATGGTGACCAAACCGTCCTGCATCTTGAATAAGTGTTAACAGGCCCGGCTGTAATACTTTAAAACCCATTTCGCTCATAACTGTCCGCCTAATGCGAGATATTCGTCTCGCGTAATTGGCTTAAACATCACTCTATCCCCAACCTTAACCGGCATATTCGGCGTTTTGTCCGGGGTAAACATTTCAGTTGGACACAAACCTATCAAATTCCAGCCACCTGGAGATTCAGCTGGATACACGGCGGTCTGCCGATCAGCGATAGCTACGGCGCCTTTAGGCACTTTTTGTCTAGGTGTGGATAAACGCGGTGCAGCGATTCTAGGATCGACCTCTCCTAAATAGGCAAATCCAGGGGCAAAACCTATGGCATAAACTCTGTACTCTTGTTGGCTGTGGATCTGGATCACTTCATCCACTTCCAAATTCGTATTTTGAGCCAACATCTCTAGGTCAGGGCCCGATTCCGGACTGTAATAAACAGGTAAAGAAACTAGATCTCCCACCTGCTGTTCAGCTTGATCGAGCTGAGTGAGTAACTCACGGAGGTGTTTTTTAATCTCCAGATGGTCACAGCTAAACAGATCGTAGATCACTAACAAAGACGCATAGGAAGGGACGAGATCGATGAGCTTATCGGCTAACTCTATCTCTAGCACAGAAACAGCGTGCTGCACTTTGGCAGAGGTTTCTGGGCTGGCTTTATCACCAAAATAGATGATCAGCGCATTTTCCCCTGCTACTTCTATTCTCATGACTGGATTAACTCTCGGATCTCTTGGATTGCATTAACGCCCTCCATATTATCCCCATGTACACACAACGTATCGGCCTGCAGTTTAAGTTGATGGCCATTTACGGTTGTGACAGTGCCAATCTCTTTGAGCTGGCGTACTTGAGCCAACATTTTCTCTTTGCTATGAACTGCGCCTGGAAGTGAACGTGACAAAAGCTTGCCATCATCGGCGTAACAACGATCAGCAAATATCTCAAACCACAGTTCGATACCTATCTGCTTTGCTTCTTCCCGATGTTGTTCCGCCTGTGGAGTACTTTGCAACATCAACCTTAATGGTTTGTGGTAAGCCGCTATAGCACGCATAACATCTTGTCGAACTGAAGTATCCGCCATCATATCGTTATACATCGCACCATGAGGTTTAACATAAGTAAGCTCTAGTCCTACACTGGCTGCCATCCCATCTAATGCAGAGATCTGATAAAGCAGCATCGATGTCAGTTCATCAGAGCTCACTTTTAGACTACGTCGACCAAAGCCAACAAGATCAGGATATCCCGGGTGCGCACCAATTATGACGCCGTTTTGTTTGGCGAGTGCCAATGTTTTCTGCATAACCAACGGATCACCGGCATGAAAACCACAAGCGATGTTTGCCTGATCAATATGCGGCATCACAGCCTCATCCAGTCCCATTTTCCATGAACCGAAGCTTTCACCTAGATCACAATTTAGCTTTAAACTCATTCAGTATTCCTTAAATCAAAACCTTCAATCACGCCTTGATCAGAAGATGGCAAGGCGGCTATTGGGTAGGTCTGTCACGATCATATGGCCTGGGCTATGAGTAATACAGAACAAGGGCTTGGCCTGTTCTATTGCCACTTGAGGCGTTACACCACATGCCCAAAAAACAGGCAGTTCACCCTTCTTAATTGTGACTGCATCGCCAAAATCAGGGTTGCGAATATCTTCAATACCGATCTCTGCAGGATCACCCAAATGTAGAGGCGCGCCATGGACAGAAGGGAAACGGCTACAGATCTGAATAGCTCGTATCGCATCTGCCGCCTTCATTGGCCGCATACTGACAACCGTATCGCCACTAAAACATCCAGCGGGCTTACAAGGGATATTGGTTCGATACATAGGCACATTAACCCCTTCAGAGATATTTCGGATCTCTAAACCATCCGCCAGAAGCGCTTCTTCGAATGAAAAGGAGCAACCTAGAACAAAGGTGACCAGATCATCTCGCCACAATCCAGATACATCTGGCAGCTCTTCGATTAACTCACCATCCCGATAGACTCGATATTTGGGAATATCAGTACAAATATTTAGATCTTCTCCTAAACTCGGCAGCATGAATTCACCTGGATTCTCGGACATACCAATCAGGGGGCAAGGCTTAGGGTTTAACTGACAAAACTGTAAAAAATCACCGGCATAATCTTTAGGCAAAATAACCAAATTACCTTGCACAAAACCCGCCGCCACTCCGGAGGTGTTATCTTGGAACTCTCCTCGACGAATCATCTGGCGTATCTGCAATGGTGATTTATCTGAATACATAATTGATCCTACTTGCTACTAAGAAACCTTTAAAAAAGCTCTATACGACTCAAGCTAGCTACATACCAAGTTTAGTCATAGCGTCATAACAAGATGGTACGTTTGAACCATTTATCTAAGTATGTACCCGATATAGAAATAAAGTCACTATTGGACTGATTTAAAAGTAATTTACTGTTCTTAATGAAAGGTCTTACTTCTATTTAGTGCTAAGATGATCAAATAGATAACCAATCTTTTAACACTATGTCGCATTCGAAAACCATTTAGATGCATTTTGGATTTTATATTGGAACCTCTATGAGTTACCTAGACACTCAGGAAGTCGTTAAACAATTAGCCGATCTAACAGGCGCTTTAACATCTGAGAAAGATCACTCAAAACTGTTAGATCGTATTATTTTGGGGTGTATGTACCTAACCAATGCGGATGGGGGAACGCTATATACACTCAATGAAGAGAATGAAAACGAACTAAAATTTTCTGTTCTTCATAACCGTTCTTTAGGCATTCATCAAAAGCCTCGCGACCTCCCTGCGGTAGAGATCCACAATGCTCAACAACAAGCCTCCAAACTGGTTGTGGTTCAAACCTTCGTTCAGAGGGAAACCATCAACATCCCCGATGTATATGACTGCGACGACTATGATTTTTCAGGTACTCGTAAGTTCGATAAACAACTAAATTACCGTTCAAAATCCTTTTTATGTGTGCCTTTACAAGACCATGAAGGGGAAATAATCGGTGTATTGCAGTTACTTAATGCTATGGATAACGAGGGCAACATTATTGCCTTCCCAGATACCCAACAGCATTTGGTTGAATCTTTAGCATCGCTTGCAGCAGCAGTATTAACGAAACGCCGCTTAATTGATGCTCAACGAATGTTATTCGAATCATTCATTAAACTAATTGGCCGTGCAATCGACCACAAATCGCCTGTGACAGGTAAGCATTGTGAACAAGTACCAGAAATAGCCATGTTAATTGCTGCAGCAGTTAACAACGCGACTGATGGAACGTTTGCTGATCTTAGCTTCAATGACCTAGAGATGTACGAGTTGCGGATCGCAGCATGGCTTCACGATTGCGGCAAGATTACCACGCCTGAATACATCATTGATAAAGCAACAAAGCTACACACAATGTTTGATCGGATAGATCTGGTTGAATCCCGTTTTCGAGAATACAAACAACATCTGCAAATTGAATTACTGCAACAACAGATGCAACTATCAAATGAAGAATATGCATCTGCTGAGCAAAAGCTGACTGCTCAACTACAGCAGCTAGATATTGATTTCGATTTTATTCGTAAATCTAATACTGGCTCTGAATTTATGGCCCCTGAAGACAAAGCACGTGTGGTCAGTATCAGTGAGATTAGCTGGATTGATAGTGAAGGCAACGCACGTCATCTGCTCTCCAAGGATGAAGTGGACAACTTATGTATCAGTAAAGGTACATTGACCGATGACGAGCGCCAAGTGATGCGCGATCACATAAAAGTATCGATCGATATGCTGGAATCCCTAAAATACCCCAAACAACTGTCCGAAGTGCCAGAGATTGCCTGCAACCACCATGAGCATATGGATGGCAGCGGTTATCCTAGAGGGATCACAGCAGAAGATTTATCAACACGTGCGCGGATTATGTGTATCGCTGATATTTTTGAGGCGCTGACTTCACCAGATCGCCCGTACAAGAAAGGCATGTTGCTATCGCAAGCGATGACTATCTTGGGTCGGATGGTGGAAGATAATCATCTGGATGCAGATCTATTCAAGCTGTTCGTCGAAAGCGGTACTTATCTGAAATATGCACAATCACATATGACCCCGCGCCAAATCGATGAGTTTGATCCTGCATCCCTACCCGGCTTAAATTAAACACCTATTTGCTGGTGTGGCTATAAACGCCACGCCAGTCAGAGGTTGGCGGAACATCTTTGAATTCGGCAATACGGTGAAGATAGATTCGGGTCATCTTGTCATCGGGATGATCTAACAGGAATTGCCCAAATCGTTCTTCTGCCAAAGCCCAATCCTTTTGGACATAAGCCGCTATCGCAGCAGAAAAGAGTTCGATACAAGACTGCTGTTGAGATGTGCACGCTTCGCGCAAACAGATAGGTTCATAGATATCTACAGGTTCACTACGACCTTTCACCTGTACACGATCTAACTTCCGGTAAATATACTCCGGCACCAGAGATACTACTTCTCCACTCACTAATAGTGGTGTTCCATAATATTTGGTCAGCCCTTCCAGTCTTGAGGCAAGGTTTACCGCATCCCCCATCACGGTATAAGCCATACGGAAACTCGATCCCATGTTACCCACATTCATAGGGCCACTATTAATTCCCATCCCCACCTCGACGCTCGGTAAGCCCTCTTGTTCAAGCTGCTTATTCAATTCAGGTAGAACATCCAGCATCTTCATCGCCGAATTCAATGCATTACGGGCATGATTCTCATCTTTCAGTGGCGCGCCCCAAAAGGCCATCACCGCATCGCCTATATATTTATCCACAGTCCCACGTTGTTCATGGATAATTTGAGTCATACCGGTAAGGTAAATATTCATTAAACGAGTCAACTGTTGTGGATTAAGCTGCTCAGACAAACTTGTAAAACCACGAACATCTGAGAAGAACACACTCATCTCGCGGTTTTCACCACTCAACTGTACGCTTTGATCTTGTTCGCTTAATTCCTCCACTACTTCTGGCGGTATATATTGACCGAATTGAGTTGCCAGTTGAGCTATATTACGCGCTTCGAAAAAGTAACCTGTGGTTTGCTGAAAAAGATAAAGCACCGATACCAAAATTAAGGTGTAACCCAATGGGATCACCCAGAACATCTGTTGCCATGCATATAAATTTGCACCCACCAACAGAGCAACCCACACCAATGTGAATAAGGTCGAGGTTAAAACCGAAACACGTGGAATGATTAACGACAGCAATAAACCACTAACAATCAACTGAATCAACTCAACCCCTAAGGTGTAATCAGGCTGATGCTGAATGCGTTCGTCTAGCATGCCCGACAGAATATTTGCGTGTACTTCTACACCCGAGTATCGGTTACTCATCGGCGTCACTCGCAGATCTAACAAACCTGCAGCGCTCGTCCCGACCAAAATAATCGCACCTTCCAACTGTTCTGCATCGGCCGTTCCACGAATGACATCGGTTGCAGAGATATATGGGAAACTGCCTTGAGGGCCTCGATAAGGCACGAGTACCGCACCATGTTGATCGACTGGAATCCGCACCCCAGCAGCATCCACAGCGACTAATGCATCTTGCTTGCCAGTGACATCCGATTCAATAACCGACGTCACAGATTCTTCTCCAAACAAGGCTAAAAGCATAGAAAGGGCCAGAGAGGGATAATAATTCTCCTCATAGCGCTGAATCACAGGTACACGGCGATATACACCATCGGAATCTACCATGGGATTATCAAAGAAGCCGTTCCAAACACTGACACTATGGAGTTCATTCAGACTGGAGATTATTCCACTCGCTTCAGGAATAGGTAACCGATCTAAACGCTCATCATCACTAATCACCGGACTACCGGGATGGCCTATCTGTAGTTTTTTTAAACTTCGGTCAAATAGATAGCCCAATACGACAGGGCGATCGGCAATCGCTTTCGAAAAAATTGCGTCAGAATTTAATTTTTCTATAAGCTGATCTAGTGTTTTCCCTTCCGATTCTGATGCCAGTTGTTTAAGTGCAGATAGATCGACACTTTGATCAGCCTCTGAGAAAACCATATCAAAGCCAACAATAGCGACCCCGTATTGGTCGAAAAGCTGATCCAACATCAATGCTAGTTTGGCTCGGTTCCAAGGCCAGCGCCCCTCCGCTGCCAAGCTTTTTTCATCCACATCGACTATTACAATACGCGGATCTTTTTCTTCGGATAAAAACTGTCTTAAGCGCAGATCATAAAGGTCATACTCAAAACGTTCTAACAGCTCAAGACGATCGCCCTGAATCACAGGTATTAACATCACTAAAGTGAGTATCAAGCCTAAAACAGTGCGTATCCAACGTTGTTTCATCGTTTACTCTGCCGTCACTCTACGCAATTGATCGAAGTCGATATCACCCTTGAGCACTTTCTGGATTCCATCCTGCAACAAGCTACGCATACCATCAGAGATCGCTTGTTCTCGTATTTCACCTATTGTTGCCCCTTGATAGATTTTTTCTTTCATCTCAGGAGTCGAAATTAATAGCTCGTGAATACCGGTACGCCCGCGATAACCGGTATGGTTACATTCCTCACAACCTACCGCTTTATAGAGCTTAACCTTATCTCCCATAATAAGTTCACCTGCTTGCTCACCATAACGACGCAGCAAGAAAGCAATCTCATCATTTGAGGCTTTATAAGCCTTACGACAACTAGGGCATAGTGTTCTTACCAAACGCTGCGCCAATACACCTAACAGAGCGTCCGAAAAGCTAACTGGATCTATACCCAAATCCAGCAAACGCGTAATGGTTTCAGGAGCAGAATTTGTATGCAGTGTTGATAATACTAGATGACCGGTCAGGGATGCCTCTACAGCCGCATGAGCCGTTTCCTGATCTCGCATTTCACCAATCAGAATGATATCGGGATCTGCGCGTAAAAACGCCCGTAACGCTGCTGCGAAGGTAAAACCGGTTTTAGGTTGAACCTGCACCTGTTGCAAGCCTGGCTGCGTAATCTCAACAGGATCTTCTGCTGTCCAGATTTTCTTCTCCGGCGTGTTTAAGGTAGCTAGCAATGCATGCAGGGTAGTCGTTTTACCTGAACCTGTAGGACCAACCACCAACAAAATACCGTGTGGATTTTCTAGTAACTCTTTGACGCCATCTTGAATTGGTGTAACAAAATTAAGTTGGTCGAAAGCAACGGGTTCACCACTTTGCAACAAACGCATGACCACGCCTTCACCGTTTACAGTAGGAATGGTCGCTACGCGGACTTCCAATGGGTGACCTTGCAAACGCACCGCAAATTTACCATCTTGAGGTAGACGTTTTTCGGCTATATCTAGGCGCGACATAATCTTGATGCGCGATACTGTGGCTTTAGCATGGGTCGCGGGTATCTGAATAATATCTTGGCAAACACCATCTATACGCATACGTACGTTGGTCGGTGTTCTGCCTTTGCCCGGTTCAATATGAATATCCGATGCTCTCAGGCGCTTCGCATCGAGCAATACTCGGTTAACCAAGCGAACAACGGTTGAATCTTCCTCTGAAACTTCATCGTTTTCAGTAACCGTATCGTCGATATCCATTTCAGCGCTATCATCTAGCTCATCAAGAATAGTGCTGAGATTTGCGCTGTCCTGTTGCCCGCCTCCGGTCACTACCCCAAGGTACTGATGAATATCGTCCAGTAAACCGACGCATATATGAGCATCTCTTTGGCCTACGACATTTTTAATTTCAATCAGGCGCTTAGTATCATTAGGATCATCAATTAAAATTAGGACCGTGTCACTATTCTGTTCAGATAGCAGAACAAGATTGCTATTACGTAGATAAGCCTTATTTACCTTTTCACATAAGGGATGAAGAAAGTACTTTTCGGGATTGTAAGCAATAAAAGGGACTTGATAAAAGCACTCTAATGACTGACCAATCTGCTGACTGGTTAGTCTGGCATTATCTCTTAACAAGCGCGTTAGTGGGGTTCGAGCATCTGCTTTTTTCTCAAGTTGATCAAAGACTTTTTGCTCAATTAAGTTTTGCTCCAAAAGGTATTCAAACGGTGTTTCTGTACAACCAAAATCATAACGGAATTTTTGCCCAAGCAGCTCAGCAAATTGCCGTCCCCTTTTTAGATCAATCGCTGAGAAGGATTTACCATCTTGCCGGTTTATTATTTGGATAACACCGAGTAATACATCTTGGTAAAGAATAGGAAGCACCAGCATAGAGCGACTGGTAAATTCGATATCCTTTTCAAAGGAAGCATTAAAACGTAAGGATGGATGTATTTTTTCAAGCTCATCCGAGTCTCGTACATCTTTGATTGTTATTGCTTTTTTACTTAGCGCCACAAAACCTGCGATAGATGACGCTGTAATAGGCACTCGAATTTCGGTTAAATCTTCGCCCGTTTTAAAACGAGAAACAATATCCTTGCTCGAGCGATTTCGTTGGTATACGGTGATACGCTGAGCATTAAACAAAGCCAGCAATGTCTTTTCGACTAGAGGGTAAGCTTCTTCAAAACTCTTAGCCTGATGAATCTTACTCAACACTTTTGTTAATCGAGAATAAAACTGCTGAGTATCCTTTTCTATCGCTTTTGTCATGCTCTACTACCATAATGTCAGTATTATAGTTTTCTAATTAAAGATAGCCGCACCAGAGGTGGGAAGTGAAGCTCGAAATTCTTGGTTGCAGTGGCGGTATCGGCCATGGTTTAAAAACAACAACATTTTTAGTAGACGATTCATTGTTAATCGACGCTGGTACAGGTGTTGAGCTTTTAAAGATGGATCAGATGCTCGCTATTAAAGATATCGTTATCACCCATGCTCATCTAGACCATATCATTGGCCTGCCGTTAATGCTGGCAACTATTTATGATCAGCATAAAACACCTATCGATATCTATGCACTTCCAGAGGTTGTCGAGGCTTTAAAAACTCACATCTTTAATTGGACAATTTGGCCAGATTACACCTGTTTGCCTGAAGATAAACCGATCATCAATCTGCATTCGGTAAACGTTGGTGATCAGCTATCCCTACAAGGTAAAACCATAGAAGTAATCCCTGCCGAGCACCCATCACCAACCGTTGGTTATTTAGTATCAGACGGCAAAGCCTCCTTTGCCTTTAGTGGTGATACAGGTATCAATAACGCACTCTGGCCCATTCTAAACACTAAAAAACCTGACCTACTTATCATCGATGTATCCTTTACCGATGAAGTTGATGAACTCGCTCGATTGAGCGGCCATCTGACACCAAGTCATCTTGCAAGCCAGTTAGAACTATTGAGCCATCCCGCTCGGGTAATGATTACCCACCTTAAACCGGGATTCGAAGACACAATTATGCAGCAATGTCGCCAAATCTTACCTAGCTGGCAGATTGATCGTTTGCACCACGGCGATATTATTAACCTTTAATAACCACCCCCTATTAAGGGGATGGCATAGCTTCTAGAAGAATCGTGCCCGAAATAGTCCCTGTGGTACCCGTTCCGGCATTTTCACCAGAAGCACCATAACTGGTCACTGCACCCTCGGCACCCGCACCGACAAAATCAATCGTCATACGACCAGACATATCTGTGCTAGCTCCACAGTCACCACCGGTACAAACCCCTGTAAGCTTGACATCTCCGCCGCTCAGCACATTATTCAAGCTCATATTCGCATTTGCATCTTCTCGCAATGCATAGTCACGACCTGCCACATTGGCTTCGATACCAATCTCTAGCAACTGTTCACTATCAAAATCCACACGAAAATAGGTGCCACTATAGAGGTGACCGCCTGTACCTCCACCATAGACAAAATCATTTAAGGAACCAGTAGCACCTGTTTCAATTTCTGGTTTGGTATAGGCCCCTGCAGTAGACTCCAAACGATAAACATAATCACCTGTTTTCGCCAAGACGTTGGCAGCAGGTGTTAGGCCATCAGCATACATAAACTGGAAGCTACCATCTGTTTCAACCTCAGAACCATTTTCTAACACCGTGTAGCCTGCCCCCCAACGCCCCCAAGTGACATTAGTACCACCAATTGTTTTGGTATTGTTCTCTGACAAGCTAGTGGCTGTTGAAGGACCAGTAAAACTACAAGGAGAACAGTTATTGTCCGTCGAGTTGCTGGAATCTAGATAAACTAAACCTGTAACCACATCTCCTGTGCCTATGGTTTTATCAACTGTAATAGCTGATTGACCATCAACAATGACTCGTCCGGAACTACCATTTAAACCTTTTACTGGATCTTTTTCGGTGAAAGCTACGGCAACCAAACTACCCATAGGCGCAGCTTCGCCATTACCCGTTGGGTTTGGAGAAGCTAATACAACCTCTTGGTTGTTATTAGTTTCTGCTTGAGGATCTGAAGCTGGAACGGTGCTACCAGTACTATCACTCGTCGTTGTAGTTGTAGTATTTAGATCTAATGTTGTTGAGGAGTCCTCACTCTCGGCACTTACAGAAGTTTGCTCAGTAGTTTCAGATGTGGATTCTTGCGAAGAAGACTCATCAGTAGTCGTACTTTCGTCTGTTTCAGTTGAAGATGACTCTTCTTGCTGTTCAGTCTCTTCTTCCGAGGACTCTTCCGATTCGGATGACTCGGTAGTTTCTTCAGAAGTCTCGGTTGCTGCTGGAGTTTTAAATACATTAACAGAGCCACGAGGACCAACTAGGCTAAAAGAGCGGCCCGATGCGATATCACGACTTCCACCTTGTTTAGCCGAAACATTAATCTTGCCTTGGCTTACAGAGCCTGAAACCCGCTCCCCTACTTTTTCCACACTGAAGTCAGTACCTCGAATACCGATGGTGGCAACCACAGCGTCCAGTTTGTAATCTTCTTTATCTACCTTACCTATCTTACCCGATATAGTGCGCATACCACCTTTTAGCAGTTTGTAAATCGCCTTACCATCTTCAGGGTTAGCTTCATCAAAGCGGTAATCATCAATTTTAAATTCTGTATTCGGTTTTAATGACAGTCGAGACCCATCGGTAAAACGTATCTGTAACCGCCCTTTAGCACTGGTTTTCAATAGATCATTGGCAAACACATCGGCCTGACGTTTTAAAGCACGTTCATCACCTGCCGTGGAAACCGCCACATTCTGACCAAAACTTAGTATTACTTTGCCAACACTCTCAGCAGAGTGTGAAAAACTGCTGACTAAAAGCAATAAAGAGGTAAATATAAAGAGCTTCATAAATGATCACCTCAATGGAAGTTATAGCGCAAACCAAGCATAACCTGCTGACGGTCATACTCATAAAGCTCTATATTTGAATCAGATTTTGTAAAACTGTAGTTCCCCAACACTGTCCAAGAAGGACCTACAACCCACTCTAGGTTTAGATTAGCTGACATATATTTATCATGGCGCTTCACACCATAAATCCAATCATTACCTGCATATTCACTGTCTTGGTAAGTGATTGAAGGCGTAACCTTTAAGCTTTTAAGAGGACTTAGTTGAACCCCAACATTGCCACCCCAAAAAACTCGATCTACTTGCCCATCCGACAGAATATTGGACTCATCAGGTGTTTCATTACCAATAAAGCCACCCACAAAATAAAGTGGATTCCATGATCCTGTTCCAGCATAGAGGTAATTAACGCCTGCATTTAGCTGTAAAGCATCTTTCCAATCTGAGTCATCGTAGACGAGTGAATTAGCGCCAATAAAGATTTTAGCAATTGAATTGCGGCTAACCTGTTTGCTCCATTGGCCATTTACACTATACATATCCCTATATTGTTCACTATCTAAAAGATATTTTTGTAATGAGAAATTAATTTGGAACTGTTGGTCATCCATTTTCCAAAGATGACCGCCACTCAAAGTTATATTCTTATAATCCTGCTCATCTTCTGTGTGGTAATAACGCATATCAGCATGCGCCCCAAATAAAAGAGCATTATCTGAGCTATAAGCATGTTCAATAAAGCCCCCTAGACGAACCTGATTAAACTGATCGTCCTTACCTAATGCATCACTACTTAATATAACCACATTCGTTTGATCATCAGGGCCAGCGTTCAAATTACTATCATACCCTGCCCAAACTTCGACAAAGCTTGTGAACTTAGTTGGAGGAACAGTAGTTTTCTTATCGATCAGGGAGAGGTATTGATCAATACGATTAGCAACCGTCTGAGGTGGATTGATTTTTTTAACTTGTAGAAAGAGTTGCTTAGCTTTATCAAACTGATTTAAAAGGTAATAACCTCGCGCTAATTCCAGCTTAGCTAAAGAGTTATTAGGTTCTAAAAAAATAACTCGTTCAAGCGCAAAAACACCTTCACTTACACGCTTACTATCAATGGCTGCAACCCCATATTGCATATCAAACCCTGGATCACCTTCCAGGCTCTCCAGGTTAGATATAGCCAACTGGTAGGCCTGCTCATATTTTCCCTGATCAACTAAATTTTTCAGATCAATGACCGTGTCGGCCATAACTAATGAGGAAAGGCAGTAAAGACCTGCAGCCAAATACTTAGGTAACTTACTCACTCTTAACACTCTCCCAGCTTAAGAGGATATAAAAATTCAAACATTATCAATGTTTTGGGAATAGTGCTATCTCATGCCCACACTATTCATAGGAATTTAGTATATAGATCAATTAAGGGTAAGTATTTGGACCGCGATTTGGTGACGGGGTATTAGCTCCACCCTGATTTGGCGTAACATCCAGATTCAAATTTAGCTTTTCATTAGCATTTAATGCTGGAATCTGATTATTTCCTGCTCCTGACATTAAATCAGGCCCCATATCTTGGAGTAATTCAAACAATTTGAAGGGGGTTTGGCGGATTTTCAGGTTACTACCATCTCCACCAAGAAAGAAATAGCGTCCCATCTGAATGGGAGCCCTAATCGATTTGTTACCTACAACGATTTCACCTTCTAAGACATATCCATAGAGGCCCATTTGCGCCCGCGTTGTTTCCTGGCAAGTTTTATCACAATAAAATAGTGTGTAGTGAGTTCCTCTCACGCCTATGGTCGCTATCGGCGTGTGGACCTCATAACTCTCTTTGTTGTTATCGCTAATTGCACCCGTCAAAGTTCGCAAACCTCCTTTTAAAAGGCGATAAACCGATTTTCCATCTTCTGGTTTGCTTTTGCTGAAACGGTATTCTTCAACATTAAAAAGGGTATCAGGGCGAAGGGATAGACGCGATCCATCCGTAAAACGAATCTGTAAGCGACCTTTAGGTCCAGTAGCAATACTATCAAGAGAGTAAATTTCAGATTTCCGCTTCAACTGCCTAACATCGCTCTTCGGAAGCTGAGCGGTATTGTTACCCACACTTAACAGTACGTGCCCTGCTTTGCCTGCAGACATTGCACTTGGCGAAAAAACAACAGCAACAACGATTGGCAGCAGCCACTTAATCATCAACCTAACTCCATTTATAAACTAATAGCTTGTTTTACCAACCAGCTGTCGGTTTAGTAATCAGTGTAGCCAAGCTTTATCCAAATGATAAAACTTCAATCCTGCATCAAGTTTAATTAACAAAAGTGTGTTGTTTCAGTGTTTGCAACTCGTCTCTATACTTAGCAGCCAACTCAAATTCGAGGTTCTTCGCCGCCTCATACATTTTATCTTCGATCTTAGTTATCGCTTTAGAGAGCTCTTTTGGTGATAACTGTGCAGCATCATCCACTTGATACTCAGCAGCCTGCTCCGCGACTTTCTTAGCTGTACGAGAAGCTTTACGACCAGGCACAGTACTCGCCCCTTCCATAATATCAGCAACGGATTTACTGATACTTTGCGGAACAATACCGTTTTCTTCGTTAAAGGTTATCTGCTTTTGACGGCGACGCTCAGTTTCATCCATTGATCGCTGCATCGAACCAGTAATCTTATCGGCATACAGAATAGCCCTGCCGTTAACATTACGCGCGGCGCGGCCAATTGTCTGAATCATCGATGTTTCTGAACGCAAGAAACCCTCTTTATCCGCATCCAAAATAGCAACCAGAGAGACCTCTGGCATATCTATCCCTTCCCGAAGCAAGTTAATGCCGACAAGTACATCAAACTCTCCTATACGGAGGTCACGGATAATTTCGACACGTTCAACCGTATCTATATCCGAATGCAGATAACGTACCCGAACACCATGTTCATCTAGGTACTCTGTAAGATCTTCAGCCATGCGTTTGGTTAACACGGTAACGACTACACGCTCTTTCTTAGCGACCGTTAACCGTATTTCAGACAGAAGATCATCTACTTGAGTTGATGCTGGACGGACTTCTACGACAGGATCGACTAGGCCTGTTGGTCGAACTACCTGTTCCACCACCTGCTGCTGATTTTCTGCCTCATACTTACTTGGTGTCGCTGAGACAAAAATCATCTGCGGAGACTCGCGTTCCCACTCTTCAAACTTCATCGGTCGATTGTCCAATGCAGAAGGAAGACGGAAGCCAAACTCCACCAACGTTTCTTTACGTGAGCGGTCACCACGATACATTGCGCCAATCTGTGGGACTGTTACATGAGATTCATCCAAAACCAGCAAGGCATTATCTGGCAGGTAATCAAACAAGGTCGGCGGCGCAGCCCCAGGCTCACGCCCAGAAAGGTAACGGGAGTAGTTTTCGATACCAGAGCAATAACCCAACTCCATGATCATCTCCATATCATAGAGAGTGCGCTGTTCTAAACGCTGAGCTTCAACTAACTTATTATTCTCACGTAACTGCTCAAGACGCTCACGAAGCTCATCTTTAATCTTATCCACAGCTGCCAAAAGCGTTTCTCGAGGCGTAACATAATGGCTCTTTGGATAGATGGTAGCGCGTGGAACACGGCGTAAAACTTCGCCTGTTAACGGATCGAAGTAACTAATCTCTTCGATCTCTTCATCGAATAACTCAATGCGAACCGCTTCTTTCTCCGATTCTGCAGGAAAAATATCAATAACATCACCACGTACTCGATAATTACCACGGTGAAGTTCAACATCATTACGTGTGTATTGCAGCTCTGCTAGGCGACGCAGAATGGCACGTTGATCGATAATTTCACCGCGATCCACATGCAGCATCATGCCTAGATATGATTTTGGGTCACCCAAACCATAAATCGCAGAAACCGTTGCAACAATGATGGCATCATCTCTCTCCAACAACGCTTTAGTTGCGGACAGACGCATCTGCTCGATATGGTCATTTATCGATGCATCTTTCTCGATGAAGGTATCAGAAGAAGGCACATAGGCTTCTGGCTGGTAGTAATCGTAATAAGAGACGAAATACTCAACCGAATTATCCGGAAAGAACTCCTTAAACTCCCCGTATAACTGGGCAGCCAAGGTTTTGTTATGGGCCATGATAATAGTAGGACGCTGAACTTGAGCAATCACATTCGCAATAGTGAACGTTTTACCTGAGCCCGTTACACCCAAAAGAGTTTGTGAGGCTAAACCAATATCAATGCCATCAACTAACTCTTTAATGGCCTGCGGCTGATC
This sequence comes from Neptuniibacter sp. QD48_55, assembly GCF_047778115.1. Classification (GTDB taxonomy): domain Bacteria; phylum Pseudomonadota; class Gammaproteobacteria; order Pseudomonadales; family Balneatricaceae; genus Neptuniibacter. The sequence continues at coordinate 1,010,745 of NZ_CP180555.1, read as the reverse complement.
GCCTGCGGGCGTAAACTTCGAGTGGACTTTAAATCGTTCTTTCATTCTGCGACCCAATTTCGAGCAAAGCTGAGCATTATATCTCAGCAGCTGCTACTTTTACTTGCATAAATACGTATTAAAAAGACCGCTCTTAAGAGAAAAAAGTTTCCTTTAATCAATTTATTGATCTGAAAAGGTATTTTTTCGCTCAAACAGGATTCATGCGGGCTATTGTTTGCTGTATCATATGCGGGTTTGGAAACTCCTAGCTAACACAATATTTAAAGCGGGATTTCTGCTGATTAATGTCGGTATCTGCAATGCAGATATTCTTATCGAGGAACTTAGGCTTGAACGTTCAACTTTCAGACCGCGTCAACAACATCAAACCTTCTCCAACGCTGGCGGTTACTAACCGTGCAGCTGAACTGCGCGCGGCAGGTAAGAACATTATTGGCCTGGGCGCTGGCGAGCCCGATTTTGATACTCCGGATCATATCAAACAGGCTGCCATCCAGGCGTTGAATGAAGGTTTCACAAAATACACCGCTGTAGATGGTACACCGGCATTAAAGACAGCCATTATTAACAAATTCAAGAACGATAACGGTCTTGAATATGCTGCTAACCAGATTCTTGTTTCTTGTGGCGGTAAGCAAAGCTTCTTTAACCTATCTTTAGCCCTGCTAAATGCAGGTGATGAAGTCATCGTACCAGCTCCGTACTGGGTATCTTACCCAGACATGGTAAAAATGGCGGATGCTGTCCCTGTGATTGTTACTACAACTCAGGAACAGCGCTTCAAGATGACTGCTGAGCAACTAGAAGCTGCAATTACAGATAAGACACGTTTAGTCGTACTAAACAGCCCTTCAAACCCTACAGGTGTTGCTTACACACTGGACGAATTGAAAGCGCTAGCTGAAGTACTACTTAAACACCCGCAAGTACTGGTTGCGACTGATGATATGTATGAGCACATCCGTTTTAACGATGAGCCATTCGTAAACATCCTTAACGCATGCCCAGAGCTTTACGAGCGTACAATCGTTCTAAATGGTGTATCCAAAGCATACTCTATGACAGGTTGGCGTATCGGCTATGCAGCTGGCCCGCTTGCATTGATTGGCGCAATGAAGAAGATCCAATCACAGAGCACGTCTAACCCGACTTCAATTGCACAAGTTGCAGCACAAGCAGCACTTGAAGGCTCTCAAGAGTGCGTAGCAGAGATGGTTGTAGCATTTAAAGCACGCCACGAATATGTTGTTAACACACTAAACAGCATCAACGGTGTTAGCTGCATCCCTGCTGATGGCACGTTCTATGCATTCCCAAGCTTCCAAGAAGTGATCGATAACGATGATCGTTTTGCTAACGATATCGAATTGGCTGAGTTCCTTCTAAACGAAGCGGGCGTTGCTCTGGTACCAGGTTCTGCATTTGGTGCGCCGGGTAATATGCGCCTATCTTTCGCAACTAGCATGGAAGTGCTAGAAGACGCATTGGGTCGTATCCGTAAAGCACTAGAAGCTTAAACGAATTTTTGATCTAAAAAACCGAGCCTCTGCGCTCGGTTTTTTTCTGCCTAATGAAAATATATTGATATCTTTACTTTTCTTAGTAAGAACTTGAACCTTATCATCTTAAGTGACTCAGATATTTGTTCACTGTTTGGGAGACTCGTTAATGTTGGACAAATTAACTTGCCTTAGCCGTTCTGCTTTTTTCTGGTTAAGCTTAATTTTCATCGGCATCAGCATGGAGGCAGTAGCCCTCTATTATCAATACGCTTTGGACTACTACCCTTGCGTCTTATGTATCCATATTCGCATCTGGCTTTTCGCTCTGATTATCGTAGCAATATTCGGTCTGTTTACACGTAAACATGGATGCCTGAGTAAACTAAGCCACTTGCTAACACTCGTTGTCGGAATCGGTCTCGTAGAACGCTCATGGAAGACCCTAGCAGTAGAGCGCAACTGGATAGTGGATAGCTGCAGTATGGACAGCGGTTTGCCTAACTGGTTTGCACTTGATCAATGGATCCCATCGGTTTTTGCTCCTTGGGAACCTTGCGGCTATACCCCTGAGCTACTGTTCGGTATCACTATGGCAGAAGGCTTAATGGCATTTTCTGCACTGTTGGCAGCAACAGCAGCCGTTTTCTTCGGGCTACAGTTTAGATCTACACAATCTAACTAATTCCCCATTTACTGAAAAGGCGAACACTTAATAGTGCTCGCCTTTTTTATTAGTAGCTAGGCGTAAGTTTGGAATTTCTCATCCAAAGGAGTCTGAGCTATGTAATTTACATAGTTACTCATTACCTTTTGCGACAATCCCAGAATTATTCCAAGCAGATGCTTCTGTTCATAACCTGCCGAGAAGAAAGCATCAAGCTGCTCATCAGAGATACGTCCTCGCTCACGAACAATAGCCAAAGTTGTGTCATGCAATACTTGCAACTTTTGTGTAGGTAGAGCTGTTTTGTTTCTTAACGCCTCATTGACAGCGGGATCCACTTTCATCATGTCTGCAATCAAGCTATGTGCTGGCACACAATACTCACAGCCGTGTTCGACATTAATCGTCTGCCAAACTACCGTTAGCTCAGCTGCATTGAAGTCTGTTTGTTGAAATAAGGTATGTAACTGCTGATAGGCTTCCAGTACAACTGGCTCTTCACCTAACACGGCATGTAAATTTGGAATCATGCCAAAATTCTTCAACGAGTTTTCAAACAGTGCTTTAGTCCCTTGAGGGGCCGATTCCATCGTGTGTAATTTGAATTTACTCATCATTTCTCCATTTACTAATCGATTTAGCCTATGCAAGAACGCCTTCCCCACAAAAACAGATCAAGCCAGCCATATTTGAACAACTGTTCACATCCAAAACAATAACCACTATTGAACACTTGTTCAAGTTAAAAATAAACAAATCCTCAATAAGTTAAATTTGTAGGGTTAATGCTAGCTAAATGCAGAACGCATAAGAGCATCCATATATGGCCTTTTAGTATTTACATGACTTTGCAGTCTAGAAGGCCTATGCAAAGTCACGCTTAATTATGATTTCAACAGTACGGGGGAAATCTTTTCAGAGCTTATGATGGAGAATAATAAGCTGCCTTGAGAAGAAAAAGAGCTTGGATAATGATCATCAGAAATACAGCGAGCTGTTTAAACCAAACAACTCTTATCACTCAACATTTAACTATAAGTGATATAAATATATCCTAAGCGCTCGCTGCTTAAATCAGCTGAACGCTTAATTAAAAGCGGTTAGCCCCTATCACTAAACGCCAATTTAACCCCTAAAAGAGCAAAGCTCCCTGCAAATAACTTTTGCATCATCTGGCTGATTGTTTCAGAGCCCACAACAAATTCGCTAAAGCGCCCTGCCAAAAAGCCATAAATCACAAAAACCGCAAAGGTCATCAGCATAAAGATAAGACCCAGCACAAACATGCTCATCAGTGGCGAACCAACTTCAGGTGAGACAAATTGTGGTAAAAAGGCGAGAAAGAAGATCGACAGCTTAGGATTTAAGATATTGATTAAAAAACCTTTCATAGCAATAACACTATATTTAGCCTCTTTCTCTTTCTGATCCAATGCAAAGGATGACGAAGAACGCCACATCGACCAAGCCAAATACAGAAGATAGGCTACGCCAACAAACTTAACGATCTGAAAGGCAATAGCGCTAGCATGAAAGATTGCTGCCAATCCTAAAATACTTGCTAAAAGCGATGGCACAATACCGATCGTACATCCTAATGCCGCAAACAAGCTTGCACGTTTACCTATAAATAACCCGGTAGCCACAGTGTATAAAACACCTGTTCCGGGAATAAGTACTACGATAAGAGAGGTGATTAAAAACTCGAGTGAGATCATTTAGCAACACCAATTAAATCTGTTTAGCTTGCTCAGGATCATACGCGCTAAAAGCAATCAAACGCAATTGAACGCTATACATCACGAATCTCGAATTTTACTTTTCAATTCTTTACACATTATTACATTGTTAACTGAAAACAGATCTTTAGAATAGGCTTTCCCTACTTCTAAAGACTAAGATCGGACTTTCTATGTTTAAGAAAAATTATCTGGCTGTATTTATGCTTTGTGTGGCTGCTTTTCAAGTCAACGCTCAGGGTATGCCTGCTGAGGTAGTGACAGTCAAAACTCAAACACTGGATAAGAAGATCTCTGCCATTGGAACACTCCAAGCCAATGAATCTATTATGCTTCGCCCTGAACAAGGCGGTCGTATAGAAAAGATTCTATTTAGAGAGGGTCAGCAAGTAGAACAAGGAACCCCGCTATTTAAGCTAGATAGCTCCATCTATGTAGCTGAACTAAAAGAGGCACAAGCACGTGTCCAGTTAAGCCGAACAGATTATGACCGTGCTCGTAGCCTGTTGAAGAAAAAAGTGGGTTCGGTACAAGAACGTGACAGCAGCTTAGCCCAACTTCGTGTCGACCAAGCTCAGGAAGCCTTAGCGCAAGCGCGTTTAGATAAAATGACCTTAAACGCTCCCTTTACCGGTTTTACCGGCTTGCGTTTGGTAAGCCCTGGCGATTATGTAAATCAGGGTGAAGACCTGATCGAGCTTACTGATTTAAGCACAATGAAGTTAGATTTCCGGGTGCCTGAGATTTATCTATCCGAGCTACAACCAGGCCGTCAACTCAACATCAAAGTAGATGCCTTACCGGGCGAACAAATCGCTGGTGAGGTATACGCGGTGTCTCCAAGCTCTGACAGCAGCGCCCATAATATTCAAGTACGTGCGCAAATCCCAAATACTGAAGGCAAATTACGCCCAGGCCTTTTTGCGCAAGTCGATCTGCTAGTTGACCAACAAACAACCGTAGTAATCCCTGAGCAAGCCATCATTCCAAAAGATGGCGGCTTTTTCGTGATGACAGTTCAAGAAGGTAAAGTAGCGATGGCCCCAGTTACTTTGGGACAACGCCGCCCGGGTATTGTGCAAATCATATCTGGGCTTGAAGAAGGTTCAGTTTTGATTACTGCAGGGCAAATTAAACTCTTCCCAGGCATGCCTGTAACACCGATATTTACCGATGGCACACAGCCAGCTAAAGCTGAACCGGCCCAAGAAGAAGCACAGGCTCAAGAAAATAAAACTGCAGGACAGGATAAATAATTATGATTCTGTCTGAAATCAGTATTAAACGACCCGTCCTAGCGACGGTAATGAGCATACTGGTCCTGCTGGTAGGTCTACTTGCTTACGATCGCTTAACCGTTCGAGAATACCCAAAAATCGATCTACCGGTAATTACGGTTGAAACTACCTACCCCGGCGCAAGTGCATCGATTATCGAAACGCAGGTTACTCAGATCATAGAAGACTCTCTCTCCGGAATTGAGGGTATCGACTTCATGAACTCGATTAGCCGAACAGAAAATTCGCAGATTAGTATCACTTTCAAAATAGATCGCGATCCTGATTCTGCCGCTGCGGATGTTCGAGATCGCGTAAGTCGCGTAATTGGCCAACTACCAGATGATGTTGACCCACCGGTAGTTGCGAAGACAGAAGCCGATGCCCAACCTATTATCTGGCTTGCCTTCAACTCTGATCGCCATAACATCATGGAAGTATCAGATATAGCCGATCAGCAGGTAAAAGATCAGCTACAAACCGTCTCAGGTGTAGCTAATGTCATGATCTTCGGTGAACGAAAATATGCGATGCGTATCTGGCTAAATCCTGCTCGCATGGCTGCGTTCAAGGTTATTCCTAGAGATATCGAAGAAACACTTAGCCGTCAAAATATTGAGATTCCTGCTGGCCGTATCGAAAGTAAAGAACGTGAGTTCACTCTACTTGCCAGAACAGACGTTAACGATATAGAAGCTTTTAAACAGCTAATTATTCGTAATGAAGATGGCTACCCTGTTCGAATTCAAGATGTAGCACGGGTTGAAATCGCACCGGAAAACGTTAGACGTATCACGCGTTATAAAGGAGAAAGTGCTGTTGCACTGGGTGTGGTAAAACAATCCACAGCAAATCCTCTAGATGTATCTTCAGGTATTCGCGACAAATTAGACAAACTCCGTCCGACATTGCCAGAAGGTATGAATGTAGAAGTAGCTTATGACTCCTCGATCTTTATCGATGAGTCCATTCAATCGGTATATACCACGTTGATCCAAGCGGGTATTTTGGTTGTTCTGGTACTGTTTTTCTTCCTTCGTAATATCCGAGCAACCCTGATTCCGGTGGTTACTATCCCACTCTCGTTGGTGGGTGCATTTGCGATGATGTACTGGATGGATTTCAGTATTAATACATTGACCCTACTCGCACTGGTCTTAGCGATCGGTTTGGTTGTGGATGATGCCATCGTAATGCTGGAAAACATCTATCGACATGTTGAAGCGGGTGAAACGCCTATTCAAGCGGCCTTTAAGGGTGCAAAAGAGATCGGTTTCGCAGTGTTAGCAACAACAGTGGTGCTGGTTGCCGTATTTGCACCTGTTGCCTTTTCTGAAGGGCGAACAGGCAAGTTATTTACAGAATTCGCCCTGACACTTGCTGGCGCGGTGGTTGTTTCAACCTTTGTGGCTTTGACCCTATCGCCGATGATGTCGTCGAGATTGCTAAAACATGAAACGCGACACAGTGCGATTTTTAATCTGATAGAAAGCTTCCTTCAAAGCATTACCAATCGCTATCAGGCATTGCTAAATAAACTGCTAAGCTCTCGCCTACTCGCAATCGTCATTATGGCGGCGAGTTTTGGTGGCGCAGCTTACTTTTATACCCAGTTACCTCAGGAACTGGCACCTTATGAAGATAGAGGCACGATTCTGAACTTTGCTATCGCTCCAGATGGTGCATCCGTCGATTATATTGATCGTTACACACGCCAAATCGAAGCAACGATCAGCCAAACCCCAGAAACAGTCCGTTACTTTGCGGTGGTCGGTTTCCCATCTGAAACCAATGCTATGGTATTCCAAGGTTTAGAACGCTGGGAAGATCGTGATCGTAAACAGCAAGCGATTGGCCAAGAGCAAACACCAAAGCTCTATGGCGGTATTCCAGGTATTATGAGTTTCTCTCTCAACTTACCGTCTTTGGGTCAAAGCTTTATTTCACGCCCGGTCGAATTTATCGTTAAAACCAATGGTACTTATGACGACCTGAAAGTGATCACCGATCAGTTAATGGCGAAAATCCACAGTAATAAAGGCTTTGCCCAACCGGATTCCGACCTTAAGCTGAATAAGCCGGAATTCCAGATCGATGTGAAACGCGATAAGTTATCTGAGATGTCCGTCGATGTCGCTGATCTGGGTCGAACCCTAGAAAGTTACATGGCTGGCCGCGAAGTAACTCGCTTTAAACGCGCCGGTGAACAGTACGAAGTTATCGTAAAGGTTGATGATCAACAGCGCCGTGACCCAAGCGACCTAACCGATCTATACATGCGTAATCAAAACGGCGAAATGGTTCAGTTCTCAAACCTTGTAGAACTACGTGAAAGCGTTGCACCACGTGAACTTAATCACTTTGATAAAGTGAAGGCGGTAAAAATACAAACCCAGCTTGCTCCTGGTTACAGCCTAGGTGAAGCGCTCAACTTCCTTGAGCAAAGTCTGCAAGAGATCGCGCCACAGGCAACCTATGATTACACCGGGCCTTCGCGAGAATTCAAGAAGTCTAGCAGCAGCATGCAGGTGACATTTGCACTGGCATTGATTGTCGTATTCCTAGTACTAGCTGCTCAGTTTGAAAGCTTTAAAAATCCGATGATTATTATGCTATCGGTTCCACCTGCGGTGTTTGGTGCACTTTTTGCGCTACATTTCAGTGGAGGCTCTCTCAGCGTATACAGCCAAATAGGTCTGATTACCCTTGTTGGACTAGTCACTAAACATGGTATTCTGATCGTTGAGTTTGCAAATCAGCTACAAGATCAAGGGCGAGACCTACGCAGCGCAATCATAGAAGCGGCATCTTTGCGTTTACGCCCTATACTGATGACGACAGGCGCAACAGTATTAGGTGCTGTACCTTTAGCAATTGCTATGGGCGCAGGTGCTGAATCGCGCCATCAGATCGGCTGGGTTATTGTTGGCGGTATGACATTCGGAACGTTATTGACCCTTTTTGTCATTCCTACCGTATATAGTTACTTAGGTAAGCGAACTTTCAAGGAAGTTCAGCCAGAACAAGTTTAAGGATATTTAAGTTTATGAATATAAAGCAGCTTTTTCAGGTTTCATGCCTTTCTCTAGCTGTCAGCAGCGTTTCTGCAGGTGAATTAGCAGATATCTACCAACTCGCTTTGGCTAATGATCCACAGTTAAAAGCAGCGCAAGCTTCATTTAACGCTGGCAAAGAGATCGAAATCCAAAACCGCTCTAGCTTATTGCCTAATGTGAACTTGAGCGCCAACACAACAACGATTGATTCCGATACAGCTGATTATAACAACCACGGCTATACCCTATCCCTAAGCCAACCGGTATTTAATGCGGCTGCTTGGTTTACCTTCAAACAGGGCCAAGTGATCTCAGAACAAGCCACACTACAGTTTGAACTGGAACAGCAAACACTGATCAACCGTACTGTAGAAGCTTACCTTGGTGTGCTAAGGGCGAAAAGCGACCTACAAACATCTGAAGCTCAAGAACGCGCAATTAAACGCCGCTTAGATCAAGTTAATGCTCAATATGATGTCGGCTTAATCGCCAATACCGATGTACAAGAGGCTCAGGCTTCATACGACAATGCTCGTGTAGCCCGTATTGCCGCTGAAGGTAATTTAGAAAATAGTTACGAAGCCTTAGAGCGCTTAACAGGCCAAGGATTTGATACCGTTGGTCAATTGTCTGAAGAGTACCCAATTGAAGAACCGGTCCCTGTTCAAGCCCAACCTTGGTTAGAAAAAGCTTGGCAAGGCAACTTGGCGCTTCAACTTGCAGATCGCTCATCTGAAGCAGCACGCCAAGCAGCAAAGGCTGGTCGTGCAGGTCACTATCCAACGCTGAACCTGACAGCTAGTTATGATTACGATAATGGTACTGCGATCAACGATGACAGTACTGATACATCTTCAATCGGCCTAACTCTGTCAGTACCAATCTACTCCGGCGGCTCAGTGAGTTCACGCAGCCGCGAGCTGGAACAGCGCTTAATTGAAAACCAGTTTAACCGTGAAGATACACTTCGCGAAGTGACTCAAACGACTCGAAGCCTTTTACGTAATTTACGTACCGGCGCTTTAAGCGTTCAAGCGCTAAACCAAAGTATTAAATCTAGCCAAACCGCTTTAGAAGCGACTGAAGAGGGTTACAAAGTAGGTACGCGTAATGTGGTAGATGTATTGCAAGCCGAGCAGCAGCTTTATGCAGCGCAACGCGATTACGCCAATGCCCGTTTCGACTTTGTACAGAACCTCATCACCTTCAAACAGCAGTTAGGCACGCTAAACCCTGAAGATATAAACGAACTCGACAGCTGGCTGCAGTAAGCAGCTATGACAATAACGGGTGCTTAGGCACCCGTTATTCGTTAAGGGAATGTATGGGTAAGTAGGTATTTAATCTATTCAGTATTTATAGATATAGTTAGTTATATTCATCAAAAGCTGCTATCTAATTAAAGCGCATCTAATTTAATCCGATTTGTACCTAGGATTAACGTTTCTCAAAGGAGCTTGTTTTGAAACAGATCATTTTAGCCACTCTTCTAACTGCTTTGGCTGCCACTTCACTGACCGCTAATGCCAACGAGAAACCTTTACCTGCGGTATTAGTACACAAGGTTCAAACATCGGATTTGACCCCAACCTTTAAACTGGTTGGACGGATTGAGGCAACTCAACGCGTTAACTTATTGGCCCGTGTATCTGGATTTCTAGAAGATCGCCTATTTACTGAAGGTCGTGATGTTCAAGCTGATCAAGTGTTGTTTAAAGTAGAAAAAGCTAACTACGAAATCGCGCTGAAACAAGCTGAAGCAGATCTAGCCTCGGCAAGAGCCGGATTAAAAAACGCGCAAACTAACCTTAATCGAGTAAGCCAACTGCGAAAACGCAAGGCGGCTTCGCAATCCCAGTTCGATCAGGCTGTAGCAGACCGTGACCAATCCCGTGCGCAAGTTTTAAAAGCAGAAGCAGGATTAAAGAAAGCGGAATTAAACCTAAGCTATACCGAGATTAAAGCTCCGTTTAGTGGTCGTATCGGTAAAGCGAACTTCTCTGTTGGCGACTTGATCAGCCCTGAAAGTGGTGTGCTAGCTACAGTCGTAAAGATAGATGAAGTCTATGTCGAAATGGCAGTGAGTGAAAAGCTGATGCTGGATGCGCGCCGCAAAGGGATTGATTTAGATAACCCTCCCGTTGCGCCGCGGTTGATATTGTCCGATGGTAGTGTGTATGAGCAGCAAGGTCGCTTCGATTTCATCTCACCTGAAGTCGATCCTAATACAGATACGATTACACTGCGTGCAAGCTTCGAAAACCCAAAATACTTGTTATTGCCAGGTGAGTTTGTTCACGTAGAGATTAAGCGTAAACAACCAGAAATAGGTATCCAAATACCGCAATCTGCCGTACAACGTGACCGTAATGGTTACTTTGTGCTCGAAGTAGATCAACAAGATAAAGTCACAGTTACTCGCGTAGAAATGGGGCCGCAAGTAGAAGGTCAATGGCAAGTACTTAAAGGCCTAGATGAAGGTGATCTAATCATCACCGAAGGACTGCAGAAGGTTAAACCAGGCATTCAAGTTAATGCAGTAGCGGAGTAAGCCATGTTCTCGATCTTCTTTATCAATCGGCCTAAGTTTGCTCTGGTCATCTCCATTGTGTTGATGATTGCCGGTGCTTTGGCGATCTACGGCCTACCCGTAGCTCAGTTCCCTGATATAACGCCGCCAAAGGTACAAGTCAAAGCGAAATACCCTGGGGCTAACGCAGAAGTGGTGGAGCAAGCAGTAGCGACCCCTATTGAGGCCCAAGTTAATGGCGTGGACAACATGCTGTATATGTCCTCCACCTCAGCTAATGATGGTAGTTACACGCTGGATATCACGTTTGCTGTAGGTACGGACCCAGACCAAGCGGCCATCAATGTACAAAACCGTGTGGCTTTAGCCGAAGCGTCTTTACCGCAAGAAGTTGTTCGACAAGGGGTCACGACTAAGAAACAAGCAACTAACATGTTGCTGGTGATTAACCTCTACTCTCCTGAAAACACATATGACGAGCTGTTTTTAAGTAACTACGCCACACTTTATGTGCAAGATGCTTTGGCGCGAATTAATGGTGTTGGCTCGGCATCACAGTTCAGCCCGATGGATTACGGTATGCGAGTGTGGTTAGACCCTAACCGCCTCAAGGCATTAGGGCTCTCACCTAAGGATGTCAGCAACGCCATCTCACAACAAAATATCCAAGCGTCTGTAGGTATTATTGGACAGCCACCTCTTACGCAAAATCAGCAGTTCCAATATAACCTGCGCGCTAAAGGCCGCTTAGAATCAGTTGAAGAGTTTGAAAACATCATCCTTCGCACAGGCGAAAACGGTGCTTCTGTTCGCCTTCGTGATGTAGCCCGAGTAGAACTTGGCTCGCAAAGCTACAGTGCGTCCTCAATTATGAATGGCAACCCTGCAGCCACTGTTGCGATCTATCAAAGCCCAGGAGCGAACGCACTTGAGGTGGCTGACAATGTATACGCTGAACTAGAGCGTCTAAGTGAGCGTTTTCCTGATGATATGGAATACGCAATTCTCTATGACACAACGCTTTCAGTAAAAGCATCACTACAAGAAGTAGTCGAGACTCTATTTATTACCTTTGGTCTTGTAGTACTGGTAACATTCCTGTTCCTTGCCGATTGGCGCGCAACACTCATACCCTCAGCCACAATTCCTGTATCGTTGATTGCCACCTTTGCCGTGCTTTCGATACTTGGTTTTAGCATCAATACCATCTCCCTTTTCGCCTTAATTCTGGCAATAGGTATCGTGGTTGATGATGCCATTGTTGTGGTTGAAAACGTTAAACGCCATATGCAAGAAGGCTTATCAGCTAAAGAAGCAACTGCTGTCTCAATGAAAGAGGTCATCGGGCCCGTCATTGCGACCACTCTTGTACTCTTAGCAGTATTTGTTCCGGTTGCCTTTATGCCAGGTATAACAGGTAAGCTATATACAGAGTTTGCAGTAACCATCTCGGTTGCGGTGTGTTTCTCATCCCTAAATGCACTGACCTTATCCCCTGCGCTTTGCTCCCTTCTGTTAAAACCGGCGACTGAACCGACTGGCTTGTTCAAAAAGTTCGATCAGCTAATCGACTGGACCCGTCGAGGCTACGTGAACAAAGTTAACTTTTTGAACAAGCGCTTACTGTTAAGTATGGGTTTGATGGCAGCAATGGGCGGCGGTGTTTACCATATGTTCACCACAACCCCGACCAGCTTCTTGCCTTATGAAGACAATGGTGCCTTTTTTGTTAACGTTCAGCTTCCTGATGGTGCATCACTCAACCGTACCGACGAGATAGTCGCCCAGATTGACAAAACCCTCGAAGAACAACCGGGTGTAGAAAACCGTCTTGGCATTAAAGGCTTTAGTATCTTAGGTGGCGCGGCACCAAATGCTGCACTAGCAATTCCAGTGCTTACCCACTGGGATGAACGTACTGCACCGGAAATGGCTTGGTACAAAATTCTAAGAGAACTCAATCAGAAATTAGCGACGATCCCAGGCGCAAATATTATGGCCTTCCCTACTCCACCAATTCCGGGTTTGGGTAATGCCGCAGGTCTAGAGGCAATTCTGTTGGATCTTAAAAATGGATCGCCTCAGGAACTTGCTCGCGCTACAAATTCGCTCATCTTCGCAGCGAACCAAAAGGCCGAGTTTGACCGAGTTTACTCCACCTACTCTGCTAATGTTCCACAACTGGAGCTGGTAGTAGATCGTGATAAAGCGCTCTCTTTGGGCGTTTCGATGAGTGACTTATTCAGCACATTGCAATCTCAGCTTGGTACTCAGTATGTAAACGATTTCAATATTTTCGGGCGCAACTACCGGGTTATGTTACAAGCTGATGCTGAATTCCGTGACAATATTGACGATCTAAATAGCCTTAATGTTAAGAGCAACCAAGGCCATTTAGTGCCGATAAGCGCACTTGTCGAAGTAAAACCGGTACTGGGCCCACAATCTTTAACGCGCTACAACCAATCACGTTCAGCTTCGTTGACTGCAACCCTCGCTCCCGGCATGGCGACAGGTGACGGTATTAACTTGATGGAACAACTAGCCAAAGAAACTTTGCCTGATGGTTATGCTCTTGAGTGGACGGGAAGCACTCAGCAAGAACAAGAAGCCGGCGGTTTTGTAATCATCATCATCTCGCTAGCTATCCTATTCGCTTACCTATTCTTAGTCGCTCAATACGAAAGCTGGACTATTCCGGTTGCGGTGATGCTATCTATTACTGTCGCCATTTTAGGTGCGATTCTGCCGCTATGGCTGATCCCAGGTTTGACCAACAACCTGTATGCCCAGATCGGCATGGTTATGCTGATTGGTCTTGCGAGTAAGTCTGCTATCTTGATTGTGGAATTTGCTAAGCAATTGCGTGAAGAAGGCAAAGGTATTATCGAGGCGGCTAATGAAGCAGCTAACTTACGCTATCGTGCTGTATTGATGACCGCTTTCTCCTTTATCTTAGGTGTAATGCCTTTGCTAACGGCTTCTGGTGCAGGTGCTGCTAGCCGAATATCCATAGGGTTTGTTGTGTTTGGCGGTATGCTTCTAGCAACAGTCATCGGTATATTCTTTATTCCTGCTCTATTTGTAGCGATGCAAACTTTACGTGAAAAAGTTAAAAGGAAATCTGCTTCAGACAATGCCCAATCAGGAGACTCAGTATGAAAAAGTTAATTTTGATGAGCATTGCTGCACTGATGTTAGCAGGCTGTCAATCCCAGCCATCTATGCCAGAGGGAGCTTTGGTTTGCGAAGATCCTCGACCTCAGATGTGTACCATGGATTACACACCCGCATGCGGGCATCACTCAGACGGTAAAACCAAAACTTATTCCAACAGCTGTTCAGCTTGTGCGAAGCCTGATGTCAGTTTTGTTATCGCTGGTGAATGCAAACAATAAACAATGATTTGGTGAGTATGCCCCACATTCTCACCTGACCTCTATTTCTGCCACTCAATCCCGAATAAATCAAAATCAACTAGACTGTTAATTGTTATTCACCACATGACTGGCGAAAAGACATGGAACAGCGGGAATCAGGCTTTAGATTCTTTTTCTATCTAATTGGCTTCAGCGCTATCTTTCTAGCGTTTATCTACACTTCCGTTTTTTCCTACCAGCAATATGCCAGTTTACGCGCCGAATTAACCACTGCCAGCAGCAATAACGACATTCAACTACGCACCGCTATGGCGATGCGCGCAGCCGTCAGAGAAAGAGCTATCTTGCTTTGGCAGATGACCTTACTTGAAACGCCAGAAGAGCGAAAACAGCTGTTCAATACGTTTTACAGTCAGGGAAGTGAATATCACAAATCACGTTTAACTTTGTTGAATACAGACTTAGATCACCCCGAGCAGATCATCATTACAAAACTAGACAAAGAAGCTGCTAACAGAGCGCCTGAGTTGAGAACGTTTTCTGAACTACTCAACAACAATCGAGTTCAAGACTTTAGATCTGAGCTAGGTAAAGTACTGAAAGACAAAACGACCATTGCAGGACTTCTAGATCGTTTTATTAGTTTACAACAAGCTCAAAATGAAGAGATCTGGCAAGATTCATCTCACAAAATGGAAGTCTTACTCTCCAAACTCATCGTTAGAATGGTATTGATCATACTGGGAGGTTTCTTATTTGCTGTCTATGTCATGGCCACGACTTCGAAACAGAACAAACTGATCCGAATAGCCAATCAAGAACTTCGTCATTTAGCCTGTCATGACAATTTAACTGGCCTTCCTAACCGTAGATTTTTACTCCATCAACTTGATATTGTGCTCGCTGCGGCTAAACGTAAACAACATAAGGTTGCCATCATCTTTATTGATCTGGATGATTTTAAGCCGATTAATGATACCTACGGCCATGATATCGGCGATCAATGTTTGCAGGACATATCCAATCGCATATCTAAAGTAATCCGCGGCTCAGATATGTTAGGTCGATTAGGCGGCGATGAATTCTTACTAATTCTGTCTGAAATTGAATCCTCAACCCAAGCCATTGCAGTGATTCAAAAGATACTAACCATTATCAATGAAGACATACCCATTGAGAGCAGCACTGCTAATCTATCGGCCAGCATCGGCCTTTATATCTACGCTTTAGAAGATATAAACGCAGAGGAGGCGATTACTTTGGCGGATAAAGCGATGTATCAAGCCAAAAAAATGGGTAAAAATCAGTTTTACATTATCTAACTCACTGTATTAATTCTATCTAAAGAATGAGCACTTCTGGTCTATATTGATACCCACTCCAGAACTGCTAAAATTGCGGGCCTCATTCCTAAGGTGCCCATCATGTCTGATATCTCTTCACTATCTCAACTTCTTCGCCAAAGTGGCGGTCAGGTCCGTTTTTTCGATATGGGCCGTCGTGTACAAAAACTTTCGACTGAACAGTTTGAAAAGATAGAGAACCAGCAGACACCTTATCCCTATCCATATTTACAGCACGCATGGATAGCCTTAATGATCTGGAATCCTAAAAACAAAGAACAAGGCGCAGCTTGGTTTCTAAAGCTACCTTTAGATGAGCAAGGCTTTCTGATCCAGGCTGTACGTGATGATCTGCTTAGCCGTCTACTTAAAAACGCCGGTGGCATCCTACAACATGAGAAAACGGGTGAGATGCCAGAGGATGCTTTGAAAGATAATCCTTTTTCTTTCAAACCTGATCAGGAAAAAATGGCTCTGTTCCATGCCTATTCTACGCTAGCCTCAAGCGAACCTGCTTCACAATACTATGAACATGCAGAACAGTATTTTGCAGGTCAAATCGGTTTTGATAACTGGCAATCTCTAGGTTATCAAGGTATCGCTGATCTGGTTGTGCGCCACGAGAAAAGTAACAACAGTAAACTGTTAACTAAAGCCATCCCGCTTCTACCCGATGTGCCATTCGAAGTGCTGTGCACCTGCATAGAAAGCATCGAGCCGGACCACCAGCTATTTGAAGCTTTAAGCTTACGTGCAGAACAAACAGTAGAGCGTGGGACAGCGAACGCCAATCACATTGCAGCCATTACCCGTGGCATCTCAAATGCGCGCAATACACCTAGAAAGCAAGAGATCATCAATAAGATCTTACAGAGTGATTATGCACTAGAAGCAGAAGTGATCGTCTCGATTGCAACTCGCTGCCATGAAGCACTTCAAGAACCAGCAACACTGCACTTATTCTTAGAAAAGCTCGCAATAGGTAAAGCAGGCCAAGCAGGCTTCTCTCGTGTGCTATCTGACTTGATGTTTATGCCAGCGCTACGTGCACTGATCCTGATGCAATTCCGTAACGAAGAGCGCAGTGAAGCGCTTAGCCAAGCGATTGGCGAGATGTTTGGCGCTAACTTTAAGTAATATTTCCACGGCTGGAATGACCTATCTTCTCCTAAGGTGCTCCAGCCGCCCTGCTCCTTCCTAATATTTCTTTATTTTTCATAAAGCTATCCGCAATTCAGGCTGCAGAGTCTGATTTCCTTTCTATACTGAAATTACGACCACTCCGAAAATGTACCAATCCGTTTAAATAATGCGTACTCGAGTGGGAATACAAAACCGAAGGAACCTGTGACTTGACCAATCAGGTTTTTGAGTCATAGGTATTGGAATGGATAATCATTTTATTGATCTTCACCCTAACACTTTATTATTTATATGATTATTCTTATTTACATGTTTTTTGTAAGGCTTTAAATCAACGATTTCAGATAGCCTTGTTTTTGAGTCATCAGGTTTTAAGAGAACATTAATATTCATGGAAACTTCTAGTTTTACAGGCCTAATCAATAACGTCGCCCTACTACTCGCAATGGGGATCGTTTATGACTCGCTAGGCCTGCAAAACATCCGCAATCACTTACTTCGAGACAGTATTTCTGGCGTATTAGTCGGCCTGCTTGCTATGGCGGTCATGCTGACCCCTTGGGAATTAGAACCTGGGGTATTTTTTGATGCGCGTTGGGTGTTAATCAGCTTATGCGGTCTATTTTTTGGAATTGTACCTACCTGCATCGCCGTAGTAATGGCGGTAAGTCTGCGAATTTTTCAGGGAGGGGCAGGAATTTATGTTGGCTCATCAGTGATTATCTTCTCAGCCGCCATAGGCTTATCTTGGCGGTATCTAAGTGATAAATATCAACAACCCCTGAACTGGTGGCGTTTGTATCTGCTGGGCCTAGTGGTACAAGTCGTTGTACTAGGTTTGATTCTGTTCATGCCTGCTGATTTACGCTTCAAGATCATCGCCGCGATTGCACCCACCATTCTGACGTTCTATCCCATCGGTACTATGCTTCTTGGCCTAATTCTTAGAAGACAACAGGACCGACGGGATGCTGAACAGGAAGTGTTGATCAGCCGGCAAAACCTAAACCGTGAACGGGGTCTACTGAAAGGTTTAATCGACGCATTACCTGATCATATTTTTATTAAAGATACGCAAGGTAAATACCTTGGCTGTAATACCGCTTTCCAAGACTTTACAGGTAAAAGCGAAGCAGAAATTACCGGCCGTACTGATTATGAGTTATTTGTAGAAGCACAAGCGGTTAAAAATGAGCAAGAAGAACAAAACGTTATCGACCACCTTGCCTCTAATAGTCAGGAGCAGTGGAGTGATAATCAATCGGGCGAGCGAATACTCTTAAACACCCTCAAAATGCCTTTCTGGGATACAGATGGTCAACTACAAGGCTTAGTAGGCATTAGCCGAGATATTACTGAAGAACGCAAAGCCCAAGAACATATCCTGACCCTGTCTCAAGCTATAGAGCAAAGCCCCGTATCTGTTGTAATCACCACATTGGATGGTCAGATAGAGTACGTAAACTCGACATTTGAAAAGGTCACTGGGTACGATAAAGAAGAAGTTCTTGGCAAAAACTCCAGAATATTAAAGTCCGGTCGCACACCGGTTGGTCGTTACGCAGAATTATGGCAGCACCTAATTCAAGGCAAAGCATGGCGTGGTGAGTTCCAAAATCAGCGCAAAAATGGAGAGATATTCTGGGAGGAAGCCCATATTGCGCCCGTGCACGATTCAGAAGGCAAAACTAAATATTACTTAGCGGTAAAACAGGATATTACACAACAGAAAGCGCAAGAAGAGAAGATTCTTCACCAAGCGCACTTTGATAGCTTAACTAACCTGCCTAATCGCTTCCTTTCTCTTAACCGTTTGGAAACTATGCTCCTTGAAGCGAGAAGAAAGAAGCACTCTGTAGCTGTCCTCTTCCTCGATATGGACGACTTTAAAAAAGTTAACGATACGCTCGGACATGCCACGGGTGATAAAATTCTGGTTGAAGCAGCTAAGCGATTAGAGCAATCGGTACGAGAGATAGACACTGTTGGCCGTTTGGGTGGCGATGAATTTATTGTCCTACTCAACCATTTAGAGAATGCCGAACAAGCTCAGCCAATTGCACAAAACCTAGTATCCCAATTCCGTAAAGCGCTGAATGTGGATGGCAGGGAGATTATGCTGACTATGAGTGTTGGCATATCTATTTATCCGAACGATGGAACGGACCCTGCTGAGCTTCTACGTAATGCCGATTCGGCAATGTATCACTCTAAAGCGCAAGGCCGTAATAGCTATCACTACTTCACCGAAGAGATGAATATAGGGGCTGAGCGCCGTTTGTTATTAGAAGAGCAATTACACAATGCTCTTCAGCGTAAAGAGCTGCATGTCCTATATCAGCCCGTAATCGACCTAGATACACAACAAATTGTCGGTGCAGAAGCCTTATTACGTTGGAACTCGCCAACATTAGGAAATATACCGCCTTCTGAGTTTATTCCTGTTGCTGAAAATACCGGTTTAATCGTAAACATCGGTAAGTTTGTACTTAAGGAAGCGATGCATCAGAGCAGTCACTGGATCAAAACATTGCTGCCGCAATTCCATATTGCTATCAACCTATCACCGCGTCAGTTTAGAGACCCTCAATTGATCGACTACATCACTGAACAGATGACAACACATCAAATTCTCGGCTCTAACCTAGAGCTAGAAATTACCGAAGGTGTATTAATGGCACAACACGCGGATATTGATGAAGCGATTGCAAAACTCAATGAGCAAGGCGTCAGCATATCTATGGATGATTTCGGTACTGGATATTCCTCCCTCAGTTATTTGAGAAGTTATCCATTTGACACCCTCAAAATCGATCGTAGTTTTATCAGTGATATCTCTGTCGACCCTGCCGATTTAGAGCTAGTTTACGCCACCATCGATATGGCTCACGGTCTTGGTTTAAGAGTTATTGCGGAAGGGGTAGAAACTCAAGAGCAGATGAATTTACTACAGAATAAACACTGCGATATGGCCCAAGGTTACTATTTTAGTAAACCCGTCACACCCGATGTCTTTGAAACCATGCTAACCAAACAAGTTAAACAGCCTTGTAGTTAGCCATTATTCAGCAGGCTGCAATCTTGTCTGCGTCTGCTGAAAAATCTTTCCCACGAGCACAATCATAATCGAGCCAATCAAAACTGGTGTTACTAGAAAGGCCCACCCCTGACTGGATAACATAATTAAGATTGGATTAGCACCCGCCGGCGGATGTGTTGTTTTACTCAACAACATAGCACTCACACCAAGTCCTGTCGCAATAGCAAGAGTTAGCGGATTCACTTCAAGAAACTGGCTAAATAAAATGCCGATAAAGGCAGTAATCAAATGTCCTAAAATCACATTTTTCGGCTGGGCCAAAGGGCTATGCGGTACCCCAAATACCAGCACAGCAGTTGCCCCAAAAGGCGCCATTAAAAACGCAATGTCTTTAAATGATGTTTCCAGCAGGGCTAACAAACCTATAGCAACAGCAGCGCCAAATCCGGCAACGATGGATGTAGTGATCTGCTTCATATTAACCTCAATAAAAAGTGAAATTTTTCAGCAAAGAAGTGACTGATTGTTCAGTCACTTCCTCTCTAAAAGTACCTACAGATAAAGCCTATAGGCTAGGCTCCATTTCAGCCTTGTGGCGGTTAAGTAGAAACTTGTTGGAAACGTGATCGACAGAAAGCACACCACCACCGTATATAATGATTTGCGCAAGCACGAGTCCCCAGATGTAATGTAGATACAGTGCCGCTGGTGCAATTTCGACCAAACTAATCACAGCGACTACATTCACAAAAAATAGGCCAAGAGCAGAAAAGCGCGTCAAAATACCAGTGACTAGCAAAACAGGTAAGATCAGCTCGCCCAAAGTGCCTAAATAAGCCGCCAGCTCAAAAGGTAAAAACGGAACCTGATACTCCTCTTCAAATAGAAATAACGTTGTATCCCAATCCTGAATTTTGGTCAGACCGGCATTAAAGAACACCTGCGCTACGTAAAAACGAGCAATTAACGACACAAGATCATGAGTTTTAGCCAATTTACCTTCCCCAGCTAAATAACCTTTATAAAACTTACTAACGATAGAAATCATCTCTCAAACCTCTCAAAAACCTTTAATAACTGAATTTCGATTTACTTGATGGCAACCAACCATTGCTGGCTTATCGCCTGTTCAATCCAGCTAACAAAATCAATCTCTTGGTGCTTACCTAATAAACGCTCAACACTCATGCCTGCCAGAACATCTTTAAACCACGCATATTCTTGAACCGTTAGCGTTTTAATACGCGCGTGATAATCCTGTTGAAATACCATTGAATAATGAGGAGCCGAATTTCCCACCAGCAAGCGATAAAGCTCACCCTCATCGAACTCAGAGCCCTCTGGTACCTGATGTAAATTCCATAATTCATACACAGGAAAATGGCTTTCCATGACCTGTAAAGTCGGCGATAGATGAAGTGAGACGGCGTCCAAATCACTTTCAGTTAAGCTTGAAAGCGTCTCCACTTCTAAATGAGTAGCCTTTCCTCTCGCGGCCTGATGTACAAACCACTCCAAACGGGCGATTTCAGACAGATAGGCATGATCATCAGCCAGAGGACTTTCTGAGATGAGCGCGGGCAACATCACACCCCAATCAGCCCAATCCCCTGTATTAGGTAACTCTTTTTTAAGTAACTGATCGGTAAAAGCGATAATCGTCTCATTACCCACCATTTTCTCCAGTACTGGATACTTCAAAGAGATCGCTCTTGCCGCAGTCATCAGGAGATTATTCTGATAAATTTTTAACCCCTGACTTATTCGGTCAGTCGCTGTATCGCTTTCATCTTTCGAAAAAATTAACGTCATCAATGCAGCTTGACGACGAACGAGCAATGTTGAATCAGACAGCATAAGAGAGCCTCCCAGTGTCATAGTGAACTTCCGTGGAGATAGATCTCGCTTTTGCAGCTTGATCAAGCAGTGTGCTCCAAGAAGGCAAATTGTTATCCCATTCGATTAGGGTGGTAACTGCACCAAACAAGGCAACCGCATCGCGATAGAGCAACCAACATTCAGGTGATACTGGCTGACTGTGATCATCAATGATCAATTCACCCTCTTTCACCTTGGTAAAACCTGCCAGATGGATCTCGCCCACAGCATTAGCAGGGATTTCTCGTAACCACTTTCGGGCTACAGTTAATGGCTTTTGATCATTAAAATTGCGCGCATTTACTAGCAAATTGTTGAGATCCACCAATAAGCCACATCCCGTTTTATCTTCCAGTTGAGATAGAAACTCGGTTTCACTCATATCAGAAAAGTTGAATTCCACATAAGCAGATAAGTTCTCAACTAAAATCTGACGCCCTAATAACTGCTGGACCTGATTCACGTTATCAACCATTACCTGCAAGCTCTGTTGAGTAAATTCAAGAGGTAGAAGATCCCCAGCATGCACAGATTTTCCATTGATATTGCTCCAAGTGAAGCAAGCGTGGTCA
The DNA here is from genome assembly GCF_047778115.1 of Neptuniibacter sp. QD48_55. Lineage (GTDB taxonomy): Bacteria > Pseudomonadota > Gammaproteobacteria > Pseudomonadales > Balneatricaceae > Neptuniibacter. Next base: position 988,618 of record NZ_CP180555.1, on the reverse strand, counting down.
GAGATCAATATGGGGTTAATCTGCTGTGACAGTTGCTTTAAACGTTGCAGATAATCTCCGTTGACACCCACGGCAGAGCCTAAGCCCATGGAAGTCGAATGCAGACTGATTGGATATTGAAGGGCTATATCACTCAACAACTCAGGTAGCATTCCACCTTCGGCAAAAAAGTTCTCCGCATGTATCTCCACAAAATCAATGGAAGATGTCCCTAGTAACGCCTCCTTATAGTGAGGGTGACGCAACCCGACTCCAATCTTTGATAAACCTGGTTCATCGCTATTATTAGCTGTGCTTAAACTGGACATCTTCTCTCTCCTGATTAAACCTTATGAGTTCTGCTGAGCTTCCTGATAACGCTTCTTAGCTTCAGCTTTCAGTAGCCCACCCATATCTTTACAAGTACCTTTCGCGACTAACTTCCACTCACCTGGGTCGTTATCCACTTTGGATTGGCCCGCACAAGAGTGAGTACCTGCCAAATTGCCGCAATCATTCTGTCCAGCTAGCGCAACGCCATAACATTTTTCTTTTCCACCAGCATGAGCTGCAGGTACAGTTGCAATCGAAGTCAGAGCAACGGCTAACGCTGCTGTAGCAATACGTTGTTTATTATCCATTTCACTTCTCCAGTTCTTTCTGAATTGATAAATGTTGTGCAACCCACTCATCAAGTTGCTTTAATGGCACCGACCCTACCTGCTGATCCAACGCCTTGTCTTTTGCCAAGAGTACTAACGTGGGAACTGCTCTAATCGCGAATTTAGCAGCTAACTCCTGCTGTTGATCTACATCCACTTTTAGAACTTTAAGTTCACCGGCATATCGCTCTGCCAAACTATTAACGACAGGAATCATCTGTTGGCAGGGACCGCACCATTTAGCGCTGAACCAGATCAGCGCTAAAGGTTGCGAGTACTCATGTCCATTTTCTGAAAACGTAAGTCTCGACTCAGGCATGAGAATTAGTCTTCGGCGTTTGCAGCTGCTACAGATAGATCTTCAATACCTGCCCAAATACGATCTGCTGTTTTTAGGTTGCCCGGTACATCAGTAAGCCATTTTTTCTGCACGTCTTTGTTCAAGTTCAGATACAGCTTGCCGTTTTCGATATGGAATGCTTTTGGATCAACATCTAGCTTTTTGTTTAAAGCCACCCCCATCGCGCAGTAACCACCATATTGAGGTGCGTATTTGTCGGCATTGGCGTTAAACAGATCACGGTTTTTAGCACTTGCGAAACGGTAGATTGCACCATCATGAGTCGCTGTAAATTTTGCAGAACCCTCAACCGCTTTATCATTAGTAAAGTAAGCAACTGGGTCGTAACCATGAATAGCAACATCGTTAGTGCCAATGTTTACAGATGCCGCATAGCTCATGCTGCTAAGAAGAAGTGCGCCGGCAGCTGTTGCTAGTTTCAAAGTCTTTGTAAATTTCATTTCTTTTTCCTCGGTTAATGGTTTAATGAACACTCAGACATATTGGTAAATATGTTGCGCTGTTCTTGAGATATAGATTACGGGGAACTACCGAGGGAAAGGCCGCTCTAAATCCAGCAAAAAGAGCCAATCGTCCAAAAAGGAGGTTTTATGGATACACTGAGCAAATTACTGCAAAACCTAGAGATCAATGCCGAGGTTTTTTTCAGTGGTAGCCTCTGCGGTATTACCGGATTTGATGACGATAAGGAATCGGGCTACTTACATTTTCTGGAATCAGGATCGTTAACACTCACGACAGATGAAGATCACAGGATCGAGCTGCATACCGGCGATGTGATTTTTTTCCCCAGCGGAACTAATCACAAACTCACGATAGCCCCATCTGAAGATGCGAAACTAGTCTGTGCGACTGTTAAGTTACCTCCTGCCCACCAAAAACTCTTAGCCAACTATCTACCTAAGTTTCTTTGCATCCATATAGAGGAAGCCGGTTCTATTTCGAATACAGCTCATCAAATCTTCGAAGAGGCATTTGCAGAACAGCATGGCAAGCAACTGATGATCGATCGCTTATGTGATGTATTTATGGTGCAGGTACTTCGCTACGTGATTGATAACGGCACGGTCGAGTTAGGTTTAATTGCGGCCGACTCCCATCCTCTACTCAGCAAGCTGATGCAACAGATCAAAGAGAAGCCTGAATATGAGTGGACGGTTGAAGAGATGGCCGAGAACGCAGCTATGTCTCGCTCGAAGTTTGCCGCGCTCTTCAAAGATACAGTAGGTCAAGCGCCTATGGAGTATGTGACTGGGCTAAGAATGGCGCTAGCGAAAGGTTTACTTAAAAATAATCGCCCCGTGGGGCTCGTCGCCAACCAAGTAGGCTATGAAAATGCGTCCTCCTTGGCCAAAGTCTTTAAAAAGCACTTTGGTGTCACACCTAAGCAATGGGTAAAAAATTATTTAGGCCCAAAATAATCGAGCTGGTATACAAGTTCTGCCTATAATAAATTGGAACTTGTAGTCGCAATTTTGTACCTGAGACGCTATGGATCTTTTAGAAATACTCAATCAACAGCCACAAGGTATTGCAGAGCTAACCTCAGATGAGGGCCGTTATCTCTTCTTAAATCGCAAAGAGATAGAGCTTCGTGGTTTATCTGAAAGTGCTTTAAAAGGTTCATCGATTTTCAATCTATTCAATCAAGAGCAAGCTAAACAGCTACGAGAACTATTTCAGCAATGCTCTAATGCCTCAACCGATCAACCAATCTACTTTCACTATCAAAAAGACGATCTGTATTTCGAAATGCGATTAGTTAAACATGGTGAAAATATCTTAAGTACCCTTTCCGATGTAACCGCACAACAAGAGTTAAAAAACCAATTAGCGCAAAACCAAGAAACCATAAAATGCTTAGATGATGCTGTAAATGGTGCCAACATTGGCTGTTGGGATTTCTATCCACAAGAAGGCAGAATCATTGCTAATAAAACCTGGGTTACTCAGAAGAGATATAAAGATGATGAGTTCAGAGAGGATGATTCGCTCTTCTCTGAGGTAATCGATGGTCTTGAGCGCTGGTCCTCTATCGTTCACCCTGATGATTTAGAACCTACGGTTGAATTGATCGAAAAACACCTGAATGGTGAAACCGAAATTTATGACGCTAAATTTCGCATGATATGCGGTGATGGCAAATGGCGCTGGATACATGATGTTGGTCGGGTATTCCTTAGAGATAAAAATGGCAATGCCATTCGCATGAACGGAGTACATATCGATATAACTGAGGCTCGCACGCTAGAAGAAAAAATTGAAAAACTCGCGGTTACCGATGCCCTAACCGACCTATTCAATCGCCGTAACTTCCAATACTTATCCCAAGCAGTCCTAGAGCGCGCCAAAAGGCAGAAAACTTACTTTTGCCTGCTTATCCTCGATGTTGACCATTTTAAAGCCTATAACGACACATATGGCCATCTAAAAGGTGACCATGTTCTAAAAAAAGTAAGCCAGGCGCTCAAGGATAATATTCGTCAAGGGGAGGATTATTGCTTCCGCGTTGGCGGGGAGGAGTTTGCAGTTGTCTTCACTCAAGAAAGCAAAGAAGCCGCTGATATTTTTGCGAATCGTATTCGACAAAAAATCGAAAAGCTAAAAATCCCTCATAAAGAGAACAGCGCTAATCAATTTATCACCGTATCAATGGGATTATCCTGCACACAAAACCTCACCGATAAAACCCAGGTCAGCGATCTTTATAAACGAGCCGATAAGCTTTTATATCAAGCTAAAGAAAACGGCAGGAACCAGTTAGTCAGCAAGTCCTATTAAAGCAATAACACTATGCTCTGCATTACTGTTTCACACGTTCTAAAATCTGTTTACCTGTAATCACGATCATGATCCCACCCAGAACTACAACTGAGGCGATAACTAAACGCCAGGTAACTTCCTCACCCGCAAAGGCAACACCACCTGCTGCTGCAATCACTGGGACTAGCAACTGTACAACCGCAGCTTGAATCGCTGATAACGAGCCTAAAGCCTGATACCAAATAGCATAACCAATCCCCGAGGCTAAGCCACCAGACAGAATCGCCAACCAAATGCCTTCTGTAGATAAAGACGCATCATCAAAGCTCAATAAAACCAAAATCAATACAAAAGGCAGTGTGCGTAAAAAGTTATAGGTCGTATCCCCCAAAGGATTGTTAGAGTCCTTCCCTGCTAAGGTATAGAAGCCCCAAGCCACACCAGCCATTGTCATCAGGCCAAACCCAACAGCCGAAGGTGTCGCTAAACTAGGGAAGATTAAATAGACAAACCCAGCAAACGCAACGATCGTTCCTATCCACTCCATTGAATGGAGTTTATTGCCTTTAAGCATGTTAATTAGAATGATAGATATCTGAACCGAGCCAAATAAAACCAAGGCTCCTATGCCTGTTTCTAGAGTGATATAGCCATAAGAGAAAGTGATAGCGTAGGCAAAGAGAAAAAACGCACCTTTCCAACTGCCCTTTGCTGCATTGGCTTTTCCTCTATTCATAAAGATGAATATAGCCAGTAAAATAACAATGCCTGACAGCAATCGAATAGAAGTAAAACTTGCAGCATCAATTGCCTCATCTCCCAATGCTAAGCGGCATAAAACAGAATTACCGGCAAAAGCAATCAAAGCGATTAAGGTATATATAAAAACTTTAAGGGTCTGCACATCCTTATTCATGATGGTTCAAACATCCACAACTGATAGTCAGACCACCATACCATGGAAATTCACTGGAGCTAGCGATTCCGATAACTTACCCATCGCTTCTGAACATCATAAAAATTTCCACGGTCACAAAAATAAATGCTATAACATAACATTATATAATTTTGACCAAGTTTTGAGGAAAGCATGACAATAACAAAAGAAGAACTCTTGAATGCCAGTCCTGAGGACTACATGAATGACAGTCAATTGGAGTTTTTCAAGCAATACTTAGAGCAGCAAAAACAGGAAACCATCGCTCACATCCAAAATGCCCAAGCTCAATTGAATGAACGCCCAGAGATGAATGACGATGCGGACCGCGCTCAATACGAGGAAGAATCTCGCCTCGCACTCAGAATTGTCGACCGTGAAAGTAAGCTCTTACCAAAATTCGACACCGCCCTAACGCGCATTCGCAACGGTGAATATGGTTACTGTCTAGAATCTGGCGAAGAGATTGGCATTAAGCGCCTCTTACTAAGGCCTACAGCCGAATACTGCACCGATATAAAAGCGGTACGCGAATCAAACGAACGCTTATTCCGCGAGTAACAACCATAGATCAACGCCCAATGGCTGCCATTTTACCTGACGTTAGTTTGAGCAGATCCTCTGCTGACATCTCGATCTCTAAACCACGGCGACCCGCACTCATGCAGATGGTTTTAAAGTTGCTAGCACTTGCGTCCAAAATAAGCGGTAATCGTTTCTTTTGGCCTAGTGGGCTGATGCCCCCCACTACATAACCCGTTGCACGTTCGGCATCTTGCGGGTTTGCCATAGTAACTTTCTTTGCCTTTAGCGCCGTAGCAATAGCTTTCAGATCTAGCTGACCTGACACAGGTACAACACCGACAGCGAGTTTTTTGTTGTCGCCACCGATGGCGACTAGGAGGGTTTTGAAAACTTGGGCAGGATCTAAACCCAGCGCTTGCGCAGCTTCTTCGCCGTAGGATTCAGCACTAGGATCGTGCTCATATTCATGAACTTGATAGGCTACTTTGGCTTTTTTAGCTGCATTGATCGCTGGGGTCATTCTTTATCTACTCATATCACTCAGGTCGAACAGTGTTTACTTAGCACTGCCGCCCGTTAGGATATCAGCAATATCGATGATGTCGACTATTGTGCCTTCACCTTTGCCCACTTTAATGACTTTATCTTTGAGTTTGATAATCTCAGTCGCCGCATCACCTTTGGGTAAACGAGAAAGAAGATCGTCAGGCAGATATTCAGCATTATCTCGTAAGTCTTTATCTAACACTTCTCCACGGGCTACTTTCTTTTGCCAACCTGGAGGGAGTTCACCGCCACGTTCTAACTTTTTCTGCAAACCTTTAGGCAGCTCCTTCATCTTGCCTTTGTATTTACCTGTTCCTGATTTGGCATTTTCATTGTAATAATCTTTGATGGTCTCTTTCTCTTTGTCAGAAAAGAGATCATCCAGAATAGACTTCGTATCACTTACGATGGATTGCTCTTCTTCGGTATCCTTATCTTTGTTTTTGTAGTTTTTAGCCGCTTGCTTGGCCTCTTTTTTAGCTTGATGTTTATCTGCGCCTTGGCCTGCCCACTCAGGCTTGGCTGCGTATGTATTTAAAGCTAATCCACTCATACATAGGGCTAATAATAATTTTTTCATCATCTCTTCCTGCTAATTTTTGAGCCTTCTAAAGACAGGTTATACATCAATCCTTTATTAGAAAAGATAAAACCAATGATCGGGTCTTTAATCGTGCTGGTATCAATTTCACCACCCGCACCTATAGTTACAACAGCAACACTGCCATCAACACCCGCTTCCCAACCATCGCTACGCTTAAACTGATTCAAAGCAGCATCAGTCATAAACAGGATTATCTCTGACTTAATTTGCGCACCTAACTGAAAGCCAATCGATGCCGCAGCAATGGTGTAATAGCCAGTTGTTTTACCTTTTTCTAAAAGCTTTCCTTCACCATACTCACCACCTATGCCTATACCCGCTTTATAAACCTCGGGGAAAATTAAAACCCCTTTGGCTTGCTGGACTAATGTTTGGCCAGCTGAGCTGTGTTGATAAAACTTTTGTAAGGCTTCTGTGGTCTTAGCGCTAATCTCAGCCTTGGAGGCTGAGTAAGCATTAAAGCTGAATAGTGCTATCCAACATGCGAATAGAAAAGATGATAGTCGTTTAAGCATGAATCCATCCTTAAGCCTATTGAGGTTAACTAAATAATAGTCGCTCAAGGCTGTATTGGGTGGATCAATAGATGGATTGAAAGTAAAAAAGCGCATTAGGAGTATCGCGTGTTTCGTAAAGGCTGCAATACCGATTCTAAGCCGTTAATGCGGATTTCTAGCATCAGTTCTAGCAACGAGCCAAGCTCCCCATTTGGAAAACCTTTTTTTGCGAACCAAAGCAGGTACTCTTCGGGTAGATCGAGTAGTACTCGCCCTTGATACTTACCAAATGGCATCTTCATATTAGCCAGTTTAAGTAGATGACGTTTATCCAGATCCAATGCTTTCCCCTTAACAGCCTGTTATTTCCAGCGAGCAAACAGTATTCTGTAGAAAATAATAAATAGTGGGTTTAGGCCATGGCTGACAAGCAAGCGTATCAACCTATCAATTGCGAAATTCATGACGGCTACGAATTAGCCTGTATGCGCAACGCCATCCATCTTGTTGAATGGAAAGAAGATGATACCGCATTTAGCCAGCGCTTACGCTTTCTTGACCTCCAATATACTCCGGAGGGGGAGTTTCTGATTGCCGAAGATCAAGAAGGTAAAAACTATAGAGTTCGATTAGATTCTATCTCTAGCCGCCTACCCTACTAATCCTCTTAAAGGCCGACGACGTGTCAGATATTCAACTCAGTGGTATTAATACTTTCCCCATAAAATCATTAGGCGGCATTAGCTTATCGGATGCTTTTGTAACTGAGAGCGGACTGTCTTTTGACCGACGCTTTATGTTGAGCGATCCGGAAGGCGAATTATTATCTGCTCGCCAAGTGCCATCGATGCTGCTTTTCGAAACGGTTTTACGTGAAGATGGTGTAGAGATAATTGCGCCTGATGGTGATCACTTAAGCTTACGTTACCCGGACTTTTTCCAAAACTACCGTCAGGTACGTGTTTGGGGAACGGAGATTAACGCTCAACATTGTGGCGAATGGCTAGATGAATGGTTCAGCGAAAAACTAGGCCGTGAATGCCAACTTCTTTATTTTGGCGAGCAATCAGAACGCGTAACCTCTCGTAGACCCGATAAGCCAGTCGCTTTTGCCGATGGATATCCTCTACTTGTGATCTCTGAAGCTTCATTGGCTGATCTGAATAGCCGCGCTTCTACACAAGTTAATATGGATCACTTCCGAACCAACCTTGTTGTAAAAGGGTCCGAAGCTTTCGCCGAGGATAGCTGGAAGCGCATCCGTATTGGTGAAGTAGAGTTTGAGATCGTTAAAGATTGCTCTCGTTGCGTACTAACGACTATCGATCCAAAAACTGGGCAGCCAGTACCTGCGGGTGAGCCAATTAAAACCTTGGCTAAGTACCGTAAAGGTGAGGATAACGAAGTTTATTTTGGCCAAAACCTTGTGCCTCTAAACGAAGGTCAGATTAAGCAAGGTGATAGGATTGAGGTATTAGAGGTTAAACAACCTGCTCAATACCCCGATAATGCGCCGGTTATCAGAGATACAAACGACGGTAAAACCCAAGAGACGTGGGCCGCAACTCAACAGGTCGATTTAGAATGCATCCGCCGCATTGATGAAACGCGTGATGTTGTGACCTTCCGTTTTGCAGTACCGCAAGGTCTATCAACAGATTATATCGCGGGTCAGTTTCTGACCTTAATGTTGCCGATCAACGGTGAGACCGTCACCCGCTGCTATACAGTATCTTCATCACCTTCTCGCAGCGCTGATATCGCAATCACGGTAAAGCGTGTTACCGATGGCATCGCTTCGAATTGGCTGCATGATAATTTACAGGTTGGGGATAAGTTACCTGCCCTCGCTCCGCAAGGTGAGTTCCACGAAGGCAATACAGGCAACAAACCTCTATTGTTGTTATCTGCCGGTAGCGGCATTACGCCTATGCTTTCGATTGCCCGCGAGCTAACCGATCGAAATAGCCAACGTAATATAGTGTTTTATCACCAAGCCAGAACCGAAGCAGATCTAATCTGCGAAGACGAGCTCCTTTGGCTAGAGCGCCAAAACCCTAATCTCAAAATTATCTTCAGCTTGAGTCAACCAGATGATGATTGGCAAGGCATTAAAGGCCGTATTAGCCGCCAACAGCTGATTGAGCTAATTCCGGATCTGCCGGAACGCACAGTCATGTGTTGTGGCCCTGAGGGCTTTATGGATCATGCTAAAACCTACTGCCGTCAGTTAGGCTTAGCAGAACAACAGTGGTTTGAAGAGAGCTTTGGTGCACCTCCAGGTGTTGATCCCGATGCTGAAAAGCACAGCGTTCAGTTAACCTTTGGCGAGATTTCATTTGCCGGTGATAGCCAAACCACATTGCTAGAGCAAGCTGAAGATCAAGGAATCATGATTCCTTCCGGCTGTCGTGCAGGTGTATGTGGCGCGTGTAAAGTGACCTTAGTCTCAGGCCAAGCGCATCGCCAATCGGAAATTCCGCTATCTGAAGATGAGAAAGCTCGAGGCGTGGTTCTAGCGTGTAGCTGTACACCCGAAACGGATGTCGTAATTGAGGTTTAATTTAAAACACTAAATCACAGACACAAAAAAGCCGATGCCCTTCTCTACATCGGCTTTTTATTATTCAGTATAAAACTGAAATTAAGCTACTTTAAGATCAGCAACTTTTTTAGCAGTTTCTTCAGCCATTTCAGTCGCTTTTTTAGCAGACTCTTCAACTGTAGCAACGTAAGCATCTTTAGCAACAGTCATAGCTGCAACGCTTTTCTCAGCAGTTTCAGTCATTTTAGCTTCAACAGACTTGTAGAATTTAACCTGTAGGTCTAGAGCAGCTTTAGGGTCTTTGCACTCGCATAGAGTTTTGAACTGTTCAACAGAAGCGTTAGCTAGTTCTTCAACGTATGCTTTCTGAAGAGCAACCAAAGTTTCAACAGTTTTAGTGTTAACGTCTACTAGAGACTGAACTGGTTTGAATAGCTCAGCGATTTCGTTAGATAGTAGTTCAGGCTTCATGAAATCAGCGAAAGGGTTGTTAGCAGCGTACATAATTTTGTCTCCAAAAGTTTCCGTTGCTGCGGTGCAGCAATCCATTTACAGCAAAGATAAATCTTGTACGTTTTTTAGTCAAGAACTTTTTTTGTGCAGCGCACAAAAAAAATTACTTTTTCAGGTTTTTTGCTAAAAAACGGTCCAGAGAATTCGCAAACGCTTGGCGATCTGCCTGACTAAAAGCAGACGGGCCACCGGTCTCTACACCCGAGCTTCGTAGGGTTTCCATAAAATCTCGCATAGATAACCTCTGACGAATATTTTCCGGTGTATAAAGTTCGCCACGAGGATTTATTGCCACACCCTTGTTATCAATCACTTCTGAAGCCAATGGGATATCTTGCGTTACCACCAGATCACCCTCTTCCATTTTGGCCACGATATGATTGTCCGCTACATCAAAGCCCTGCGGTACTTGCACAGCATTGATGAGTGGTGAAGGCGGCGTACTTAAGAATTGATTAGCCACCAACGTTACAGGCACCTGTTTACGTTCGGAAGCCCGAAACAAAATCTCTTTAATAACCTTTGGACAGGCATCGGCATCAACCCAAATGTGCATAAACCCTCTCTTTTCTTTTAGCATAAAGCCCAATTATGACAGTTATTCTACATCGCAATGGCAGCTTAAGCCGATAGTAATTAATGCTCTTTCAAATAATTTCAATTGAGCCAGCTACGCTCCAGAATAAGGCCTTCGCACTATCGCGGTGCACAAAGCAGTATTAAATCCGTGCGTTCTTAAACTAGCCATCTCCCTCAAGCGCAACAATATCGCGCATTCGGGTACCCCTGTTAAACATCTGGCTTAAGTTTTGCTAAATCTCCAGATAATAGATTTTTATGGGGAGCACTAAGATGCTGCTACTAACATTTGGCTACAGCGTTTTGAGCCGCTGTTCATTACTCGCTTCAGGTATTTTACTGTTGTTGGGTTGGTTGCTGACAATCGCCACATTAGTAACCGGCTATATAGAAGCACTTTGGTTATTAATCCCACTTAGCTACTTCCAGCTAAGCTATATTCTGTTGAGCCAACGTCGTTGGCATAACCTCTCTCTAGTAATCGAAGCATTCTCGCAAAAGCAGATGCAATTCCGGACACGACATACCAGTTCGGACAAACCGCTGAGAGACGCAGCACAAAACCTCTATGGCTTCGCCCGTGACTATGAAGAGCTAAATACCCTAACTGATCAGCTATGTAACGAGATGAAGTTTTCTACCCATGAGTTAGAGAACTTAGCTAAGCACACAGCTCATGCTGCATCGGAACAGCAAAATCAGCTATTAACGGTTGCCAGCGCCTCAGAAGAGATGAGCCAAACCGTACAATTGATTAGAGACCATGTGCATAACACTCAAAATAGTGCCGAAGACTCGCAAACCTTATGTAATAAAGGGACTCAGCAAGCCTCTGATTTGAGTCATGCGATCAGTGGTGTACGACACCAATTTACCGATACCTGCACCAAGATTTCTCAATTATCGGAAGAAGCAGAAGCGATTCAATCTTTCGTTAGTACTATCGAAGAAGTTGCAGCTCAAACCAACTTGTTGGCACTAAATGCAGCGATTGAGGCTGCACGAGCAGGTGAAGCCGGACGAGGCTTCGCCGTTGTCGCAGATGAAGTTCGCCAGTTAGCGGGTAATACCGAAAAGGCTACAGGCGATATCACCTTGCTGGTGAACTCAATGCTTGCACGTGTGAATGAAGTTACCGAAAGCATGAACCGTAGCGAACAAGAACTGCAAACCGGCTCACATACTTGTGAAGAGATGCACAATCTACTTCAGCAGATCGAATCTGGCAGCGAACGCAGCCTTGAACTTATTCAGGAAGTTAACTTCTCCATCGACGAACACGCCTCTGCCAGTAACGAGTTAAGTGAAAAACTTACCGATATAGGCAATATTCTTCAGCACCACAGTGAACAAGCGCATTCCCTGACAGAACTTACCGGCTATTTAGAAGCCCTTGCGCTTAAAGCGGCCACTAAGGAGGTGACATCATGATCGAGGTTAGCCTTGTACTGTTTCTTTTTATTCTGATTGGTTTAGCCAGTTGGTTTAAACGAAGCAAATTGCGCAAGAAGCGTCGTGAGAAGACGCTGCGCGGAATTGAACAGCTGAGCGCGCTTTTGAATCTAATACAGAGTCTACAACGCCACCGCGGCATCTGTGCAAATTTAGATAGCACAAACCAAGCACAGCAGCGACAGCTAAGTAATGAGATCAACTCACTATGGCGGCCGCTGCTGGATAAAAACTATGGCGGTAATGTTAAGCGCGTTAACCTGCAATTTACCAAGTGGAAGCAGATCGAAGCTGAGCCCACAGGTAGTTTTATGGAACACTGTGAACTGATCGAAAAACTGCTCCACGAACTAACCGTAATCGCAGATATCTGTTCTCTCACTGCGAGTAATAATGACCATAACGGCGAGGAGCTATGGCAAAACCTACTTCTCCGTCCTCACTTTGCTGAATCCCTTGCACGCTTGCGGGGTTTAGGAAATAAAGCTGCCAATCTTGGTCACTGCCCTGCTGCTGTGAGAGTGCAATTACAGTACCTGTTGGTAAATATGCGTGAAAATGAGCTATGTGATCCTGCGGTTCGTGATATAGACCGACTGGTCACCCAAGAGATCCTTGAACCCGAAGTAATTAAGATTGAGCCTCGAGTTTACTTTAGCCGCCTAACCCAAGCGATTGATCAACAGATTCAGTTAACTCGTGACCATCTACAGCAATTGAGCAAATGTACAGCTTAAGGATTGAATGAATCGAGGTTCTATTCTGCAAGCGAGTTCCTTACAATAAATTAATATCGATTAATTATTGTGGGGCTGGATGGAATCTCAACACACACCAAAACGTATTGGCCAAGGGATGTGGGCCGTCGCATGGGTCTTGTTTTTAGGAATGCTTTGGCTGTTCTTTGAAGAGCAGGTTAACGACAAATACAATCCCAACCGTAATCTCGTCACCAGCGGCAGTAACGAAGTGGTGCTGCAGCAAAACAGAGCGGGGCACTACGTTGCACCGGGAGAGATCAACGGCCAACCGGTTATCTTTCTTTTAGATACCGGCGCGACCAATATCAGCGTGCCGCAAGAAGTGGCAGACCGCATTGGCCTTAGGCCTGGGTTAAAACGTCAAGTAGATACCGCTAATGGCGTGATTGATGTGTATAACACTGAGCTGAATACCGTCTCCCTTGGTGGGATTAGCATGCAAAACGTTCGTGGGCATATTAATCCACACATGGATGGCGAAACGGTACTTCTAGGTATGAGCTTTATGAAATACCTTGAGATCATTCAGAAAGGAAACACGCTCACACTTAGGCGCTAAACCGTGCCTAAGTTCGTTATGAGGGTTTCAGAAGAGATTAGCTAAGAAACTTTCTCTAACAACAACGCCGTAATCGACTTAAGCTGGCGCATCATCTGTTTACGCCCCTGCCCTTTGACTTCCAGCTGATCCCAGCTTTTTTGCTGAAGATTGCGCTCAATCAGCAGCATGAATTCTTCATTTTCGAGCAACATTTCCAGCTGCTTATCTTCCACCTGATCCAAAAACTGTAAAAGCAGCTTGTGGATAGCAAAAGCACAGCCTTCGTAATTGCGGTTATGCACAGCAAATGCGATTAGATCAGATTGATCGTGGGCGGTTAATTCTGGAAGATAACCCCCATGCTGTAACAACCGGCACACCACAGGCAGATCGAGATCGACCAAGTCATCACTCAAGCGATAATTTAGCTGCTCAATAAAGCGCTGTCTCAGCTGTTTCTCTAAGCTCTGCCCTTGCTCTGTTAAAGGCGATAGAACCAACGCGGCATGACAACCGCTGACACTGTCACGAGTAGAACCCATACGTACGGTCTCAAACCCACAGTGTTGCCAAAAACTAATCAGTTCTGCACTAGCGGCAAAGCTGGCACCGAAGTAATCCCAACCTGCAGACTTCGCACTTTCAGATACTGTGGATAACAGCGCTCGACCTAAACCTTTATGCTGTAGAGCGGGATGAATCGCGATTCGCATAATCCGACCAGCCTTAAGCGATGCCGCCTCCTTTGCACCTTCTTGCCCTACCAAGGTTTGCGGTAAAAGATGACCTCGAGGACGACGTTTACCCGACCAGATATCATCGACCAACTCTTCCGGCAGAGGGCCTTCCTCCGCGACCAGCGCAGCGCCAGCAACCTGACCACCGACCTTCATTAGCCAGATATGCAGGTTTGGACTATCTAAAAGCACCCGCAAATCACCAGGTGATGTACGATAGTGAGCCAACACTAACAAACCAAACAACTGAGTTAAGGTCTGATAATCTTCTGCAAGTTGATCACGATCTAACTTCTCTATCTGACAGTCGGCAATAGACTGACAACTGTGTTTTAGATCGTCAGCCGAAGCAGGCTCGGCATTGAGTAACAGCAGATTAAAGGTCAGCTGTTCCAGAGGATCATTGCTGGCCCAACGGATCGGCTGATTAAGATGAAGCGATTTTGCATTGGGTGCATGCTTTTCCAGTACTTGTTTAAAGCGAACCGCAAAGCCCTGCCCTGTGCCTTCGTAACCATGAATAGTTGATGCAAAGGCAATACGAGGGAAACGTTGCAGTAACTTACTTAATACAGGTACCGGAATCGCTGCCGCTTCATCCACCAACAGTATTTGCCCTTCGCCTTGTTCTTGCAACGCTTGCTCTGGCGTCACGTAACGGATGCAATGATCTGAATGGCAAAGCTTACCCAGTTGATAGTCATAATCAGGCAGTAATTGATGAGCCATACTGAAAACTTCATCTACGGATGACTGTTCAGGTGCGGTTACTAAGATATCTTGGAAATCTAGGCCTGATAGCTGTGCAGCAGCGATACCTAAAGCAACCGATTTGCCACGCCCTCTGTCTGCAGTAATCACTGCAGGACGTCTACCCCGACGAAACTGAGATAGGATCAACTCAACCGCTTGTTGCTGATCCTTGGTTTTACTCGGCAACACCACATTATCATCTGGCTGATCAGCCAATGCTGCGGAGCTTGGCAACTCGGCTTCTACACCTGCGAGCGCTTGCCCTTCTCGATACACCAGCGTGTAGGCATCATCTTCTAAAATCATCGCTAGACGCGAGATAAATCGACGACCAGCATCGGAAGAGCAATAAGGGTGAGCGACTAAGCTTTGATGTTCTGGATCGTCAAACTCGGCCCAATGATCTAGATCGGGACAGAGTAAAACCAGCACTCCACCGCCGCTTAACGTACCGGAGATCTGTCCAAAGGCGTTAGGATTAAAACCGGACCAACCATCAAAGATCACTGCCGAGAGCGACTGGCCTAATAACTGATGACATTGAGTGGCGCGCACAGACTGAGCTTTAACCGGCGCATGCTCACTGACCCATAGCCATTCGGTTTCGCCATTTAGCTCTCTTGCTTGCTCGTAACACCACTCTTGAGTACCGCTCACCACCAGTAATCGACGATGCTGTTGTGCCTGTGCATCGTTAAGCAATCGAGAGTACAAGGTTGTTAGAGCAGTCATCAATCAATCCCTTTCAGCTAGGTGGATCTATTAACAATGAGCTTTACGAGTCTTTTAGAAGTTCACGAAGTTCAGCTTTTCGTTCAGGCGAGAGATCACGGCAATCAATACCTTCTAAGGCACCCACCAGCGCCCACAACAGATTGATACTGACCTTACCGCCACGCATAGACTTAATCATCTTATACGTAGCTATTGGGCCGACTTGTTCTAGATCAGCTAAGGAGTAGATTTCGATCTCAGCCAGCCATCGACGACTGACCGGCCCAATATTCCGCATCAGGCCAATCGACCTATACGTTATAGGTTAAAGGCGGCTCTTTAACGCCATCCACAAACGCATGGAACTGGTTACCACCTTTAGCTTCAGCTTCTTGAAGTTGTTGAGTAGACAACTCTAAAAGGTATTCAGGGGTAAGCAAACGTGAAGGCTGCATAGTCGCCACACCGATACTTAAGGTAACGACTCGATCAATCGGCGATGCTTGATGAGGGATGCCGTGATCATAAATTGTGTTACAGCAACGTTCTGCTAATTGAATCACCATCTCATTAGTGGAAGGCAGAATAAAGGCGAATAAATGATCATCAATACGCGCAATCATATCACCCGGACGACCCACAGAATTTTTGAGTACACTAGAAACCTCTTGTAGCATCTCTTGTGCAGCCTCAATACCATATTCGTCACTGAACTCTTTAAAGCTATCAATCTTCAACAGCATCATGGTGAGTGGCGAGAACTCACGTACAGCACGTCGACACTCAACATCCAAAGCTTCATTGAAATGCAGTTTGTTGACCAAACCTGTTAATGGATCAGACCAACTAGTTTCTGCCATCTGTTCAGTCAAATTCGCTTGTTCAGTACGCAACGTTTTAACATGACGACTCACGCGTTTCAGATAGGAAGCCACCAAGAAAGAAAGCAGTAAACCGGTCATCAAAAACAGGGCTGGGGTAAAACTCATACCTGCAGCAATGCGCTCTTCTGTGGCAGTAATATCTAAATTCCATTTTTGATCTAGTAACTGAACAGAGCTAGAAAGCATCGCATCTAGAGCAAGTGAAGTGTGATCGTGCGCTAGGATCACCTGCTTGTTCGCATCTGTCAGCGTAAATTGAACATCACCTAATACCTCTTGAAGTTGGCTTTGTTCCAGTACGGAGTTAAGCGAGATAATACCAGCCAGTTGGGCGTTGCCAGCTTGAGCTGAAACCAATGCGAAGGTTTCTTGATCTAAAGTCAGTGTCTTAACCTGCTCTGAGGACAGGCTACTTAATGCCTCAGAAACTTCAGAACGGTTAAAAATAGAATCGGTAGAAGAGTCAGCTATACGAAGCGAGATATCACCATTTTCGATAGCCATCCCTTTCAAAGAGGTATGGCGACTAAACAAGCTATTAATGATTTGTTGCAGTCGTGCTTGATCGGCCGTCTGATCTAACTGGTAAACGGCCTGTAAGGTTTCTAGAGAGTAAGTATTCTGAGTTAATGATTGCTGGAACGATGCTGTTCCTTGTGTCATTTCAACCTGAAACTGTTGAATAGCCGCATCACGCTCCTGCTTGAACATAAATAGAAAAATCAGCAGTGAAAATAGCGCACCGCAGATCGCAAAAACAATCGATAGATCGATCTTTTTTCTATTCGTTTGTTGAGGGCTAGCAGCGTCTGAAGCAGACATTAAAAAACTCCGAATAATCAACCAGTAACAATCAGTAAAACCTTTTTTACTAACTCTTGCAACGATAGTGCAGACTCGGGCTTTTTTCCAGCTTTTCCGCGGCTTGCAGCAGCATATCTAAACACGAGTCTGATATAGTGCTCTTTCTTGAATCAGAACAAAGGCTCTATTGTGTCTCGCATTGCTATTTTTGTAGACGTACAGAACATCTATTACACCACCCGTCAGGCGTTCGGCTGCCCGTTTAACTACCGTAAATTCTGGCAAGAGATCAGCAAACAGGGAGAGATTGTTCACGCCTACGCTTATGCGATTGAACGCAAAGATGACGGCCAGAAGAAGTTTCAGGATGCCCTGCGTCATATTGGCTTTGATGTAAAACTAAAACCTTATATCCAACGTAAAGACGGCTCGGCCAAAGGCGATTGGGATGTAGGCATTACAATTGATGTGATGGATACCGCACCTGATGTGGATAAAGTGATTTTGCTTTCAGGCG